>JALHPN010000126.1 GCA_022842465.1 Polyangiaceae bacterium | reverse complement strand
GGCGCCTGTCCGGGCGCGACGGGGCGCGGTTGGGCCTGCACCCGCGCGGCGGGCCTCGACTCGTCTTGCTTCGCGTCGCCCCTCTCGGACGTCGCCTCGCGCGGCGCGCTCTCCGTCGCTGCGTACGGCGCTTCGGCCGCGGGTGCTCCGGCCGCGCCGCTCTCGGGCGACGGCGACTTCGCGGCCTCTTGGTGACCGCCGCCGCAACCGGCGACGAGGGCGAGGACGACGGCGACGAAGGGCGAGCGGCGGGCGAGCATCATGGGCGAGTTTCTCCTCCTGTCCGAAGACGGGAGGAGAACGCGCCGGGTGGGCAGCCCTTACAGGGCTACGCCGTCACTTGCTGGCGATGCAGGCCGCGAGCTCCGGCGTCTGCCGGAAGCCGCACTGGCCGTCCGCGCCGCGCTCGCACGCCGCGCTCCGGTAGCACGCGTATTCCGGGCGGAACTCGCAGGTCGAGATGCGGTGCGAGTCGGCGCAGATCTGACCCGAGCAACCGGTCCGGACGCAGGGGGGGAGCGTGGCCGCCGGGTTCGCGCTGAGCTCCTGCATCAGGTCGAAGAGCTCGCCGAGCCCCGCCTTCGCCGGGATCGAGGAGCTTCCGCACGAGGCGCGCTGGTCGACGTAGCGGGTCTCGGACTTCGCGCGCTTCACGACGAGCGAGGTGATCGGCATGTCGGTCGGGCAGGCCTGGGGACGGGTCGTGACGCGCACGTCGGAGACGGCCTTCTTCACGCGGGCGGCGTCCGCCTCGCTCAGCGTGAGGTCGATCGTCGCGGGCTTTTCGTCGACGCACGCGTCGCCCGTGAGCTTCCGGGTCTCGAAGTCGAACGACCAGGAGCCCGCGGGCCAGCACTTCCCGGGCTGCGGCGGCGGCCGGAACCCGGCGCTCCGCCCGACCTTGATCGACTTGATCCCCGCCGTGCGGAGATCGTCCTCGTTCATGGCCTCGTCGCCACCTTCGTCGGCGTCGGTCTCGGCCGAGCAGCCGACACTGGTGAGAGCGAGAAAGGCGAAGCCGAAAAGCGCGACGAGCTTGGTCATGCCGAGCGTGTAGCACCCCGCAGACCACATGCAACCACATGAGACCACCTCACGACCTCGCGTCCCGGAAACCCGGGTCTCCGCCAGGTGATGTCGATCGCGGCGTGTGGACCGGACGCCTGGATCCGGCGGCCCTCGATCGTCGCATGAGGACGACATCGGGGGCCGCGTCGTTCGCTCGTCATCACCCCGCGCTGCGCCTCTTCACGGGCACGCGGCTCCACGGTATCGCCTGCGTGCCCTGATGCGAGCGGCAGCGGCCCCAGCCCCTCGGTTCCACACGCATTTCGGCTCGTCCGGAGGCCTTGCCGCATGTCCGGTCGTGGGGTAACTGAGCGCCTCCCCCATGCCGCAACCTCACGACTCCCACGGCCATCACGGAACGAACGGCAGCACGGCGCCGGCGACGCCGCCTCCTGCGCTCGACGTGAAGGCCCAGATGGAGGGCGCGCGCCTCCTGCTCCTCGGCGGCACGGGGTTCCTCGGCAAGATCTTCTGGATCATGCTCCTCGCGAAGTATCCCGAGGTCGGCAAGATCTTCCTCCTCGTCCGCAAGTCGAAGACGAAGACGAGCGAGGAGCGCTTCTGGTCGGAGGTGGCGACGAGCGAGGCGATGAAGCCGCTCCGCGATCAGCACGGTGACGGGTTCGACGCGTTCCTCCGCGCGAAGATCGTCCCGATCGACGGCGACGTCGGTCTCCCGCTCTGCGGCATCGATCAGGGCCTCGTGAAGGAGCTCCGTCGCACCATCGACGCGGTCGTGAACGTCGCGGGCGTCGTCGACTTCAACCCGCCGCTCGACGAGGCGCTCGACACGAACGCGTTCGGGACGCAGAACCTCATCGAGCTCGCGCGCGCGCTCGGCGACGCGCCGCTGATGCACACGTCGACGTGCTACGTCGTCGGCAACCGGAAGGGCCTCGCGCTCGAGGAGATGCCCGGCGAGAAGCACCCCTTCCCGCGCGCGGCGGAGCTCGGCAGCGAGCTCTGGGACCCCGAGCGCGAGATCACCGACTGCCTCGATCTCATCAAGCAGGCGAAGAGCCGCTGCGAGGACGCGTTCCGTCAGAGCGAGTTCCTCGAGAAGGCGACGAACAACCTGAGCCGCCGCGGCGAGCCGACGACGGGCAAGCCCCTCGAGGAGGAGCTCCGCGCCGTGAAGCGTCGCTGGGTGTCCGATCGCCTCGTCGAGGCGGGCCTCGAGCGCGCGACGCACTGGGGCTGGCCGAACATCTACACGTACACGAAGAGCATCGGCGAGCAGATCATCGCGCGCTCGGGGCTCCCCTTCACGATCGCGCGGCCCGCGTGCTGCGAGAGCACGGTCGAGTTCCCCTTCCCCGGCTGGAACGAGGGCATCGGCACGAGCGCGCCGATCATCTTCCTCGCCATGAAGGGCCACCACCAGGTCCCGCTCGGCAAGGGCGTGCTCGACTTCGTCCCCTCCGACCTCGTCTGCGCGGGGATGATCATGACCCTCGCGGAGCTCCTCGAGGGGACCGCGAAGCCCGTCTACCAGTACGGCGCGAGCGACGTGAACCCCTTCAGCGCCGAGCGCAGCGGCGAGCTCACCGCGCTCTACAAGCGGAAGTACTACCAGCGGAAGGGCACGGGCAATCCGTTCGTGAACCTGATCCAGGAGTACATGGAGCCCGCGGCGGTCACGATGGACCGCTACGACACGTTCGGGCCGCGCGCGCTCGCCCGTTCGGCGCGCGGCCTCGCGTCGATGCTCCGCACGGCGCCCGGCCCCGTCGCGTCGATCGGCAAGCCGGCAGCCTCCGCGCTCGAGAACGTGGCGCGACAGGAGGAGAAGATCGATCACATCCTCCGGCTGTTCTCGCCGTTCACGATCCAGGAGAAGGGCCCCTTCTCCTGCGCGAACACGCGCGCGGCCTTCGCGCGGATGTCCCAGGAGGATCGTCAGAAGCTGCCCTGGTGGCCGGAGAAGCTCGACTTCGCCGACTACTGGATGAACCAGCACATGCCGGCGATGGAGAAGCGGGTCATCCCCTGGCTCGAGGAGCGCTACAAGAAGGAGCTCGCGCCGCTCAAGTCGCACGCGACGCTCGTCTCGCTGGTCGATCAGATGGCGGAGCGTCACCAGCACGCGCTCGCGTTCGGACGCCTCGAGGAGGACGGCATCGCGCGGACGACCTTCCGTGACGTGCGAGCGCGCGCGAACGCCGTGGCCGCGCGCCTCGCCGCGCTCGGCGTGAAGAAGGGCGACCGCGTCGTCCTCTCCGGCCACAACCACCCCGACTGGCCGATCGCGTTCTTCGGCGTCGTCCGCGCGGGCGCCACGGCGGTGCCGGTCGACCCGGCGATCGAGCCGAGCCTCTTCGTGAACGTCGTCCGCGAGAGCGAGGCGAAGGTCGTCCTGTGGGACGAGAAGGTCCTCGCCGCGTGCGGGGCGAAGGTCGCGTCCGAGACGCCGGCCGTGCTCGCGAAGCGCTTCGCCGAGCTCACGCAAGGCCCCTCCGAGGGCGAAGCGCTCGACCGCCCCGCCGTGGAGGTGTGGGAGGACGACGTCGCGAGCCTCATCTTCACGAGCGGAACGACGGGGAAGCCGAAGGGCGTGAAGCTCACGCACGCGAACTTCACGTCGCTCGTCGCCGCGCTGGCGCCTCTCTTCCCGCTCTCGTCGGGAGACCGCGTCCTCTCCGTCCTGCCGCTCCACCACACCTTCGAGTTCACGTGCGGCATGCTGCTCCCCTTCTCGCGAGGAGCGCGCGTCGTGTACCTCGACGAGCTGAAGGGCGACCGCGTCGCGAAGGGTCTCGAGGCGTCACGCGCCACGGCGATGGTGGGCGTGCCCGCCGTCTGGCAGCTGCTCGAGCGGCGCATCCTCTCCCAGGTGAAGGCGCGCGGAGCGATCGCGGAGAAGGTGTTCGAGGTCGGCACCGACCTCAATCGCATGCTCGGCAAGTCGACCGGGCTCGACCTCGGCAAGCTGCTCTTCGGGCAGGTCCACCAGGGGCTCGGCGGCAACATCAAGTACCTCATCTCCGGCGGAGCCGCGCTCCCGGAGGGGACGCAGAAGCTCTTCACCGGGCTCGGCTTCAAGCTCGCCGAGGGCTACGGCCTCACCGAGGCGGCGCCGGTGCTCACCGTCGCGAAGGCCGGCTCGCCGGCCGGCCAGGTCGGCAAGGCGATCCCGGGCGTCTCGATCAAGATCGACTCGCCCGACGAGCACGGCGTCGGCGAGGTCCTCGCGAAGGGCCCGAACGTGATGGCGGGCTACACGGACGACGAGGCCACGCGGACGGTGAAGAGCGAGGACGGGTGGCTCCACACGGGCGACCTCGGGAAGCTCGATCGGAGCGGGCGCCTCGTCCTCGTCGGCCGCGTGAAGGACGTCATCGTCACGGCGAGCGGCGAGAACGTGTATCCCGACGACGTCGAGCGGAAGCTCGGCAAGGTCCTCCACGTCGAGGAGCTCGCGGTCGTCGGCGTCACGGGGCGGAGCGGCGGCGAGCGCGTCGGATGCATCGCGGTGCCCGCCGCGGACGACGCGATCGATCGGAAGACGCGCATGGACCGCGCGCAGAAGTCCCTCCGCGAGGCGATCGCGAAGCTGCCGTACGTCCAGCAGCCGACGATCGTGCACTTCTACGACGCGCCCCTCCCGCGAACGGCCACGAAGAAGGTGAAGCGCACCGAGGCGCGGCAGCTCCTCGAACGGATGATCCGCGCGACCTCGCGGCCGGACAGCGCCGAGGGAGACGCGCCGACGACCCCCGTGCGCGTCGCGATCGCGGCGGTGAAGGGCAAGAGCCCGGCCGACATCCACGGCGACATGACGATGGGGGACGAGCTCGGGTTCGACTCGCTCGGCCTCACGGAGCTCCTCGTCGCGCTCGAGGCGAAGTACGGCACGATCGATCCCAAGCACCTCCAGGGCTGCGGGACGGTGGCCGACGTCGAGGCGCTCGTCGGGACGGAGCGCGCGAGCCTCCGCCCGCCGCCGAGGGTGGCCTCTCGCTACAAGATCGAGGGCCGCGAGCAGGAGAAGGCGGGCGCGAAGGCCGACGTCGTCCTCCCCGAGGCCGTGCAGGAGACCGGCAAGCGCCTCATCGGGCGCATGCAGGACATGTTCTACGGCGGCTTGATGCACTCGAAGGTCAGCGGCAGCGCGTTCATCCCGCACAACCGCAACACGATCGTGGCGGCGAACCACGCGAGCCACCTCGACATGGGCTTCGCGCGCCATGCCCTCGGCACGTACGGAGAGGACATCGTCACCCTCGCGGCGCAGGACTACTTCTTCGAGAAGAACAGCCTGCAGCGCGTGTTCTTCGAGAACTTCACGAACCTGAAGGCGATCGACCGGAAGAGCGGGCTCCGCGCGAGCGAGAGGCAGGCTGGCGAGATCCTGATGCAGGGCAAGACGACCCTCATCTTCCCCGAGGGCACGCGCTCGACGGACGGAGAGGTGAAGGAGTTCAAGCCGCTCCTCGGTCACCTCGCGCTGACGTACGGCGTCGACATCCTCCCGCTCTACCTGGGCGGGACGCGCGACGCGATGCCGAAGGGCTCGAAGGTCCCCCTGAAGCGCGAGCTCTTCGCGCGCATCGGACCGCCGATCACGGTGACGGACATGAAGCGCCTCACGAAGGGGCTCTCGTCGTCCGACGCCGCGCGCGAGGTCGCGAAGCTCGCCCATCGCGCCGTCGTCGCGCTGCGGAACGGCGAGATCCTCGACATCGCGCGGCTCGAGTCGCTCGAGGACTCGCGCGGCCCGAAGGAGCACCCGCTCGTCACGCTCTTCGGCGAGCTCCAAGGAAAGTTCGACAAGAGCGCGGTCGACAAGCCCGTGTCGTTCTACTTCACGCTCGGGACCGACGAGAACGCGAAGTGGACGGTGCGCGTCGACAGGGACGGCTGCACCGTGAAGCCGGGGAAGCCCGACGGCGGGACGGCGGACTGCGTCCTCAAGACGAGCCCGGAGCTCTTCACGCGCATCGTGCGCGAGGCCTACATGCCGACGCCGACCGAGTTCATCTCGGGCGCGATCAAGTCGAACGACGTGGGGCTCCTCATGACGTTCCAGAAGGTCTTCCAGCTCGACCGCTGACCCGCATTCCCCTTCGAAAGGCGACGTGAGGCCGTTGCCCACACGTCGCCGCCGTTGCCGAGAGGACGCTGCGCCGTCAGGATGGACACATGGCGCAGCGACACGTCGGGATCGGCGCGGTGGTGATCATGGGCCTCGCCGTCGCCGCGAGCGCGGCGGAGGCTCGGGCTCCGGCGCCCCGGACGACGCTCGGCGCCGTTCGCACTGCGACCGTGGTGACGTCACAGGTGCGCGCGCACGCCGCGAGCGTCGCCACGATCTTCCGGGCGCGGACGGCGACACCGGACGTCGCCCCGATCGGGGCGCTGGCCCTCGCGGAGCACGACCGCGCCGATCCGTGGACGAGAGCGCCCGTCAGCGGCACCTCGAAGCGATTCGAGCCGAAGCTCGCGCTCGACGTCCACGATCCGTGGTCCGGCGAGGAGTACGTCGTCCCCGCCCGCGACCGGATCGGCCTCGACGTCCGCGATCCGTGGTCCGGCGAGCCGCTCGGGGTGGACGCGCCGCTCCGAGAGCCGAAGCAGGCGATGCTCCTCCGGACAGCTGGCGCGGGTGAGCCGCAGGCGTCCGCCGACGACGCCTTCTGACGATCGCGCGAGACCTCGGCGCGCGCTAGAAGAGGCGGAGCTGCTTCGACGCCGACGGAGCTCGACCCCGCGGCGCGCGGGGCGTCTCGCCGAGGAGCTGGCGGACGAGGCTCGACTCGCGCCGGAAGAAGCCGTGGGTGTGGAAGCTGTCGGCGAGGCCGAGGAGCGTCACGTCGAGGTGGTGAACGAGCTCGTGCACGAACGTGCGGAGGAACGTCCGGAACTTCACGATGTCTTCCCGGGCGCCCGTCCGCATCCAGACCTCGAGGAGCGGCGTGCGCCCATCCGCTGCGAAGGTGTAGAGCCCGTGCAGCTCCGCGCCCTCGAGCTGGGGCCGCACCTCGCGGACCTTCACCTTCAGGAGCGGGACGCCGAGCTGGACGCAGACGACGTCGGCGACCGCCTGCGTCGCCTTGGCCACGCGCGCGCGTTTGCCGGTCGCGAGCTGCCCTGCGAGGAAGACGACGAGAGGCCGGAGGGCCGCCGCATCGGGCAGCACCGGCGCGGGCGCGGCGTCGCTCAGGCGGTAGATCGCCTTGTCCTTCGCGGAGAGGCGCGCGTAGTAGGGGAACCGCTTGGGCTTCGCCTCGGGTGCGTCCGCCGGCACGCCTCGACCTTAGTTCGCGGCGAGGGTGTGCGCGAGGAGCTGCCGGAAGGCCTGGCCCGATCGAGAAAAGGTGGGGCGGCCGACGCGGCGGGCCGCGCTCCTCTTGGCAAGGCCCCGGGAGGCGACTAACTGTCGCTCGGTGAGCCGCTACCTCGTCACCGGAGCCACCGGTTTCCTCGGTCGTCACCTCGTCACGCAGCTGCTCGAGGCGGGACATCGGGTCGTCGCCCTCGTCCGGAAGCCTGGCGAGCTCGCCCCGGAGGTGGAGCAGGTGACGGGCGACATCCTGGATCGCGAGAGCGTCGAGCGCGCCGCCGCTGGATGCGAGGGCGTCTTCCACTGCGCGGGGAAGGTCTCGCGGAAGCCCGAAGACGCCGAGGAGCTCCACCGCGTGCACGTCGTCGGGACGCGCACGGTGCTCGATGCGTGCATCGCGAAGGGTGTGCGCCGCGCCGTCGTCGCGTCGACGAGCGGCGTCGTCGCGGTGAGCGACGATCCGGACAAGGTCTCGACGGAGGACGACGAGACGCCGATCGCCCTCGTGAACCGCTGGCCGTACTACCGCTCGAAGCTCTTCGCGGAGAAGGCCGCCTTCGAGCGGAACGGGGCCCCGCTCCCGGACAACGGCGGCCTCTTCGAGGTCGTATGCGTGAACCCCACGCTCCTCCTCGGCCCCGGCGACGTCAACGGCTCGTCGACGGACGACGTGAGGCTCTTCCTCGAGCGCCGCATCCCGGCGATCCCGCCCGGCGGCCTCTCCTACGTGGACGTGCGTGACGCGGCCACCGGCATGCGACTCGCGATGGAGCGAGGTCAGGGGGGGCGGCGCTACCTGCTCGGCGCGACGAACCTCACCTTCCGCGAGCTCTTCGCGCGACTCGAGCGCGTGTCGGGCGTGCGCGGCCCCATGATCCCGATGCCGCGCGCTACCGAGATCGCGCGGAGCTCTGCGAAGCTCCTCGAGCGCTTCTCGAATCGCCTCGGCGTGAGCCTGCCGGTCGACCCCGTGAGCTTGGACATGGCGCACCACACCTGGTACCTCGACGCGAGTCTCGCCGAGCGAGAGCTCGGGTGGACGCCGCGCGATCCGACGCAAACGCTCGCCGACACGGTCACGGACCTCGAGAGCCGCGGCGTCGTGTGGCCCGCCGACCTCGGCGGAACGAGCGTCGTCACGACCGCGGGCGCCGTCCTCTCGACGTTGAAGAAGCGCGTGACCGACCTCGGCGGGGACGCCTCGTCGTGAAGCCTCTCCTCGTCGTCAACCCGAGCTCGGGCGGCGGGGCGACGGGGCGGACGTTCGGAGCGCTGAGGAGCGCGATCGAACGTGCGCTCGGGCCCGTCGAGGTCGCGATGACGGAACGCCCGGGCCACGGCGCGGAGCTCGCGCGGCAGGGCGCGGAGGCCGGGCACGAGCTCGTCGTCGCGGTGGGCGGGGACGGAACGCTCCACGAGGTCGTCTCTGGCCTCGTGACGGCGAAGCGGCCCGAGGTTCGCCTCGGCTTGATCGCGCAGGGCACGGGCGGCGACTTCCGGAAGACGCTCGGCCTCGAGCACCGCCTCGACCGCTACCTCGAGGCGCTGAAGAGCGGGCGCGAGCGAACGATCGACGTCGGGCGGTTCCGCGGCGCGGGCAAGGAAGAGCACTACTTCGTCAACATCCTCTCCGTCGGGATGGGCGGGCTCGTGGACCGCTACGTGTCGACGGCGTCGCGCGCGCTCGGCGGGACGGCGGCGTATTTCGGCGCGTCGCTCCGCGCGCTCGTCGCCTCGCGCCTCGGCAACGTGCGCGTGAAGGTCACCCACGAGGGGGAGACGAAGGAGCTCCTCGTCCGCACGTACATGCTCGCCGTGTGCAACGGCATGTACTTCGGCGGCGGGATGCAGGTCGCCCCGATGGCGCGCCTCGACGACGGCACGTTCGAGCTCGTCGCCCTCGGCGCGACGTCGAAGCTCGGCTTCGCGCTCTCCTCGTCGTCGATCTACTCGGGGGCGCACATGAAGCAGCCCGGGACCGTGCATCTCCGCGGCGAGGCGTTCGAGCTCGACCTCGCGAACGACGACGTCCGAGACGTGTTCCTCGCGGACGTCGACGGCGAGCCGATGGGCGGGCTCCCGCTCCGCATCGACGTCATGCCGAAGGCGCTCGTCCTCCGCGCCTGAGCGCCCAGCCGTCCCTCAGGCCCCGTGCGGCCCGGTCGCCTCGAACAGCTCGCGGAGGAGGGGGAGGCCCGACGTCCGCTTCTTCTCCGAGAGCGCCCAGACGAGCTCGCGCGCCTTCGCGTTCACCGGGACGGCGATCCCGTGGCGCTCCGCACGCGTGACGACCTCCCCGTTCAGGAAGTCGACCGCCGGGGTGCGCCCGCGCTCGATCGCCGAGAGCATCGAGCTCCGCATGCGACGGAAGCGGAGACCGACGGCGAGGAGGAGGCCGTGCTTGGCGACGAGCGACGGCGAGCCGGCGACGAGGCGCTCCTCCTCGGTGAGGGAGATCCACGCGAGATCGATCGTGCCGCTCACCTTCTCGAGCCGCACGCTCTCCCGCTTCGCGACGGCGCTGACCTCGGTGAAGATCTCGAGCGCGAGCCGGCGCACGAAGCGATGGGGCATGAGCGCGCCCAGGCGATCTCCGCCGAGGGTGCCGAGCGTCGAGATGGCGCTGTTGATCGCGAGCTTGCTCCAGCGCTTGCCGCGGAGATTCGACGTCGTCTCGACCGGCCCGATCGCCTCGAGCGCACGGACGAAGACCTCGTGCCGCTCTGGGACTGGCGCACCCGAGAGCGTACCGAGCGTGAAGCCGCCTGGCGCCGTCCGCTCGTAGACCCCCGGCTCCGGCATGGTCGCGCCCCACCCGACCACACCACCGACGACGCGATGCTCCCCCACGATCGTGGCGACGCGCTCCTCGCAGAGTCCGTTCTGGAGCACGAGCATGATGCCGTCGTCGGCGAGCACCGAGGCGGCCGAACGCGCGGCCTCCTCGACCTGCGGCGGCTGGGTGGCAAGGACGACGACGTCGAAGCATGTGCCGTCGTCGGGTATGCCGAGCGCGACCTTCGTCTTCACGCGGCGCGTGACGCCCGCGTCGGCGATCTCGATGCCCTGGTCCTGGACCCTACGGAAGATCGTCTCGTTCGTCGTCGAAGCGGTGACGTCCTGCCCAGCCTCGGCGAGGCAGGCGGTCGTGATGCCGCCGATGCCGCCGCACCCCATCACGAGGATGCGCGGGAGGCGGCCCTCCGGGTTCGCTCGGTCGTCCCTTGCGTGGCTTCGGTCGTCCATGGTCGAACGGCCCGGACGCTAGCATTTCTTCGTCGCGTGGCTAGAACCACGACTCCCAGGCGCCCGTGGCGAACGCCACGTGGCAGGTGGCCGAGATCCGGTCGATTCCGCCCGAGAAGGGCTGGATCTGGTGGAGCCTGTAGCTGTCGATCACGACGAGATCACCCACCGCGTAGCGGGCCGTGATCGCGTCTCGTTCGAGGTCCTCGTCCTCGTACGTCTCGGCGCCGCGGTAGCGTACGTCCCAGACGCGGAGCCCGCCGCCGGACGAAGCTGGCTGCAGCATCAGCACGAACGTGAACGCCGGCGCGCGCGCCTCCGCATGCGCAGGCGAGAGGCCCTCCGTGTCGAAGTGCACGTCGCCGCCCTTCGACGCGACATGGGCGCCGGCCGGGAAGACGTGCACGCCCGGCCCGCACCAACCGGCGCGCTGCACGACGTCGACGCCGAGCGCGCGCGAGGCGAGGTCGCGCATCAGAGCCTGGAGACCGGGACACGCGCCCTCGACCCGTGCGTCGGAGGCCGCCGTGTCGCGAAAGTAGGCATCCGCTCGGTCCTGCTCGAGATGCGTGTACCATGCACGACCGAGGCTGAACTGCTCGCCGCCGAAGTCGGAGACCCAGGAGGGACGGGCGGAGGCGACGCCGCGAGCCCACGCCGAAGCGCGCTCGGGGGACACGGCTCCAGGCACGCGCACGGCGAGCACGTCGCCTTCGAGCGCGTGGACGAAGGGCCGGACGAAGGCCGCCTCGAGCTCGAGGAGACGCGCGCGTGGCATCCGCGCGCTCGTCAGATCGCGGACAGGCGCGTCATGAGTCGACCGCACAGGTCCGAGCCCGCGTTACGCGCGCGCTCGATCTGGAGGCCCTCGCGAAACATGTTCGACGCCGCCTGGTCGTTTCCGATCGTGAGGTGGCAGAGACCGAGCATCTCGTAGTCCTCCGGCTCCCCGTGCGTGGAGACGAGCTCCGTCAGCGCGGGGATGCACGCGCGGTAGGTCTCGACGAGCTTCTCCGAGGGCTTGCCCGGCCGCTTCGCGAGGACGAAGAGGCGCAGGGCCTGGCGCTGGTCCTCCGGCTTGTTCTGCACGAAGCGCGGATCGGAGAAGAGCTCCCGGTAGAGGTCGAACGACGCCTCCGCGTCACCGCCTCGGGCGATGCCCATGATGTTCTTCACGGAGGAGACCAGGAACTCCTTGCTCATGAGGCCAACATATCAAGCGATGATCGAGGGTGCTATCGTGACGCGATGTCCGGCGCCCGCGCGGCCCTCGCCGTCCTCGGCATCGCCCTCGCGTCGGCCACGGCTGCGGCATGCTCCGATGACGCAGCGAATGACGCACCCGACGGGGGCGCCCTCCCGCAGCCGGACGCGGACCCGCCCGACCGTGACGCAGGGGTCGGGCCGGTCGTCGACGCGTCCGAGGCGGCGGCGCCGAAGGCCGACGGCGGACAGGGCTTCTGCGGGACCCTGCCGTCACAGCCGCGCTTCTGCGACGACTTCGACGACGGAGATCTCGAGGACGACTGGACCGTCGTGAACGCGACGCCCCCGACGGACACGAACGTCGACCTCGCCCTCGACGCCAGGAGCGCGCCCTTCTCCTTCTTCGGGGAGGTCGACCCGCAACCGGAGGGAGCGCTCGCGAACGCAGCCGTGCGGAAGACCGTCCCCGGCGCGTTCACGCGTGGGACGCTGTCCTTCGCGGTGAAGCTCCCCAGCCTCGACGTCGGGCTCGGGGACGTGTCGATCGCGACGCTCGACGTCGCCGGAGACCACTTCTTCACCCTCCACCTCCGAGACAACGACCTCGCGACGCCCGGCCCTTCTCTCGAGGAGAGCCACCCCTCGGGCACGAAGCACATCGCGCTCACCGCGCTTCCGGCCGCCGGAGCGTGGACGCGCATCGTCGTCGACCTCGACCTCGCCGGCGGCAAGGCTTCGGTGGACATCGGGGGATCGAGGGTGCTCGACGGCGCCTCGATCGCCGCCGAGCCTGGGACCGCCGCCGTCGTCCGGGTCGGCGCCGTCTACGTGGAGGGGCCGACGCCCGTGTTCCGGATCCTCGTGGACGACGTCGTCTACGACGCGAACTGAGCTCTGCTCACATCCCGTACTTCACGCCGCAGCCGTACGCCTTCGTCTCGGCCGTCGCGACCGGACGACCCGCAGCGACGTCCGCGAGCGCCGCGTCCACGTAGCTCACGAGCTTGCCGTTCTCCGGGCTCTGGCCCTCGCCGTCCGGTGAGTTGTCGACCGCGCCGCGGTAGACGAGCGTCCCCTTGGCGTCGACGACGAAGAGGTGGGGCGTGTTCGTCGCGCCGTACGCTTTGCCGACCGCGCCCGTCTCGTCGAGGAGGATCGGATGCGACATCGCGAAGGTCTTGGCGCCAGCGCGGTTCGCCTCCACGCCGTGCCCTTGCTTGCCGGCGGCGCCCGAGTTGACGGCGAGCCAGACGACGCCGCTCTTCGCGTGCAGGGATGCCGCTTCCTTCAGCGAGCCCTTCGTGTGCGCGTTCTTCACGAACGGACAGCCGGGGTTGAACCACTCGAGGACGACCGTCTTGCCCTTGAACGACGCGAGGGAAACCTCCTTGCCGTCGAGGTCCTTCAGGGTGAAGTCGGGCGCGGGCTTGCCGAGCTCCGCGCGCGCGCCGGGCGCCACGGCGACCTGGCTCTGCGGAGCGCTGGTGCCGCTCGGCGCGCTGGTGCCGCTCGGCGCGCTCGTGGTCTTGGGCTCCAGCGTCGCGCTCTTCTCGTTGTTGCAGCCTGCCGTGGCGAGCGAGACGGCGACGGCGAGAACGGGGACGAGAGACGTGTGCGTCATGAGGAGCTCCTTCGAACCTGATGGGATGCCGTGACGGCTCAGAGCGTCGCGCGGAAGGCCCGCTCTTCGTCCCCGAGGCGACGGATCACGCCGAGCGCGTGCTCGCTGATCCGCTTGTGCAGGCGGGGAGAGGGCGCCTGGTCGAGCATGTCGCCGAAGTCGACCGGCTCGCCGAACACGACCGTCACCTTGTCGCCCGAGCCCGTGAAGTTTCCCGCCACCTGCTTCACGATGTCGTTGCCGAGACCGTTCACGAAGACCGGGATGACGGCCGCGCGCGACGCCTGGATGATGCGGCCGACGCCGCTCTGCGCCGGGAGGAGCGCGTACGGATCGCTCCCCGTGTTGCGCTGCCCCTCGGGATGGAGGCCGACGAAGGACCCGCCTTGCTTCGAGAGCCGGACCACCTCGTCGAGGCTCGCGAGGTTCAGCGCGGCGCGCTGCCGATCGCGGAAGATCGGCGGGTACATCGCGAAGAAGCTCATGAGCCCGTTCACCGCGAGCCCGAGCCGCTGGTCGTAGAAGAACTTCGACCGCACCGGGAAGAGCAGGCGATGGGGCATGCCCCGCTTCACGAGGTAGGCCGTGACCACGTAGAGATCGAAGAAGCTCCGGTGGTTCGAGACGCAGATGTAGCTCTTGGACGGATCGAACGTCGGCATCCGCTCGAGCCCGCGCACGTGGCGGAGGTTCTTGATGCAGGCCTCGATCCAGTTCGCGCCCACGTACCGCTGCGCGACGCGGACGGCGCGGTCGACGGCGCCGGGCCGGAACGTGTTCCGCACGAACGTGATCTGCTTCTTCTCGAGCGCCGTGAGCTGCTCCTCCCCGAGCTCGAGCAGATCGCGCGGATCGCTCACGAGACGGACGGCGCGACCCGGAGCGGGACGTGCGTCCGCGGCGGACGGCAGGGTCGAGGGCACGCGGCGGGGCTCCACGGCCGGGTCTTCGCGCGTCCGCCGGCCGGCTGCAAGCGAAGCGTGCGCCCCGGGCGCCGCCCGTGGATTCTCTTGCGATGTCGCAAAGCTCAGCAGGCCTTGTGGCCGCGCGGGAAGATCTTCCCCGGGTTCAGGAGACCGCGCGGATCGAACGCGCGCTTGAGGTCCTCCTGGAGGGCGACGAGCTCCGGCGAGTGCTCCAGCGGGAGGTACGGCGCCTTGCTGAGACCTATTCCGTGCTCCCCGGAGAGCGTGCCGCCGAGGCCGACCGTCGCGCGCATGAGGCGCCCGATGGCGTCGTCCACCCGCGGACGCTCCGCGGGATCGTTCCAGAGGAAGTTCACGTGCATGTTCCCATCCCCGGCGTGGCCATAGGTGAGGTACGTCACGCCGGTCGCCTCGCCGATGCGGTCGACCTCTTCGAGGAGGAGGACGAGCTTCGATCGCGGGACGACGACGTCCTCCGAGAGCTTGTAGGTCGCAAGCTTTCGCGTCGCGCGGGAGAGCGCGCTCCTCGCCTCCCACAAGCGCGCACGCTGGGCCGCGTCCTGCGCGGCGACGACGTCGAGGGCGCCGCTCGCAGAAAGGACGTCCCCCAGCTCCGCGAGCTCACCGTCGAGGGAGCCCGCGCGTCCGTCGATCTCGGTGAGGAGGAGCGCGCCCGCACGCGGATCGAACGACACTCCCTGGAGACGGAGCGCCTCGAGCGCGAGGCGATCCAAGAGCTCCAGGCAGCGCGGGGTGATGCCGGCGGCGACGACGGCCTGCACGGCCGCGGCGGCGGCGCGGACGTCGACGAAGAGGGAGAGGACGGTCGCGACCTCGGCGGGCTTCCGGGTGAGGGCGAGCGTCACCTCCGTGAAGACGCCGAGCGTCCCCTCGCTGCCGACGAGGAGGCTCGTCACGTCGTAACCGGTCACGCCCTTCGAGGTCCGGCGTCCGGTGCGGATCGTGCGGCCCCCGACGAGGGCGACCTCGAGCCCGCGCACCCAGTCGCGCGTCACGCCGTACTTGAACGCACGGGGCCCGCCGGCGTTCTCCGCCACGTTGCCGCCGATCGTGCAGTCTCTCCACGAGTTCGGATCGGGCGGGTAGAAGAGGCCCTCCGCCTCGACGGCTTCGTAGAGGGCGCCGAGGACGACCCCCGGCTCCACGATCGCGAGGCCGTCCTCCTGATCGATGTCGACGATCGTCGCGAGGGCGGTCGTCGAGAGGACGATGCCGCCCGCGACGGGGACCGCTCCGCCGGTCCGCCCGGTGCCGGCCGCGCGCGGAGTGACGGGGACGCCGTGCCGCTCGGCGATCGCGAGCGTCGTCGCGACGTCGGCTGTGCTCGCGGCATGGACGACGGCGGCGGGGAGCCGTCCGACCGCGTCGCTCTCGTCTTTGGCATGGGCCTCGCGTCCGGGCTCGGAGGTGTCGACCTTGGACGGGCCGAGCCGCGCATCGAGCTCGGAGACGGCGCGGGCGAGCGCGGAGTCCGAGGGGAGCGGGACGTCGGGTAGCGCGAGGAGCACGGCTCGGGAGAGCCTACTCGCTTTTCCTGCTTTTCCGCGCAACGGCCGGACGAGGGGGGCCGACCGGTGCGCGATGTCGAGGGCAAAGGAGATCGTCGCCGCGTTCGTGGTCCTCCTCGTGCTCGTACTGCCGCGGACGGCGCGCGCCGAGCGCGACCTCATCGTGCCCTTCCACGAGGGCGGGCGCCTCGTGCTCGACCAGCTCGCGGGGGTGCGGGCGAGCGCGGCGAGCGGACTCTCCTACGCGGGGCCGATCGGCGTCGCGTTCCAGACGACGAGCGCAGGGGACGCGCAGGCGAAGACCACCCGCCTCTGGCTCGCCCCGTCGGCGGACGTGTTCGTGACGGAGCACCTCTCGCTCGGCGGGATCGTCGACGTGAGCTACGCGTTCGGAAGCACGAAGGCCTCCGGTCAGGAGGTGTCCTTGCCGGGGACGACGTCGATCACGGTCGTGCCGCGCGTCGGGTTCTACGTCCCGCTCGGGGATCGCTTCGGCGTGTGGCCGCGGCTCGGGGTCGGTTACGCGCGGGTGGAGGGCGCCTCCGTGCAGGCCGGGGCGCCGGTGCGGGAGACGTTCCAGTCGCTGCTCCTCGAGGGAGATCTCTCGCTCGTCTACCGCTTCGACGAGACGTTCTTCCTGCGGGCGGGGCCGTCGATCTCGGTGAGCGTCGGAGGGCGGCGCGAGGTGGAGGGCGGCGTCGCGGGCGTGGACGGGAGCGTGCTCGCGGTGACGGGCGCGATGGCGTTCGGGGTGAACCTGGATCCGTGAGCGAGACAGGGCTACGGTGCGGCCCGTGATGAGAGCGTCGTTCGCGGTGGGGCTCGTGGCGTGGGGGCTCGCGGGGTGCACGATCGGGGACGGGAGCGGGACGTCGTCGTCTTCCTCGTCGAGCGGCTCGTCGTCGTCGGGCGGCACCGCGACGAGCGGGCTCCCGGAGGTCGACGGCCTCTTCGGCACGCTCGGTAAGGCGACGAGCGACAAGCTCGCCGGCGTCTGGAGCTCGACGCAGACGAGCGAGACGGGTGAGGCGGAGGTCCGCTTCCGCTTCGCGGAGGGGAAGCTCGTCGCAGGCGTGAAGTGCACGTACCCGTCCCGCGGGAACGCCTCGCTTGTCGCCGGGGCGGCGACGACGCTGACGACGACGGACCTCGCCTCGGCCGCGGGTCAGTTCCGCATCGGCGACGCCCTCGCCTTCCAGAAGACGTCGGGCGATCTCGACTGCCAGGGGCGATTCGACAACCTCTCCTACACGTTCGTCATCCAGGGGACGTCGATGCAGCTCGGTGCGACCGAGGCCGGATCGACGGCGGCGCTCGTGAAGGTCGGCGACTGAGGCAACGCTTCGAGGCGCGTGCTATCCGTCAGGACGGATGAGCGACTTCTTCCGTTTCCGTGGGACGCCGACCTACCTGACGAACGACGCGCTCGAGGCGGCGGTGAACGCGTCGCTCGCGCTGGAGAAACCCCTGCTCGTGCGCGGGGAGCCGGGGACGGGCAAGACGCTGCTCGCGGAGGCCGTCGCCGAGGCGATGGAGACGGAGCTCATCCACTGGCCCGTCAAGTCCACGACGCGCGCGCAGGACGGACTCTACGTCTACGACACCGTCCAGCGCCTCTACGACTCGCGCTTCGGGGACGGCGACGTGAAGGACATCCGCCGCTACATCAAGCACGGTCCGCTCGGCCGCGCGTTCGCGGCCAAGAAGCGCGTCGTGATCCTCATCGACGAGGTGGACAAGGCGGACCTCGAGTTCCCGAACGATCTGCTCCACGAGCTCGACCGCATGCGCTTCGTCGTCGCCGAGACCGGGGACGAGATCGTCGCGGAGCACCGCCCCATCGTCATCATCACCTCCAACAACGAGAAGGAGCTGCCCGACGCGTTCCTCCGTCGTTGCGTCTTCCACTTCATCGACTTCCCCGAGCAGGAGCTGATGAAGCGCATCGTGAAGGTGCACCACCCCGACATCGACCGCGACCTCGTCGACCAGGCCGTCGTCACCTTCTACGCGCTCCGCCAGCTCCCCCGCCTCCGCAAGCGCCCCACGACGAGCGAGCTCGTCGACTGGATCGCCGTCCTCCGTCGCGCCGGCCTCGGCGAGCAACGCTTCATCCGCGAGCTCCCCTTCCTCGGCGTCCTCCTCAAGAAGGAGCAGGACGTCGACCTCGTCACCACCGCGAAGAAGAGCGGGACCTTCTCGAACTGAGCGCGCCCGCGCGGGCCCTCGCCCCGCTCCCTCGCCCCGCACCCGCACCCGCACCCGCACCCGCTCCCGAACGCAAGCCCCTGACCCGAGCCCGGCGGCAGCACGGCTGACGCGACCTGGGGGGCGGCTGCCGGCCCGGAGGCTCTCTCTCCTGCGCGATGGGGGCGCGGTCTTGCCGATCGCGGGGGTTATTTCGGCGGGGCCTCCCCCCCAAACCATTTCGAGCGGCCGGCGGGTCGTGCCACCGACCTGTGGAGGTGTTCCCACCGGGCGACGCGGTTTGGGGCCCCCGAGTTGGTCGGCCCCTCGTCAGGATTTTCCGAGCATCCACGCTCCGCTCGCGCCCTTTTCGCTTGGAGAGAGAGCCTCCGGGCCTCCGCCGCTGTGCCGGTCTTCGACGTTCTCCCTACCTACGACCCAGCGCACCCCGCCCCCGCCCCCGCCCCCGCCCCTAGGCCGCTCGCCACTCGCCGCTCGCCGCTCGCCCTCTGGGGCTGGCGCGTGGGCCCGACCGCCTCGACGGCGGCCGGGCCATGGTTGGCATCAGCGAAGAAGCCCGGTGAGCAGCCCGTAGAGCCTGTCCGTGAGAGCGAGGCACCGCTCGACGACCTCCTCGTCGGCATCTCCACTGAGGCCTGCGACCTCGAGCGCGGCGTACGCCTCGAGCGCCTCTCCGCGCGCGATGGTGAAGGCCCGAGCCTTGTCGGCCTGCGTGAAGCGCCCCGAGCCTTCGGCGACGTTGCAGCAGACCGACTTCGCCGACTTCAGGCACTCGAAGCGAAGCTTCGCGTCCCGGATGTCGGCGTTCTTGTAGGCGACGAGCAGCTCCGCCGCGACCTGGTAGGCCGCGAGACGGTGGAACGGGAGTCGAGGGCGTGTCGTGGCGGTCATGCTCGCCTTCGCGCAGGTTCCGTGACGGCGCGAAGCGTCGGCGCGGAACGTGCACGGTGCAGCGTGACCACCACGTCACGCCCGAGCGCTCCCCTCACGCAGGGGCAGGCGCCTTCGTCCTCGGCTCGAGGAGGCCGCTTCGCCGCGCGTTCTTCTCGACGCCCCGCTCCCGCTCCCTTGCCCCGCACGCTGGGTGAGAGGGCGAGCGAGAGGGGGCGAGGGGGAAGCGGCGAGCGGCTGGGGAGCGGGAGCGAAGAGGCGAACTCCTCCCCCCTCTCTCTCTTCATCCTCTCCCACCTCTGCGCGCGAAGCGCGATCGCCGAAGGCGAGTGGGGGAGGCTCATCGCGAAGCGAGGAGGGGGTGCGAAGCACCCCGCGGGACGAAGGTTCTGACGCATGCATGTCTCGTGACGGCGCGCTGCGCGCCGGCACGAGACATGCCGCGATCAGAACGTGCCGGACCCGCCGTTCTGGCAGCCCTGGCACTCGGGGAGGGTGGCGTTGGCGCCGCCCCGGCACTTCGGCGGACAGTACTTCACGCGGTTGAAGACGTAGGAGTTCCCGTTGCCGTCGTCGATGGCGTCGCAGCGGACGGAGAGGCCCTTCACGGTCATCTCGCCGTAGCCGCCGGTCGCGTTCCACTTCTGGATGCAGGCGTCGTTCGCGCTCATCCACGGACCAAGGTCGGGGAACGCCTGCTCGACGTCCTCCTTCGGATAGAGCGTCTTCGGCGTGCAGACCTTCGCGAGCGAGCAGTCGGCGGCGTTCGGTGCGGCGAAGTCGCCGGCCTTGAGCTCGTAGCAGAGCTCGAACTCGCCGGCGCAGTCGACCTTGAGCGTGTCGCTCGTCCAGTTCTCGGCCGGGATGGGCTGCGGGTTCTGCGCCTGCGGGCAGATGATGTTGCCGCCGTTCACGGTCGACGACGTCGCGGAGCGATACGTGATCGTCGACGGGACGCAGCGGTCCGAGCCCGGGCGATCGGGATCGGGCTCGAGCGCGCCGCACACCTCGAGGAAGCAGGGCGCGAGGTTCGCGAGCTTCCACTGGCCTTCCGAGAAGCACTTGCAGGCGTTCTTGCCTTCGGTCGCGCCCGGCACCGGGAGCACCTGGCCGACGCACTCGCTCCAGCCCTTGTTGTTCTCGTTGAGCTGGATGCAGGTCGCGACGCCGTCCTTGCAGACGCCGAGGTTCCGGTTCGCGCGGAGGCCCGTCCAGCACGGCTTCTGCTCGCCGAGGACGTCGCAGGCGCAGCCCGGCTTGTTCTTGTCGTCGGGGCAGTCGAGCGTCCCGCCCGGGCGCGGCGGCTCGGGCTCTCCCGCCGGTCCACACCACTTCGGCGGCGGATCGTTGGCGTAGAGATCGCCGGCGTCGGGCCGCTTGTTCGGGTCGAACGAGCCGTCGGTGTCGAACTGTCCGCTGCTCCCGCTGCTGCTGCCGTCGTCGAACGTGCTGTCCGAGCTCGAGCCACAAGCGAGGACGACGAACGCGAGCGAGCAGGACGCTCCCACGGCGACGAACACATGCTTCGCGATGGACTGCATGGAGCCTCCGACGACGAGTATCGCACAGCCCTTCGAGCGGACCAGATGGAGCGCGTCCGATCCACCCGCCCGCGCCGCTCGTGCTTCACACGAACAGAGTGGTGGTAACCTCCACGCTTCGTTCGAGGGCCAGAGCCGTCACTTCGTGACGGGAAGGCGGCGCTTGCCACCGGGGCCGCCGCTGCGATCGATCACGGGGCCCTCCTCCTCGCCGCCCTCGGCGAGCGCATCGGCCTTGGCGTTGACGATCTCGACGAGCGACGTCGCGATCTTCCCGAAGACCCCGGCGACCGCGCTGTCGGGCGAGGCCTGGACGACGGGCGTTCCCTTGTCGCCCCACTCGCGGACCGCCTGCTCGATCGGGACCTGACCGAGGAGCGGCGCCTCGGCGAACTCGGCCACGGCCTGACCGCCGCCGCGTCCGAAGAGCTCGTGACGAACGCCCGCGGTGTCGACGAAGAAGCTCATGTTCTCGACGACGCCGAGGACGGGGATGTTGACCTTCTTGCACATCGAGACGCTCTTGAAGACGTCGTCGGTCGCGACGTTCTGCGGCGTCGTCACGATGACCGCGCCCGTCGTGCTCGCGTGCTGCGAGAGCGAGAGCGCGACGTCGCCGGTGCCCGGCGGGAGATCGAGGACGAGGAAGTCGAGCTCCCCCCACGCCACGTCGCGGAGAAACTGCATGAGCGCGCCCTGCATCATCGGGCCGCGCCAGATCAGCGCCTGCTTCGAGTCCTCGAGGAGGAAGCCGATCGACATGAGCTTGAGGCCGAACCGCTCCATCGGCTCGATGGTCTTGCCGTCCGTCGAAAAGGGACGACCCGACACGCCGAGCATCGTCGGGATGGAGGGGCCGTAGATGTCGGCGTCGAGGAGGCCGGTGCGGAAGCCCTGACGCTGGAGCGCGAGCGCGAGGTTCGTCGCGGTCGTGCTCTTGCCGACACCGCCCTTGCCGCTCATCACGAGGACGATGTGCTTCACCCCCGGCATCGTGTCTTCAGGGCGGATGACGCGGCTGGCGCCTCGAGCGTGCGACGACATGGCGCGTACGTAGGCCGCGCCCGCCCTGCCGTCAACGTCAGCGCGAGGCGACGGAGAACGGCTGCTCGCGCGCGACCGACGTCGCGACGACGTACGCGATCCAGTCGCCGCGGCCAGCGAACGTCGCCTGCCGGTGCGAGGCGACGACGAAGCGGCCGGTGACGCTGCCGCCGATCGCGCCGGTCGCGGTGCTCGCGCGGTTCACGAAGGACGCGACGAGCTCGCGCGGGATGGTCGCCGTCCCCGCCTCACGCTCGAAGAAGCAGCGGAGCTGGATGCCGGCGGTCGCGTCGCGCGAGGCGCCGGTCGAGAGGGCGACCATGACGGTGTCCCGGTCGGCGTCGGCGGCCGACCACGTCACGGTGATCGGGTCCGTCGCCTTCACCGTGATCGCGTCCGTCGCCGGGGGTGCCGTGACGGCGAGGCCGGGCGCCGGCAGCTTCAACGAGAACGGCCGGAGCGGCGGCATCGCGAAGCCGTCGATGTCGACGTTCACGCGATCCCCCGCCTTCCACGACGCGCCCTGCGCGCGGACGACCTCGGTGTCGGTCGCGCGTACGACGAGGCCCGCCCCCGGCAGCCCGCCGCCGGAGAAGACGGCGCGCCCCGAGTCGATGCGACCACGCCCTCGTCGCTTCGCGAGATCCTCGAGCGAACACGAGCCGCCCGGAACGTCGACGCTCGCGACGTCGAAGCCGCGGCCCCCGACGCGGAGCAGCTCGTAGCCGCCCGTCACCTCGGAGGCTCCCGTCGTCGGGTCGACGCGCTGCTCGACGCCGAAGACGATTCCGCTGTCCTCCCCGTCGTTCCACCCGTCGGCGTCGGAGAAGCACCCCGTCATGGCGAGCGCGACGACGACGCTCGTGAGCCCGGAAATCACAGATGATCGCATCGATCACACCTCGTCTTTCTCGTCTCCGCGAAGCCGCGAGGGAGGTATAGCAAACGCGCGAGAGGATCCTGAGCGTTGCGTTCGCCCATCCCGTCTCCAGGCCCGCTCGGCCCGCTCCTCGACGCGACGAGCCGCACCTTCGCGCTCACGATCCCGCTCCTCCCCGCGCCGCTGTCCACCCAAGTCGCGGTCACCTACCTCCTCTACCGGATGGCCGACACGCTGGAGGACGCGGAGCTGTGGTCGCGCGACGAGCGGCGCCGCGCGCTCGCGTCGTTCGCGTCCTGGATCGCCGACGACGAGGACGACGTCGACGCCGCGTGGCAAGAGGCCGTCCGGTCGCGCGAGCCTTCGATCCACGCCGGCTACAACGAGCTCCTCCGTCGCGCCGACGACGTTCGCGCCTGGCTCTCGTCGCCGGACGTCCCCGCGGCGGCCGCGGTCGCCGTGCGCGAAGGCGTCGCCGACACGACGAGGCGCATGGCCGCGTTCGTCGGACGACAGGCCGAGGACGGGCGCATCACGCTCGGCGACGAGGAGGACCTGCGGGCGTACTGCTACGCCGTCGCCGGTCTCGTCGGCGAGCTCCTGACGCGGCTCTTCACGATCGATCGCCCCGCCCTCGGCGCCGTCCGCGCGGAGCTCGACGCGCGGGCGCGCGCCTTCGGCGAGGGCCTCCAGCTCGTGAACATCCTGAAGGATGCCGCGAGCGACGCGGAGGACGGGCGCGTGTACGTCCCACCCTCGATGACGCGCGACGAGGTCACGCGCCTCGCGCGCCGTGACCTCGACGACGCCGACGCCTACGTCGAGGCGCTCCGCCGCGGCGGCGCCGCCCCCGGCGTCGTCTCGTTCTGCGCGCTCCCCGTCGCGCTCGCGCGCGCGACGCTCGACGCGCTCGCGCAGGGCAGGGCGAAGCTCTCGCGGGACGAGGTCGCTGCCATCGCGCTCCGCGTCACCGCGCGCGCGTGACGAGAGACGCGGGTACGCACAAAGCGCGAAGCGCGCCGCCGGCGAACCGACGACGCGCTCCACATGTAGAGGGCGGCCTCTTCGAGGCTGCCCTACGCGATCACTGACCGACGGAGCCCGCGACCTGCGCCGAGACCGTGACGGTCTCGCCGAGCTGCGAGACCGCGTTCGCCGCGCTCGCGACGAGGACGGGGATGCACGCCGGCTTGATGTCGGCCGCCGCGGACACGTCCACGCTGCCCGCGATCTGCGCCGCGCCTTCGAGGCGGCCCTTGATCTGGAAGACGAGCGGGAGGTTCGCCTCGAGCGACGGGATGATCGCCGACGCGCTCGCGTTGACCTTCACGCCAGGCGGCGTGCACTCGACCTTCGCCTTGACGCTCGCGTCGCAGCTCGCGTCGCACTTCGCGTCGACCTGGCAGCCGCCTTCGAGCTTGCCGCCCTCGCACGAGATCGGCTCCGCGGTGCCCTTGCACTCGCCGTCGCACTTGATCTTCGCGCCCGCGCTCGCCGTGCAGCTGCCGGTGCAGCCACCCTGGCAGGTGCCCGAGCAGGTCACGCCGGGAGCAGTCACCTCGCAGGTACCCTCGCAGGTGCCGTCGCAGGTGCCGTCCGCCTTGATGCCCTCGCCGGTCCCGCCCTGCGCCTGGCCCTTGCAGGTGCCCTCGCAGCGACCCGAGCACTGCACGCCGCCCTGGGCGGTGCAGGAGCCCTTGCACTCGGCCGAGCAGCTGCCGCTGCACTGGACCTCTGCGCTCGCCGAGCCCTCGCACGAGCCCTCGCAGCTCACCTGGAGCTTGCCGCCCGTGCACCGCGGCGGGTTCGCCTTGATGTCGCACTTCCCGCTCACGTCGCACTTCGCCTGGCAGTTGGCCTTGGCGCTCACCGACGCCTCGCAGCGGCCGGCCGTCAGCTCGATCGTGACGGTGCCCGACGCGCGGATCGACTTCACGGCGAGATCGCACCAGGCCTTCATCGCCGCGGTCCCCGTGAGGGCGGCCGCCGCGTCCCGCTCGGCCGGCGCGGCGGCGAGGTCGGTCGCGATGTTGCGGCACGCGGTCGTGAGACCGTCGACGGCACCGTCCGCGAGACCGGAGAGGTCCGCGACCGCCTGCGCCGTCACCTGCGCCTGCGCGTTGCCGGAAATGTTGACGTCGATCTCTCCGCCGGCCTTGAACTCCGTGCAGCAGAGGGGGTTGTCAGCCTCGGAGCAGCCCTGGACGAGGACCGGAATCGCCACGATGGCAGCGGCGAGCGCGGATCCGAAAAAGCGGTTAGACGACATGCGAAGCTCTCCTTTGTACACACGAGGCGCTCGGCCCAACCGAAGACGCCCCCAGAACGCATAGACGGACGAATCGATGGAATCAGTGCAAGCGCTCGTCCGACGTTTTTGACCAACCACCGGTCCCTCGTCCCGACGGCGAAACGTACGGTACACGAAAACCGCCCCCCACAAGAACTAGCGTGCGGGCGCGAGACCGCGTCCGCGCGAGCCGCGTGAGGGACTGTCACCGCAGCGCCACAGGGCACGATGTCGGGCACGACACGGATGTCAGACCCCACGCCTCGAGCCGACGGGGCATCCGCTTTGACGGATGCTCGGTCGGCATCTGGCGGGCGAACCGAGTCCTCAGCCGCGGGCGCGCGCGACGGCGGCCTTGATCGACGCGACGCCGGCGACGATCCGCTCGGGGCTCGTCGCATAGCTGAACCGTACGTAGCCGGGCGCGCCGAACGCGCCGCCCGGGACGGCCGCGACGTGCGCCTCGTCGAGGAGGAAGAAGGCGACCTCTTCGTCGGTGGCGATCGGCTTGCCCTTGTACGGGAGGCCGTAGAGCCCGCGGCAGTCGGCGAACGCATAGAACGCGCCCTCGGGCCTCCGGCAGGTGATGCCGGGGACCGTGTTGAGCGCATCGACCATGACCGACCGACGCTTCATGAACGCGTCGCGCATGGCCGCGACCTCGTCCTGCGGACCGGTGAGCGCGGCGAGGGCGGCCTGCTGCGCGATCGCGGTGGCGTTCGTGGTGCTCTGGCCCTGCACCGTGTCGAGGGCCTTCGCGATGCGCTCCGGCGCGATGCTCCAGCCGATGCGCCACCCCGTCATCGCGTACGACTTCGACACGCCGTCGACGATGATGATGCGGTCGCGCGCGTCCGGCGCGAGCGTCGCGGCGGAGACGTGGGGGAAGTCGTAGACGAGATCCGCGTAGATCTCGTCGACGATCAGGTACGCCTCGCTCTTCGTCTTCCAGACCTCGACGAGCGCGCGGAGCTCCGACTCGTCGTAGGCCGACCCCGTCGGGTTCGACGGCGTGCACAGGATGACCGCCTTCGTCTTCGGGCCGAGCACCTTCGCGAAGGAGTCCGGCGTCATCTTGAAGCCGGTCGCCTCCGTCGTCGGCACCGGGACGGGCTCCGCGCCGAACATCTTCACCTGCTCGGGGTAGCTCACCCAGTACGGAGCCGGGATGACGACCTCGTCGCCGGGCTCGTAGAGCGCGAGGGCCAGGTTGAAGAGCGCGTGCTTCGCGCCGACGGTCACCGTCACCTGCGAGGGCTTCGGCGTCCAGCCGCGCGCGTGCGCCGTCTTCTTGCAGATCGCCTCCTTCAGCGCGGGGATGCCGGTCACCGCCGTGTACTTCGACACGCCCGGCTTCGCGCCGGGCGCGAGCGCGTTCCGCGCCGCCTCGAGGACGAACGACGGCGGATCGAAGTCGGGCTCGCCGACGCCGAACGCGAACACGTCGACCCCCGTGGCACGGAGCTCCGCGGCGCGCGCGTTCATCGCGAGCGTCACGCTGGGCTGGACGACATCGAGGCGCTTGGCGAGGGAGAGCGGCACGGCGCGTAGCCTACTCAGGCAGACCGGACCGCGCGAGAAGAACGTGCGGCCGCGTCACACTCGGGCGGGGTCCTGCGATGACCCCTTCGAGCTCGCCACGCCGCTCGGCCGAGCTCGCGGACGTCGGATCGAGACGCGCCCCCTCCCCCGAGGAGAGGCGCGCCTCGGCGGGCGCCCGCGCGTGCCGACGTGCGCGCACGGGCCGGCCCCCCTCCATGATCGCCTCCTCGCCCTCCACGGGGCGCGAGCGCGTCGTCGATCCGCGCCCGCGGACCTTCGGCGTGCGCTCGCCG
>JALHPN010000125.1 GCA_022842465.1 Polyangiaceae bacterium | reverse complement strand
CGCCCCCCGCGGCGCCTCACGCGCCGCCGCCGGCCGCGGCGCTCGCGAATCCCGCGACGCCCCCGAAGCCTCCCGTCGCGAGGGCTACGCCGATCTCGAGCACGAAGCTCCCGGACGGGAGCTTCACCCT
This sequence comes from Polyangiaceae bacterium, assembly GCA_022842465.1. Classification (GTDB taxonomy): domain Bacteria; phylum Myxococcota_A; class Polyangia; order Polyangiales; family Polyangiaceae; genus Labilithrix. The sequence continues at coordinate 26,497 of JALHPN010000125.1, read as the reverse complement.
CGGAGGGAGCGAGACGGTCACGGCGCCTCGCCCCGCCGCCCCGCCGCCCCCCGCCACACACACACCGGCGAAGAAGGGTCCGCTCACGCCCGAGCAGGAGCTCGCGGAAGCGCAGCTCAAGGCTTCGATGCGCTGACGACTCCGGTCGGCTGGAAGACCGCCATCCAGCCGAGGTACGAGATCGCGGCGCCCGCGGCGCCGACGAACCACGCGTAGTCGTAGAGCACCGCGAGCGGCCGGACGACGAGGCCGATCCACGAGAGCCCGCACCCCACGAGGGTCGCGACGAGGGCGCCCACGTTCACGCCCGCGCGCGAGCCGTACGCGTACGCACCCTTCCGCCGATAGAGATCGGGGAGGAGGAGCTCCTTCCGCCGAACGAACCAGTAGTCCGCGACCAGCACGCCGGCGATGGACCCGAGGCCGCCGGAGTACCCGAGGAGCCACTTGAAGATGTAGCCGTTCGGATCCGCGATGAGCTTCCACGGCACCATGAAGACGCCGAGGACGCCCGTGACGAGGCCGCCGATCTTGAAGCTTATCTTCCCGGGCGCGAGGTTCGCGAAGTCGTTCGCGGGGGAGACCACGTTCGCGGCGATGTTCACCCCGAGCGTCGCGACGACGACCGTGAACATCGAGATGGCGACGAGCAGGCGCGACTCGAACTGCCCGACGAGCTCGACGGGATCCCAGATCGGCCGCCCGTAGATCTCCGCCGACGCGCTCGTGATCACGATGCCCATGCAAGCGAAGACGGTCATCGTCGTCGGCAGCGCGACGACCTGCCCGACGGCCTGCTCCTTCTGGGAGCGACCGAACCGCGTGAAGTCCGGCATGTTCAAGGACAGGGTCGACCAGAAGCCGATCATGGCCGTGACGCTCGGGACGAAGACCGGCCAGAACTCGCCGAGCGTGCGGAACTTGCCGGCGTCGCGCATGACGCTGCCGACGCCGTGCGCACGCCAGACCGCCCACGCCACGAGGGCGGCCGTCATGACGAGCACGTAAGGCGCAGACAAGTTCTCGACCTTGCGCACGAGGTCCATCCCGCGGAAGACGATGAGGATGTTCAGCGCCCAGAAGAGCGCGAAGGAGACCCACTCCGTCGGGTGGTGACCGGCGACGAGCCACGCGACGAAGCCCGTGCACGTGGGGACGAGACCGTCCGGCGGCGCCTGCCAGACGCACATCGTCGCGGCTCCGCCGAGGAGGGGCGGCCAGCCGCTCCAGATCGAGCGGAAGAACGTCTGGAGCGCCGCGCCGCCGATCCAGCAGTTGATGCCGAACCAGCCGCACGCGACGACGGCCCGCATGACGGCGGGGACGTTCGCGCCGAAGACGCCGTAGGCCGCGCGCGCGAAGACGGGGAAGGGGATCCCGTACTTCGTCCCCGGGTGGGAGTTCGCGAGGATGGGCACGAGCACGATCGTGTTCCCGACGAGGATCGTGAGGAGCGCCTGCCACCAGTTCATGCCGGCGCTGATGAGACCCGACGCGAGCATGTACGTCGGAATGCAGTGGGCCATCGAGATCCAGAGCGCCGCGAACGTGTACGTCGACCACGTGCGCTTCTCGATCCGCGTTGGCGCGAGGTCCTCGTTCCAGAGCGCCGGGTCGTCGAGGAGGACGCCCGGGGCGAGCTCCACCCTTCCGTCGGGACGTTCCACTTGCTCCGGAGACATCGGCGGTCGCCGTACTCCAGGACGGTCGCGGCGTGAAGCGCCCTCCCGCGCGGGCAGCGCGTCAGCCGTCGTCGTCGCCGAGCGCACGGGCGACGGCGGCCGCGCGGCTCGTGACGCCGAGCCGGAGGAGGATCTGCGTGACGTGGGCCTCGACGGTTCGCTCCGAGATGCCGAGCGTCGCGGCGATGTCGAGGTTCGACAATCCGCGCGAGATGAGCTTCATGACCCCCGTCTGGGCCGTCGAGAGGCCGTAGCGCGTGCCCGCCCGCTCGAGGCGCTCGTCGGTCGACGGGTTCTCCGGCCGGAGCACGGCGAGCACGTAGCCCCGGCCGTCTCGCTTGAGCGGCCGGACCTCGAACCGCGACGCGCGCCCGCGGCGCGCGTCGGCGATGGCGCGCGCGATCGGCTTCGCGCCCTCGGCGAGGTAGAGCTGCTTGCCTGCTTCGTTCGCGATGACGACGTGGTTGCCACGATCGGCGACGAGCGCGGCGGTGCCGATCGCGTCGAGCGCGGCGTCCAACGCGTCCTCCAGCCAGACCGTCGTCGGCTCGTCACGACGCGGCGATCCGCCGTCCGCCGCGCCGGCAGCGGTACGGCGCGTCTCCCCGGACGGAGAACGCGTCGAGCCGGACGACGTCGACGAGGAGGGCTCCACGGTTCGTTTCCCAACCTGGCGAGGTTTGGCGACGCGCGCCCCGCCACGGTGCGGAGTGGGCTTCCGGCGCATCACCCGAGAGGATGCACCGCGTCCCGCCGCGCGGGTATCGTGGAAAACCCTTAAGGATTTGCCAGATTTCGTCGCTCGCATTCCCCCTAGGGGGAATGCCCGTACCTGGGACGCCGGGAAATGCATGCCGATCGCGATCGCCCATCGCGACGGGATTTCGAAGGCCGCGCTTGTCGGGTCAGCCCTTGCGGCGGCGGAAGAGACCGAGAAAATTCAGCCACGCCCCGCGGAGCTGGTTCCCGACGCGGGCCTTGAAGAGGCCGCGGCGCGCGGTGGTGCGCTGGGCGAGGTAGGTGGGGCGCGCGCCCGCCTGGAAGCCGTAGAGCGAGTAGAGGTTGATGAGATCGGCGACGAGATCGCTGATGCCCTTCGTCTCGAGGTCGTGCGCCTGGCAGTAGCTGTCCGGCTTGTTGCGGATCATGCACTTGGCGACGATGAGCATGATGTTCGGATCGATCAGCTCGCCGTTGCCGTCGAGGTAGTGCTTGTACGAGAAGAAGCGATCGGCCGGGGCCACCTCGGGCGAGCCGTCCTGCGTCTTCGGAGCACGGAGCGAGTTGATGACCGAGTACTCGTGCCGGAGGTACGACTCGATCGTGTTGTTCTCGTCCGCGCGCTCGTACTCGATGAACTTGTGGAACGCGTCGTAGAGCGTCTTCGGGTTCGCGTAGGCGCCGCTGATCAAGTAGTAGAACGTCGCCCCGAGCGAGTAGATGTCCGCCGGTCGGCCGACGCTCTTCTGGATGCGGGCGCGGACGTTCGTCTCGCTCGGCTCGCGGAAGGGCCGCGCGAGGACGAGCCGCTTCCGCACGCGATCGGCGTAGAGGATCGGGTACTGCTCGCCGCGGTTGAAGAGCGAGAACGAGTCGTTCTTCGCGATCTGGATGTAGAAGTCCTCGAAGTACTCGACCTCGGGCAACCCCTGCTGCACGTTCACGAGCAGCTCGAGGATGTTCGTCTCCTGCTCGGGGCTCTGGAAGAAGAGGGTGCCGGGCACGGCCGCCTGCATGCGCGTCATGCCCATGTTCACCTCGATGTCCGAGAGCTTCGCGACGTTGAAGTCGGCGAGGCGCACCTGGAGCGTCGAGCCGCGGAGGCTCGTGTCGGGGAGCCCCACGAGGACGTTCGCGGGCTTGATGTCGCGGTGGCAGATGTTGCGGATCAGGTGCGCGTACTCGACGGCCGACGCGATCGGGATCATGTAGTCGAGGACGCGGAAGAGGCGCTCGCGCATGTCGCACGCGAGGAGGTCCTCCTTCGACGAGCGGTTGCGTGACCCCTTGAGGCGCTCCTCGAGGCTCATCTCGAGGCGCTCGAGGATCATGAACTCCGTCTCGCACTTGTCGCGGACGGTCGGGGGAAGGAACGAGAGGTCCTCGTTCTCGCCCGACGCGAAGAGCTCGACGATGTTGGGGTGGCCCTGGACGCGCTCGAGGAGCTCCTTCTCCATCTGGAAGCGAAGGTGGTCCTCTTCGCTCACGCCCTTCTGCAGGATCTTGATGACGACCTGCCGACGAAAATCGGTCTTCGACTCGAGCCACCGCTCCTCGCCGAGGAAGACCTTCGCGAAGCGACCCGATCCGAGCTCGATCGGCTGACCACGCGCATCGAGCACGAACGAATACGCGCGCGAGCGGGTCACGTGGAAGGCGTTCGTCCGGACGTCGCGCGGAGACATGTCCGCACGCACGGCGAGCGAGGTCGAGGCGCCAGGCATCAGCGCGCCGCCGGCCAACGCGGCGGTCCCGACCGAGGCCCCGGTGAAGCCGCTCGGGCCCGGGCCCGGTCCTGGAATCGTGTTTCCGTGGGCCGGCGTGATCGAGCCGAACGGTCCACTCCCCGGCGGGGGGCCCATCCCCATCGGCATCGCGGGGAGGTTCGCGACGGGTTGGGGGCCGGAAGAACCGGCGGAGAGCGGCGGCGTGTGCGGCGCGACGCTCGGCGTCTGCGGCGGCGTCGGAGTGCCCGTGGAGCCGAGGCCGACCTGCGTCGCCGGCCTCGGCAGCTGCTGAGAGCGCGGCGGTCCGCTGCGGTCTCCTCGCTCGGACGACGGGGCGGGTGCGGAGCCGGGCGCGGGGGGCGTGGTACGCGTCCCGATCGGAGCCCCCAGCGGCGTGAAGGCCGTCGGGGTGGCGTGCCGTGAGAGGCCCGGCGTCGAGCCGAGCGGCGACGGCACGCCGTCAGGCGAGCTGTCCTGCCGCGGCGCCACGCCCACGGCCGTGCGCTCCTCGTCCTCGTCGTCGTCGTCGAGAGTCGGTAGCGGCGGCGGATCCCTCTGCGTCACGTTCGTTGTTCCCGAGGGCTCAGCGCCTACACATCACCACGACGTCCTGGCCGCGGCTCGTGGAGAGGACGACGGCCTGCTGAGCGTCCGAGTACGGTACCAGAAGGGAGCGTCCGTCCACGACAAAGGCGTGACCTCCAGGCCCAGGGACGCCGAACGACCACGCGAGGTCACCGAGCACCTGCCGGGCGGACGACACGAGCTCGAGCGAGCCGTCCTGCGTCACCGAGACCGCAGGTGTGGGTCTCTGACCCGGCCTCGCCACGAAGCAAGTGAGGCCTTTGATGTTGAGACTGACGCGTCCAGGCAGCATCGTGACGCGCACCCGGACGGGGCCCCCCTGCGGATCGACGAACGAGAGGTCGAGCCGCTCGTGCACCTGGACGTACCTCATCCGCCGCTGGCCGAACCCCTCGACGCGCTCCAGGGCGACCTGGGACACGTCGTCGTTTCCGCCTTCGGCCTCGACCTCGAGCGCGAGCTCCCCCGGGCTCACGGCGTGCGCGACCGGTGCGCCCTGTGCGTGCGGGGCCGTGTGCGTCGCCGCGTAGGGGGGAGCTTGCGGCGCCGCGTAGGGCGGGGGGTAGGACGAGCGCGCGCGTGCGTCGTACGTCGGCGGCTCGGACGGGGGCCGCGTCCGCCCGACGAAGCTCGCGGGGCTCGGCATGGCGGCGCGCAGGGCCTCGAGCATCTCGGGCGCCGTCGCGATCCGGTCCGTCGGGCGCGCGGCCAAAGACCACGCGAGGACGCGCGCCACGCTCGGCGCGAGGCCGAGCTGCGCGATGCGGGAGCTCACGAGCGTGTCGCCCCGGACGCGATCGTTGAAGGTCAGGCGGACGTCCTCGTCGTTGAACACGACCCGGCCGGCCAGCATGAACGCCGTGAGGAGACCGAGCGCGTAGACGTCCGTGCGCGGACCCTCCGGCGCTCCGCAGAGCTGCTCGGGTGCGGCCCATCGGGGCGAGAACAGCGCGACCGTGCTCACCCGCTCGGAGCCGCCGGCGGCGGCGTTCTGGGGCGCCTTGAGGTTGGAGTGCGCGATCCCGAAGTCCGCGAGCTTCGGCACGAGCTCGCCACGGATGCGCGCGAAGAGGATGTTCGACGGCTTGATGTCGCGGTGGATGATGCCGTGCTCGTGCGCCTCGGCGACGGCGCCCGTGACGGAGTCGAGCATCGCCACCGTGTCGTGGAACGAGAGGGGACCGCGCAGCCGCACGAGCGTCTCGAGGTTGCCTCCGTCGAGGTACTCCGACACCTGGAACGGCGCGCCCGACTGCCCGGGCGCGACGACCCCTTGCCGACCGTCGACGTCGAGGTATCCGAAATCGTAGATGCGGAGCGTGTTCGGGTGTTGGAGCTTCGAGAGCGCGAGCGCTTCCTTGAGGAAGTGGTCGTAGGTGGCCTGGAAGACGGCGTCACCGCCCGTGGCGACCGTCTGCGGCGCGGAGCCGGCGGCGTTGAGGGTGGTGCGGAGGAGCTTCACGCACACCACGCGATCGAGCCGATCGTCGGTCGCACGATAGATCGAGGCCATGCCGCCGCTCCCGACCCGATCGAGGATCGAGTACCGGTCGAGCAGGCGTGTTCCCTCGGAGAGCTCGGGCTCTCCTAGACGGCGCTGCCTCGCCATACCGCGACGAGCTTAGCGCACATCGGGAGACCGGGTCGACGGCGAGCGGCTGAGGACACGCACCCTCAGGCGAGTCACCCTCGACCTCGCGGGGTGGCCAGGGGTCCACCGAGGGCGCGAAGCGTCAGGGCGTGTCGAGGGCCCGCCAGAGGTACCAGCTCGCGACGGAGCGGTACGGGCTCCACCGCGCGGCGCGGCGGGTGAGCTCCTCCGTCGTGGGCAGCACCTCCGCCGCGACGGCGGCACGCGCCGAGACGACGCCGCGAGAGGCGCGCTTCCGGAACACGCGCGCGAACCCCTTCCGCACGCCGAGGTCCGCGACGGGGAGGACGTCGGGGCGCCCGAGGCGGAAGATGAGGAGCATCTGCACCGTCCACACGCCGACGCCTCGCACCTTCGTGAGGCGCTCGACGATCGCGGCGTCGTTCATCCGAGCGAGCTCTGCGAGCGGCGGCACCTCGCCGGCGATGGCGCGCGCGGAGAGATCGCGGAGGCTCTCTACCTTCGCGCGAGACAGCCCCGCGCCGCGGAGCACCTCGTCGTCGGTCGTGAGCACCTTCTTCGGATCCAGCACGCCGCGTGGATAGACCTTGCGCAGCCGCCCGAAGATCGTCGCGGCAGCCTTTCCCGAGAGCTGCTGGTAGACGATCGACTCCGCGAGCGCCGCGAACGTCCCCTCGGTCTCCTTCAGCTTCAGACGGAGCTCTCCGACGCGATCGATGTGCGCCCCGAGGACCGGATCGGCCTGGCGGAGGTGCAGGACGGCCCGCTTCGCGTCGAACGGCAACGTGTCGGCGCCGTCGAAGAGCGACGCCTGCGCCCGGCCGGTGCGCACCCCCTCGATCGCGAGGAGGCGCTGCTTCGTGACGACGCCGCCGTACGCCGAGAAGCCGCCGGCGTCCGTCTCCCCGCTCGCGCTCTTCCCGAGCACGCGGTGACACGGCACGACGACGGGCCAGGGGTTCGTCGCCATCGCACGTCCGACCGCGCGAGCGCTCCCCGCGCTTCCTGCCGCCTTCGCGAGGTCGCCGTAGCTCGTCGTCGCGCCAGGACCGACCTCCCGGAGCGCCGCGTACACGCGCTGCGCGAAGTCCGACGCGCGGCTCGGGTCGAGCGGGACCCGCGTGAGGTCGCGCGGCTCGCCGGCGAGGTGGAGAACGAGATCGGCGACGAGCGGCCCGACCCAGGGCGGGACGCGGTCGTCTACCGCCACTGCGAGGCGCGGCTCGATCTCCTCCGCCTCGCCGGACCTCGAAGCGAGGCGCTCGCGCGTCTCGTCGCGCGTCGCCTCGGGCAGCTGGACGGCGACGAGCCCTGCGTCGTTCCACGCGATGCCGCAAGGGCCGATCTCCGTCTCGAAGAGCGTGAACGGCATCGGTCAGCGGGGACCGGGCCCGAGGAGGAGGCCGCGGCTCTGCGGGGTGTCCTTGATGCCCTTGTGGAGGACGATTTTTCGCCCGGCCTCGCGCCCGTGGGCGTAGGCCTCGCTGCGCTGCTGACCCTGGTAGCGGACGTGCCGTACGTAGGGGTGGCGCTTCCGGAAATACGTCGTCAGGTCGGCGTCCGCGATCCAGACGAGGCCGGCCTTCTCGCTCTTCTTCGCCTCGCGCGAGAGCTTGTCGTTCATGCCGCTCATCACGCCGGCCAGGAACGTGCGCCGGTCGCGATCGCCTCGGATGCGGCGCTCTGCCTTGTGCTCACGCCAGAGCCTCTCGCTCGTCTCGACGAGGTAGCCGTGGACGTACTCGGCGATCTCGACGTTCTCGGGCGTCCCGCAGATCTCGAGGACGCTCCCGCGCTTGCCGATCTGCGCGCGATAGACGGGGACCCAGATCGCCTCGACGAAGAAGTAGCGACCGAGCAGGAGCGAGAGCACCCGCTCGGCCTCCGTCGTCCGCCCCGTGGGCCTCCCGAGGTGTCTCCACGCGTAGCCGCGCGCGGTGCGCATCTCGCGGAGCTCGAGGTTGTGCTTGAGCAGGAGCTTCTGCGCGGCGGCCATCGCGGCCTCCGCCTCGTGCACGTTCGGGCTCTCCGCGAGCGCGAGGAGCCGCGCGATGCGCTCTGCGACCTTCGTCGTCACCTCGTCCGGCTTCGCCGCCGGCATGCCCGACGCCGCGCCGTCGATCCCGAGGCGCTCGCACACGGCGCGGAAGCGAGGACCGTGCGCGGTCTCGCTGCGCTCACCGAGCACCTCCGAGACGTACTGGTGCGCCATCTCGTGCTTGAGGATCTCGACGACCGCACCCCACGACTGCTCGAGCACGAGGAAGCGCGACAGCTCGATCGTCCGCGTCCCCTCCACCCACCGGCCAAGCCGCGCGCGGGACGGCACGAGCTCGAACTGCGGCAGCTTCAGCGCGCCCTTGAAGTGACTCACTGCCAGGAGGCGATACTGCTCGGCGACTTCGCGCAGCAGCGCCGCCTCGAGCTGCGCGGACAGATGAGGAGCCTCGTCTCGCATCCCCGTCCCTCATAGCGCGTCCCCTTCCGGCCGCGCAACGAGGCGCGCCGGCGCCGTCCTCACTCGCCGGTCTTCTGCGGATCCTCCTCCGTCGCCGCCTTCTCGTCGGCGAAGACTCTCTTCGCCTCCTCGATCGTCGCGTCACGCAAGAAGTACGCGCGCGCGGCGGACCCGATCGACAAGGTCCCTGCGAAGGCCACGGCGCCGGACACCATCGATCCGGCGCCGGGGAAGACGAACTTGATGAGCGCCCGCGCGCCCTCGCGGAAGAGAAACCCCGCCCCCACGTTCGCCCCCATCGCGCCGAGGAACTCGCTCGCCGCCTTCTTGTCGAGAGGACGCCCCGACAGCCATGCGATCGCCGCGACGAGCGTGATCTGCAGGGTGGTGATCGGCACGATGTCCCCGACGGGGATCGGGAGCGCGGCGATCCCCGCGCAGATGGCCGCCGTCGCCCGCGAGAGGTTCGACGCGAGCTCGTCCTGGAGCCCGCGCACGCGGGCGATGCGCACGAACGTCCCGCGGCCGGCGTCGGGCAGCTGCTTGAAGAGCGCCCCGACGAGCTCGTCCACGCGCCACCGCTCGTCGGATCGGAGCGTCCCGTCTTCCCGGAAGGACATGTACGTGCTGACGCCGCGGACCCAGACGAGGTGGGGCGCGAGCTTCGGGCGGTCCTTGATCTTCGACTCCAGGTGGTGCTCGACCTCGCTGACGTGGGCGAGCTTCTCCTCGACGTCCTCGCGCGGCTCGAGGTCGGCCCGGTGGAGGCGCGTCGCCTTCGGCTCGAGCACGTCGCAGTGGGTCGCGATCGCGACGAGCGGCGGACGGAACCGGTGGTAGCGCTCGACCTCCGCGTAGATCCGCTCGAGCGCGGCGAGGTCGGCGTCGATCGCGCTGTCGGTCTCGGTCGACTTGATCAGGAAGACGACGACGTCGGGCGACTTCCGCTTCAGCTCGGCGAGGATCGACGCGACGGCGTCCGGCGCGTCGTCCTCGTCCGCGGGCTTCGAGCCCTCCTGGATGCCGCGTGTGTCGAGGATGGAAAGGGCGCCGCGCTCGGTCGTGTGGTCGAACCACTTCCCGCGTCCCGTCCGCGCGCGCACGTGACCGACCTCGGCCACCTTCGCGCCGAAGATCGCGTTGACGGTCGAGGACTTCCCGGCCCCGCGACGCCCGACCAGAGCGAACGCCGGCGCGCGCTGCTCGAGGAGGATCGTGCGGAGGAGGCCGATCTTGGCGCGGAGGTCGTCCACGGTGCCTGCGGGGAGGGGGAGGAACCGGAGCATCTCCTCGACACGCCGGATGTTCTCCGCGATGAGCTTACGCGTCTTCGCCTCGTCGTCCTCGGTCGTCGGTTCCGGCACCCTGACAGCGTAGCGCGCGGCCCGGACGCCCGCTCGGATGACGCGCGGGCGCAACGCGTCATCGCATCTCGCGATCCCACGGTCGCGGTCGGGGATAGGATGGCCCGATGACGCGCACGCTCATCAAGGGAGGCACGGTCGTCACCGCGGTCGACACGTACGCGGCCGACGTCGCCGTCGTCGACGACAAGATCGCGGCCATCTTCGGCCCTCACGCGGCGCCGCCGGGCCCGTGGGACGTGACGATCGACGCGACCGGCAAGTACATCCTGCCGGGCGGCATCGACGCGCACACGCACCTCGACATGCCGTTCGGCGGCACGACCTCGAGCGACGATTTCGAGACAGGAACCCGTGCCGCCGCGCACGGCGGCACGACCTGCATCGTCGACTTCGCGATCCAGGCGAAGGGCACGGCGCTCCGGACGGGCCTCGACACGTGGCACGGAAAGGCCGAGGGCAAGGCCGCCGTCGACTACGCCTTCCACATGATCATGACCGACGTGAACGATCAGACGATCCCCGAGATGGGTCAGATGGTCTCGGAGGGCGTCACGTCCTTCAAGATGTTCATGGCCTACCCCGGCGTGCTCCACGTGGACGACGGTCAGATCTTCCGCGGCATGCAGCGCGCGAGCGAGCTCGGCGCCATGATCTGCATGCACGCCGAGAACGGCATCCCCATCGACATCCTCGTGCAGCAGGCCCTCGCGAAGGGTCACACAGCGCCGATCTACCACGCGCTCACGCGCCCGCAGGTGATGGAGGCGGAGGGCACGTTCCGCGCGATCTGTCTCGCGGAGATGGCGGGCGCGCCCGTCTACATCGTGCACCTCTCCGCCGAGCGCGCGCTGAAGCAGGTGATCGAGGCGCGCGACCGCGGGCTTCCCGCGTACGCCGAGACGTGCCCGCAGTACCTCTTCTGCTCGGAGGAGGACCTCGCGCGCCCGGACTTCGAGGGCGCGAAGTACATCTGCACGCCGCCGCTCCGTCCGAAGCACATGCAGGAAGATCTCTGGCGCGGCCTCCGCACCCACGATCTCCAGGTCGTCTCCACCGACCACTGCCCGTTCTGCATGAAGGGCCAGAAGGAGCTCGGGAAGGACAACTTCGCCAAGGTCCCGAACGGGATGCCCGGCGTCGAGACGCGGCTCTACCTCCTCTGGGACGGCGGCGTCCGGAAGAACCGGATCAGCATGAACCGCTTCGTGGAGATCACGTCGACGGCGCCGGCCAAGCTCTTCGGTCTCTACCCCCGGAAGGGCACGATCGCGGTCGGCGCCGACGCCGATCTCCTCGTCTGGGACGGCGAGAAGCGGCACGTCCTCTCCGAGTCGACCCTGCACATGCGCGTGGACTACTCGCCGTTCGAAGGCCAGGAGGTCGTCGGCGCGCCGACCCACGTCCTGTCGCGCGGCAAGGTCGTCGTCGAGAACGGCCAGTACCTCGGGAAGAAGGGCGACGGGCGCTTCGTCCGGCGGGGCACGTTCAACCTGATGTGACGAGCAACGTCCGTGCCATCGCGCCGCGCTCGAGGTCTCGCAGGAGCTCGTCCGCGAGGAGGAACATTTTTCTCGCGCCGTACGTCTTTCAGGAGGCACGTTCGTAGCTAGAGTCCTAGGGAGAGGACGGGAGCACCACGATGAAGGAACCTCGATACGTCAGGCCGACCGTGGGTGGGTGGCTCCGCCCGACGCTCCTCGCGCCGTGGATCTCGGTCTACGGTGCCGTCACCGCGTTCGTCACGCTCGGCCTCGACAAGGGCGTGTTCGGCAAGAGCGTGGCCTGGCTGGCGGGCATCGCCGCCGGATCGGTCTGGGCGTTCGTCTTCTGCGCGATGCTGATCGCGGTCGACCTCCTCCTCCTCGGCGTCCGGGTGCGGACGCTCCCGGCAGGCCGTCGCGGGTGGGGGACGGCGTTCTTCTCGCCGCTCGCGGTCTTCGCGGTCTACACCGCGGTGCCGCCGTATCAGTATTACAAGATGGGCCCGTGGGCGGTCGTCGCCGCGGTCCTCGTCCCGATGCTCGCGGTGGCGGTCGTCTCGCGCGTCGCCTTCGGACAGAAGCCGCTTCGCTGACACCGTCGCGTTGACTATCGTGCGGGCCCGTGGACTCCGGGCTCTCGCGCTCACGGCTCGTCGCGGCCGCGGTCCTCCTCTGCGTGGGCGCGGGGTCTTCCGTCGCCCGCGCAGACGGCCCCCTCGGGCCGCGAGGCGCGCCCATCCGGACGAGCGACTACTCGGTCGACCTCTTCCAGGGCCCGGTGCTCGCGTCGTCGCGCATCATCGGGCTCGCCGGCGCGTTCCAGCCCATCGCGGAGGGCGCGTCGGGCCTCGCGTACAACCCCGCGTCGGCCTCGCTCCGCCCCGCGTACTCGACGACGAAGGACGACTGGGACCTCGACGCCGGCATCACCTTCCCCGCGAGCGTGCGGGGGACGGACTTCGACAACAACGGCAGCGTCGGCTTCCGCTACTCGGACTTCGTCTGGGGAAACCTCGCCGGCTACGTCCAGCACGGCAAGCTCGGGATCGGCGCGAACCTCGCGGGCCAGACATGGGGCCTCGGCGCGCCCACGGGCGCCGCGATCGTGCCGGGGACGCAGGAGAACGTCCGGAGCCTCGTCGTCCGCCTCCTCCGCGCCGACATCGTCGCGTCGTACGGCTTCTTCGACGAGGAGCTCCACCTCGGAGGAGGCTTGCGCGTCGCGTCGTTCTGGGGCGTCGGCGTCGTGAGCGACAGCCAGGAGCGCACGCTCTTCAACACGAACGGGTACGGCCTGCAGGCGGGCGCGCTCTACACGCCGCGCCGGCTCCCGCTCCGCCTCGGGGTGACCGCGCGAAGCCCCGTCCTCGGCGCCGTGGACGAGCAGGCCTCCCGCGTGCAGGCCGACGCGCGCGGCGATCGGGCGTTCGGGGACTTCTACCTCCCGAACGAGGTCGATCTCCCCTGGGAGCTCGAGTGGGGAGCGGCCTTCCAGATCGGCCCCCGCGCCCTCAACAAGGCCTGGACGGACGAGGACAGCCTGAAGGGACCCGAGGTGGAGCGCGAGCGCCGGGTGGTGAAGGGGAAGCTCGAGCCGCCCCATCGCGCGGCGCGGCGCATCCTCCAGCGGCGCGAGCTCGCGCGGCCGCGGCAGAAGCTCCTCGTCACGACGTCCGTCCTCCTGAGCGGCCCGGTCGCGAACGCGGTGGGCTTCGAGTCGATGCTCGACCGGGTCGTCCAGCGATCGGGCGAGCGCGCGACGCTCACGATGCGAGGGGGCGTCGAGAGCGAGATCGTCCCCGGCTGGCTCCAGGTCCGGGGCGGCTCGTACGTCGAGCCGACGCGGTTTCGTACGTCGCAGCCGCGGCTCCACGGCACCGTGGGGTTCGAGGCCAAGGTCGTCTCGTGGGACGTCTTCGGGCTCTTCCCCGAGACGACGTCGTTCCGGGTGAGCGGCGCGATCGACGTCGCGCGCGACTACTTCGGCTGGAGCGTGGGGGCAGGGATCTGGCGGTGAGCCACGCGGGGCGGCTCGCCCCCAGTGTCTCTGCGCGTGGACGGTGCGGCGCAGGCTCCCCTGATCCGTTCGATCACCGGTGACCCCGTAGGCCGACGTCGGGATCGATGGCCCGACGGATCGAGGGGTGAGCCCACCAGGTGGGCGTCTGTCGTCATGGCGCGAACCGCGCCGAGACTTACGGTGGATCCTCGCGAGCGCGCCCGTGGCACCGCCCGTGCTGAAGGGAGGTCGGGGGAAACGACGCGCCGCTCGGTGGCGCCACCCCCGACTTCCCGAAGGACCGCCGCCATGATGAAGCCCCTCCGCCTCGCTCTCCTCCTCGGCACGTTCGGCGCCTCTGCCGTCGCCGGTCTCGTCGCCTGCTCGGCCGAGACGGCGACGTCGGACTCGAACCTCGAAGAGGGCCTCGAAATCCTCTTCCCCGAGATGCACTCGGCGTTCGACGGCGAGCACTCCTTCAAGATCCCGGCGAAGGTCGACGGCGTGAAGAAGGTGACGTGGAGCGCCGAGGACCCCGACATGGTGGACCTCGACAAGCAGTCGGACGGCAGCGTCATCATCACCGTGCGCAAGGCCGGCAAGACGAAGATCATCGCCAAGGCCGGCGGCCTCAAGGGCGAGGCCCCGCTCGAGGTGACCGAGGCGTCCCCCGAGGACTGGAAGAACGGCAACGAGCGCTACAACAACGGCGTCACCTGGAAGCGCGGCGAAGGCGGCTCGCGCGGCGACGGCGGCGCGGGCGGCGGTCGTCGCGGGCCGCCGGATCCGACCCTCGCGTGCACCAACTGCCACGCGGCCGGCAAGCAGGATCCCGTCCAGCACACGCCGATGCAGACGGCGGGCTTCACCGATGACGAGATCATCGAGATCTTCACGAAGGGGAAGAAGCCCGACGGCGTCGAGCAGCGCATCATGAAGGCGGACCGCTGGGCGAAGATCCACCAGTGGAAGATGGAGCCCGAGGAGCAGAAGGGCCTCGTCGTCTACCTCCGCTCCCTCGAGCCGAAGAAGCAGGGCACGACGGACTTCGGCGGCGGACGCGGCGGCGGTCGTCGCCCCGGCGGCGAGGGCAGCTCGAGCTCGAGCAGCTCCTCCGGCGGCAGCACCACCAACTGATCGGACGCCCGACGACCATGCGCCTTTCGTCCCTCGTCTCGAAGACCACGCTCCTCGTCGCGCTCGGTCTCGCCACCGCCGCGGCGGCCGTCGCCTGCTCGTCCTCGTCGGCGAACGGCGCGGACCCGATGTGCGGCGCGCCGGTCGAGGGCGAGCCGCAGGAGGTCCCCGACGATCTCCGCTGCACAGGCCTCTACGGCGACTGGGACGCGCAGACCGTGGCACCGCAGAACCGCGAGTTTTCGCCGGGCTCGCCGCTCTGGAGCGACGGCGCGGAGAAGCGTCGCTGGATCCAGCTCCCGGACGGGACGAAGGTCGACGCGACGAAGATGGACGACTGGACGTTCCCGATCGGAACGAAGACCTGGAAGGAGTTCGCGGTCAACGGACGGAAGGTCGAGACGCGCTTCATGTGGAAGGTGCGCGCCGATCGGTGGCTCCAGGCTGCGTACGTCTGGTCGGAGGACGGCACGACGGCGGTGCGCAACGAGGGGGCCGAGCTCGAGATCGACGGCAAGCCCTACCACGTGCCGAGCACCTCGGACTGCAACAGCTGCCACGAGGGTCGCAAGGACAAGGTCCTCGGCTTCGAGGCGCTGAACCTCGCGCTCCCGGGCGCGACGGGCTTCACGCTCGGCGCGCTCGTCGACGAGGATCGCATCTCGCCGAAGCCGATGAAGACGAAGGTGACCATCCCCGACGACGGCACGGGCGCGTCCGGCCCCGCGCTCGCGTGGATGCACACGAACTGCGGCGTCTCCTGCCACGCGGCGAACGACAGCGCGATCGGCGGCCGGGTCGGGCTCCGTCTCCGCCTCGGCTGGGACGACGTCAACGGCGCCCGGCCTCCGGCCGAGTGGGACGCGTACAAGACGACGGTCGGTGTGGAGTCGAAGTCGGCCGACTACGAAGGGAAGCCGCGCATCACGGCGGGCGACCCCGCGGGCAGCCTCCTCGTCGACCTCGTCGAGACGCGCGGCCCCGGCCAGATGCCGAAGATCGGCACGATGGTCGTCGACAAGACGGGCGCGGAGGCCATCCGCACGTGGATCACCTCGATGTCCGGCGACGGCACGCCGAAGCCGTCGAACCCCGACGACCCGAACCCGACGACCGACGGCGGCACGCCCGCTCCCACCGGCTCCTCCTGCCTCGCGGACTCCATCGCGGAGGCCGAGGCGAACGATACGGCCGAGACCGCGAACGCGATGCCCGGCGCGACCGGCACGTTCTGCGGGACGTTCGCGGAGGACACCGACGTCGACCACGTCGCCTTCACCGCCCCTGCCGATTTCGCCGGCATCTCCATGAAGCTCTCCGCGAGCAGCGGCGGCGCGGTCGCGATCGTCTCGGCGAACGGCGGCGCGCCCGTCCAGCTCGGGCAGGGGAACCCCGTCCCCGCGGTGCGCGGCGGGAGCTACCTCGTCAAGGTCAGCGGGCCGAAGGGCCTCGCCTACCGGCTCACGCTGACCTTGAGGTAGCGCGGCTCAGCGCAGGTCGGGGTGGAGGGGGAGGGGGAGGCCGTCCTTCTCGGCCTCCGCCCCGTGGAGGACGAGCGCGCGCGCGTCGAGGACGCTGAGCGTCTGCATCTCGAGCGCGCCGATGCGGTCCTCGGGGAGGAAGAGCGGGGCCTCGGTGCGCTCCATCGAGAGCTTCTCCGGCGCGTACGTCGCGGCCACGGCGTCGGTCTTCAGGAGCGAGTAGTCGTCGCCGCGGCGGAGCTCGAGCTCGACGGTGCCCGTCACGTGCATCGCGACGCCTCGCACGAGCGCTTCCTTGAGCAGGTGCGCCTCCGGATCGTACCAGCGGCCCTCGTAGAGGAGGCGACCGAGCCGGCGGCCGAGCGTCGCGTACTGCTCGATCGTGTTCTCGTTGTGCACGGCCGAGAGGAGCCGCTCGTAGCCGACGTGGAGCAGCGCCATGCCGGGCGCCTCGTAGATCCCGCGGCTCTTCGCCTCGATCACGCGGTTCTCGATCTGGTCGCTGATGCCGAGCCCGTGCCGGCCGCCGACCGCGTTCGCCTCGAGGACGGCCTCGGCGAGGGAGCCGAAGCGCTTCGCGGCCGCGCCCTTGCCGGAGGTGATCGCCACGGGGACGCCGCGCTCGAAGGTGAGCGTGACCGTCTCCGGCTCGATCGCCGCGTCCTTCCGCCAGGGAGCGACGCCCATGATCGGCTCGACGATGGTGACGCCGGCGTCGAGGCGCTCGAGGTCCTTCGCCTCGTGCGTCGCGCCGAGCATGTTCGAGTCCGTCGAGTACGCCTTCTCCGCCTTCATCGAGTAGGGGAGGTCCACGCTCTCGAGGAAGCGGCTCATCTCGAGGCGACCGCCGAGCTCGGAGACGAACGTGGCGTCGAGCCAGGGCTTGTAGATCCGCAGCTCGGGCTGGACGAGGAGCCCGTAGCGGTAGAAGCGCTGGATGTCGTTGCCCTTGTGCGTGCTGCCGTCACCGAAGATGGTGACGCCGTCCTCGCGCATGGCGCGCACGATCGCGGTGGCGGTCACCGCGCGGCCGAGCGGCGTCGTGTTGAAGTACTTCTTTCCCGCGGTCTGGAGGTGGAACGCGCCGCACTGGAGGGCGATGACCCCCTCCCGCGCGATCGCCTCGCGGCAGTCGAGGAGGCGCGCGGAGACCGCGCCGTGCGTCTTCGCGATCGCGGGGATGTCCCGCGGATCCTTCTCGTCCGGCTGAGCGAGGTCCGCCGTGTACGCGTGGACCTGGACGCCTCGGCGGACCATCCAGGCGACGGCGCAACGGGTGTCGAGGCCTCCGCTGAAGGCGATGGCGACGGAGGAGCCCTTCTCGGGCAGCTGGCGGAGGATGCGGGCCATGACGCTGCGCGTTCAAGCACGCCGCCCTCGCTGCGGCAATCGTTGCGAGGGCATGGGGCCGGCGATACGATCTTCGCGTGCGTCTTCGTCTCGTCGCCGCCGGTGGAGCCGTGGCCGCCGCCCTCGCCGGGTGCAGCGTGCTCACCGACCTCGGCGGGCTGGACGAGACCGAGAGCCCGGCGGAGGCGGGGCAGGGGAGCGACGCGGCCCCCGCCCCGGCGCCGGTCGACGGCGGGAGTCGCGAGCTCCCGGCGCGTGACGGGGCGACGCCGGCGGGCGACGCCGCGCCTGGCTGCACGCTCACGGGGACGGTCGAGTCCTTGAAGCGCGTCGCGGGGCAGGGCGTCGAGCTCGGCCGCAACCCGGCCGCGCGACCGTGGGTGGGCTCGGCCAACACGCGCGCCGCCGATCAGCTCTACGCCTCGGTCGAGCTCGACGCGCTCGACGTCACGCGCTGGCTCGTGGTGAAGGGCTTCGAGCTCGCGGTGCCGGCCGACGCCGTCGTCCGCGGGATGACCGTCACCGTGAGGCGCCGCGCCGATGCGCCGGGGGAGATCGTGGACGACGCCGTCGCCCTCGTCCGCGCGGGGACGCCCAGCGCGAAGACGAAGAGCCTGGCGGCGGCCTGGCCGGTCCAGATGACGACCGTCGTGTACGGCGGCGCCGCCGACACGTGGGGCGAGACCTGGACCGCGGGCGACGTCGCCTCCCCGGAGTTCGGGGTGGCCTTCGCGGTTCGCGGCACCGAGGAGGCGCTGAACACCGAGGTGTTCGTCGACGAGATCGCGTTGACGCTCCACGTCGAGCGTTGCGCCCCCTGACGAGGCGCGCGCGGCGCAGTATGCTCCGCGCCCCATGCTCGACATCCCCGCTCCGAAGGCCCTCCCCGAGAACGAGCCCGTCCTCTCCTACGCGCCCGGGACGCCCGAGCGCGCGAAGCTCAAGGAGACGCTCGGCGCGATGGCGAGAGAGCGGCCCGACATCCCGCATGTCGTGGGGGGCAAGGAGCTCCGCGAGGGCGCCCCCTTCGACGTGAAGGCCCCGCACGATCACGCGCTCGTGCTCGGGACGGCGCACGACGGCGGGAAGGCCGTCGCCGAGAAGGCGATCGCCGCGTCGCTCGCGGCGGCCCCGGGTTGGGCGAGCACGACGTTCGACGAGCGCGCGCGGATCTTCCTCCGCGCCGCCGATCTCCTCGCCGGCCCGTGGCGCGCGCGCTTGAACGCCGCGACGATGCTCGGCCAGAGCAAGACGGCGCACCAGGCCGAGATCGACGCCGCCTGCGAGCTCGTCGACTTCCTCCGCTTCAACGTCGCGTTCGCGTCGCGCCTCACGGAGCAGCCCCTGTCGGTGCCGGGCACGTTGAACAACCTCGAGCTCCGCCCGCTCGAGGGGTTCGTCCTCGCAGTGACGCCGTTCAACTTCACCGCGATCGCCGGCAACCTCCCGTCGGTCTGCGCCTTGATGGGGAACGTCGTCGTGTGGAAGCCGGCCGAGAGCCAGGCGCTGGCCGCCTACCACACGATGAAGCTCTTCGAGGCCGCGGGCGTGCCGCCCGGCGTCATCAACGTCGTCCACGGCCACGGCGCGCCGATCGCGGATTCCTGCCTCGCGAGCCGCGATCTCGCGGGCATCCACTTCACGGGCTCGACGACTGTGTTCCAGGCGCTCTGGCGCGGCGTCGGCGAGCGCATCGCGAGCTACCGCACCTACCCGCGCATCGTCGGGGAGACAGGCGGCAAGGATTTCGTCTTCGCCCATCCGTCGTCGGACGTCGACGCGCTCGCCGTCGCGCTCGTCCGCGGCGCCTACGAGTTCCAGGGGCAGAAGTGCTCCGCGGCCTCGCGCGCCTACGTCCCGCGCTCGCTCTGGCCGAAGGTCCGCGATCGGATGGTCGGGCACATCGAGGCGATCACGATGGGTGACGTCACCGACTTCCGGAACTTCATGGGCGCCGTCATCGACGAGCGCGCGTGGACGCGGCTCGCGGGCTGGCGCGATCGCTTGAAGGCCGACGCGAAGGCGAATGTCGTCACCGACAAGGGGTGGTCGCGGGAGAAGGGCTGGTTCGCCGGGCCGACGTTGGTCGAGGTCCTCGACCCGTCACACCCCGTGCTCCACGAGGAGCTCTTCGGGCCGATCCTCGCCGTCCACGTCTACGACGACGGGAAGGTCGAGGAGACGCTCGAACTCGTCGACCGCACGAGCCCGTACGCGCTCACGGGCGCGGTCTTCGGCGAGGATCGAATCGCCGTCGCCCACGCGGTGAAGCGCCTCCGTCAGGCCGCCGGTAACCTCTACGTCAACGACAAGCCGACCGGCGCCGTGGTCGGGCAGCAGCCCTTCGGCGGGGCCCGTGCGTCGGGCACGAACGACAAGGCCGGGAGCGCCTACAACCTCCTTCGCTGGGCGAGCCCGCGGACGCTCAAGGAGACGCTCGTTCCTCCGACGTCGGTGCCGTATCCCTTCATGGGCGCGGAGTGACGCTCACGGGAAGACGCACGTGACGGTCGCGATCGGGTTGCACCCCGAGCAGCCCGTGTCGCATCCCCAGCTTTTGCCTCCCCAGCTGCAGAATCGACCGCCCGGCTGCTGTCGCGAGATCGTGAAGTCGCTCGCGCGCGCGTAGCCCCGATCGTGGCAGAGCTTGTCGGCGGTGGGGAGCGTGGTCGTCCGCTTCTCGCCGTCGTAGCCGCCGCCGCAGCGCGAGCCGTCGCACGCGTCGGCG
Organism: Polyangiaceae bacterium; assembly: GCA_022842465.1. Lineage (GTDB taxonomy): Bacteria > Myxococcota_A > Polyangia > Polyangiales > Polyangiaceae > Labilithrix. The sequence continues at coordinate 6,170 of JALHPN010000125.1, read as the reverse complement.
GCGACGTCGAAGGTCATCGGCGAGGGCGGTCCGGCGTCGGCGCTCGCGTCGCCCGGGGGGAGAGGGGCGGCGCTCGTCGGCGGCGACGCGGCGCCGTCGCGCGGCGACTCGGCGACCGTCGCCTCCGGCTCCTCGTCGTCGTCGTCCTCCGAGGCGAGGGCGCCCGCCTCGCGCGGGATCGCGATCCGGAGATCATCGGCGCCGGAGAGCGCGCCGCAAGCCGTGACGAGCGCGAGGCCCACCATGGCGCCGAGGGAGGTCGAGCCCACGAGCAGGCTGGCGTGCAAGACGCGGCCCATCCGGCGACACAGCCTGGAACAGGTGTGACGTCGGTCCCTCGTGGGCCGAGGACGTCTCTCTCCGGTGACAGATGTCGTCCGCGTGGGACACCCGAGGAGGCGTCTTCACCTCGACCTCACGAGCGCGGAGGCGGCGAGGACGCGCGCGCGCTTCGTCTCCCGTTCCCCCGCGCAGGCGCCGGACCCGCGCTCGAGCGTCCGGCAGATCGTCGGGCGCCTCTCGTAGATGCGGCAGAGGAGGCGCCCGCCGTCGTCGTGGAGGGCCGCGCAGGCCTGGACTGCGGAGCCCTCGAAAGGGGCGAGGCGGAGGAAGGCCTCGTTGCCGATCCACGTGACCCACGCCTCGGCCTCGTCACCGAGACGCAGGTGATCGTCGCCCGTCACCTGCACGTGGCGGGGGCTCTCGGAGAAGCAGCATGCGCCGCACCGGGTGCAGTCGTCGGGCGCGTCCATCGCGCGCGAGTCTAGCGCCGATCGCGCTTCAGCCCTTCCTGAGCCACGAGAAGATGGGCTCCACGTAGCTCGTGATCCCCGGCGCCTCGCCCTCCTGCGACTCGAGCTTCACGCGCGCGCGCGCGTCGACGATGACGCCTCCTTGCTTGTAGGCGATGATCTTGAGCTCGATGACGAGCTTGCCCGGCTCCAGGATCTGGCCGGCGAGCCAGTGGCGGTAGCCGCTCGTGTTCGTGATCGTGACCTTCTGCGAGCCGTCGGCCTGCTTCTCCGCCACGAGCTTCGCGTCGAGCGAGATGCGCCCCGGGAAGGTGACGTTCGCACGCACGGTGCGGACGGGTGATTTGTTGTCGTCGGCGAGGACGCGCGCCGCGCTGAAGACCTGGCTGTCGTCTTCGGCCGTGACCTCGGTCCAGCGGCGGACCCCGAGGAGCTTCTTCACCGTCCCGTCGACGGTCTCGTCGGGGATGAACCCGACCAGCGTCGTCTGCGCGGAGTAGGCTCCTCCCGGCGTCGGCGTCGTCGCGACCTTCGTCTTGCGCATCGCGGCGTCGTACGTCGGGTTCGCGGTCCAAGCTGCGGTCGACTCCCCGGTGGGGTCGTCGTCCTCCGTGTCCGCCGCGCAGCCGGTCGCGGCGAGGGCGGCGACCGCGAGCAGGGGGGCGAACCAGGTGATCGTGGCGGACAGGCGCTTGGTTACCATGTGGGAGGACGTACGCAGAAGGCGTGCCCGCCGCATCCGACGCGGAGGACCCGTGTTGCCCCCCGCGCATCGCGCGGATTTCGCTGCCCTTCGGGTGATCCGTCTCGCGTCGGGTACAGGGTGAGGTGGGGCCCGGGTGCACCGGACGGCTTCTCTGGTAGGTTCCCAGGCGTGCACCAGGACCGGACCCGCTCCGTCGTCCCGAAGGTGGCGGACGCCTCGGCCGGGCTCCGCCTCATCGTCTTCTGCGGAGGGGAGGTCGCGTCGCACGTCCTTCCCACGTCCGGAGAGGTGGTGATCGGGCGCGGAGAGAACGCGAACGTCCGCGTCGATCACGTGACCGTGTCGCGCAAGCACGCGACGCTCCTGATGGCGTCCGACGGCGTGAAGATCGTCGATCACGGGAGCTTCAACGGGACCACGATCGGCGGCAAGAAGATCACCCCCAACGTCCCGGTCCCGCTCGGGCTCGCCACGATCGCGGAGCTCGGCGAGACGATGGTGGTCGTCCAGGTCGACGGCGGCGGCGGGATCCGCGCGTCGCGTGCGCCCGTGTCCTCCGCGCCTCGCAGCTCGCGCTCGCCCGCGATGGAGCACCTCTACCGCCTCGTCGACTCCGTCGCGCAGAGCGACATCACCGTGCTCCTCCGCGGCGAGACCGGCTCCGGCAAGGAGGTCGTCGCCGAGCAGGTCCACGCGCGCTCGCCTCGCGCCCATCGCACGCTCGTGAAGCTGAACTGCGCCGCGCTCCCGGAGCACCTCCTCGAGGGAGAGCTTTTCGGCTACGAGAAGGGCGCGTTCACGGGCGCCACGCAGGCGAAGCCGGGGCTCGTGGAGGCGGCCGAAGGGGGCACGCTCTTCCTCGACGAGATCGGCGAGCTCCCGCCCGCGACGCAGGCGAAGCTCCTGCGCGTCGTCGAGTCCCGCGAGGTCCTCCGCCTGGGCAGCCTGAAGCCTCGCAGCGTCGATCTCCGCATCGTCGCCGCCACCCATCGCGACCTCGAGGAGATGGTGGCGCGCGGCTCGTTCCGGCAAGATCTCTACTACCGGATCTGCGGCGTGATGCTCGTCATTCCCCCGCTCCGGGAGCGGACGTCGGAGATCCCCACGCTGGCGAACGAGCTCGTCGCCCGTGCTTGCCGCGAGTCGAAGCGGCCGATCATCTCGATCAGCGACGCGGCGATGAGCCTCCTCCTCGCGTACTCGTGGCCTGGCAACGTGCGCGAGCTCCGGAACGTGCTCGAGCGCGCCGTCGTCTTCTGCCGTGGCATCGCGATCGCGCCCGAGCACCTCGGGCTCACGCTCGATCGCGTGACGCAGCCGCCAGCCGCGGCGGCGTACGCGCCGGCGTACCCGCCGGTGCACGCTCCTCCGCAGCAGGCGCCGTCCGGGTATCCGCCGCCGAACCCGTACCCTTTCGGGGCTCCGGCGCCGTACGCGCCTCCGCCGCCGCAGGCCTACGCGGCGCCGCCCTCGCCGTCGCCCGGTTCGTACCCTCCGCCCCCGTCGGACGGCTGGGCCGCGCAGGCGCCCGGGAACGCCACGGTCGCCTTCGGATCGGGCGGGCCGCTCCACGAGGAGGTCGACGCGCTCGAGCGGGAGCGGATCATGGACGCGCTCGCGCGGTGCGGCGGCAACCAGACCCAGGCCGCGGAGATGCTCGGCATCTCGCGCCGGACTCTCCTCCGGCGGCTGGACGCGTACGCCGTGCCCCGACCGCGCAAGGGCTGAAGCGCCGCCGCCGTGTCGGGGTAGAGTGCGTCTCGATGAGCTCGCATCCCGTTCCCGAGCGGACCGCTCTGCGTGTCCTCCACAGCCGGATCCTCCCGTGGTCCATCGTCCTCGTCGTCACCTGCGTCACGTGTCGGCCCAAGGCCCAGCCCGCCGCCGACGCGATGCCGACGACGCCCGCCACCGCGAGCGCGACGCCGCCGCCCGTCCCGCCGCTGTCGGCCGGCGCGCGGATCGAGGACGAGCGGAACACGATCGGCGTCTTCCGTGGCACGGCGCCGTCCACGGTGTTCGTCACGCAGACGCGCGTCGTCGAAGACTTCTGGGGAGGCACGGCGCAGGAGGTCCCCGCGGGCTCCGGCTCCGGCTTCGTCTGGGACGACAAGGGGCACGTCGTCACGAACTTCCACGTCGTCGAGGGGGCGCGCTCGGTGACCGTGACGTTCCACACGCAGGAGACGTTCGAGGCGAAGGTCGTTGGCCTCGAGCCGCGGAAGGACATCGCCGTCCTCGAGGTGCAGGCGCCCGCGAAGCTCCTCGTCCCCATCAAGGTCGCCAAGGGCGCGCAGCTCGAGGTCGGGCAGAAGACGGTCGCGATCGGGAACCCGTTCGGCCTCGACTTCACCCTGACGACGGGCGTGATCAGCGCGCTCGGCCGCCAGGTGCAGGGCGCCGGCGGCGTCTCGATCCGCGACATGATCCAGACCGACGCCGCGATCAACCCCGGGAACTCGGGCGGGCCGCTCCTCGACTCGAGCGGGCAGCTCATCGGGATGAACACGATGATCTACTCCCGCTCGGGGGCGTCGGCGGGCATCGGCTTCGCGGTCCCCGTCACCACGATCGCGCGCGTCGTCCCGCAGATCATCAAGACGGGCAAGGCCGAGCAGGTCGGGCTCGGGGTCGTCGCCGATCCGCACCAGAAGCTCGAGCGCCGCCTCGGGATCCGCGGCGTCATCGTCATGCAGGTGCCGCCAGGGTCGCCCGCCGCCGGGGCCGGCCTGCGCGGGCTCACGCGCTCGAGGCGAGGGGTCCTCCTCGGCGACGTCATCGTCGGCGTCGACGACGCGCGGATCGCCGACTTCGACGACCTCTACACGGCCCTCGACGCCCACAAGCAGGACGACGTCGTGAAGATCACCGTCGCGAGGGGGGACGAGACGGCCGTGCTCCAGGTGAAGGTCACCGTGCTGGCGCAGCCGGGGCTCATCTGATGCCGCGCTCCGCGCCGTTGCCCCACGACGAGAGCGCCTTCTTCGGTCGCGAGGCGGAGCAGGCCGACGTGCTCGACCGCCTCGCGAGCGGCGCGCGGCTCGTCACGATCACGGGGCTCGGCGGCGTGGGGAAATCGCGTCTCGCGATAGCGTGCGCGACGAGCACGGCGGGGGAGGTCGCCTTCGTGTCGCTCGCCGGGTCGACGGGGCTCGAGGCCTCGGTGCGCGCGGTCGCGCGGGCGTGCGGGGTGAAGCTCGCGGCGGAGTCACGCACGACGGCGGCGCTGAAGGCGCTCGGCGCGGCGCTCGCGGCGCGTCCGGGCGGCCGCCTTCTCCTCGTCCTCGACGAGGCCGAGCCGCGGACGACGGGCTCGAAGGAGCTCGCCGAGGGCGTCCTCGCCGCCGCTTCGAGCCTCGTCGTCCTCGCCACGGCGCGCGAGCCCCTCGGCGCGAAGGCGGAGGAGAAGCTCCTCCTCGGCCCGCTCGGACAGGCGGACGCGTGCGCGCTCCTCGTCGACCGCGCGCGCCTCGCCGCGGGGCGGGACGTGGCGATTCCGGACGCCTCCGCGGCGCAGATCGTCGAGAAGGTCGACCGCCTGCCGCTCGCGGTCGAGCTCGCCGCCGCGCGCCTCGACGTGCTCGGACCGGAGGAGCTCCTCGCGCGCCTGGGGACGATGCCTGCGCTGCGCGCGTCGCTCGAGGCGTCGTGGGCGCTGCTCGACGCGGAGGAGCAGCGCACGCTCGCGGAGGTGACGGTCTTCGCCGGCGCGTTCGACGTTGAGGCCGCCGAGCGCGTCGTGAGCTCGGCAGAGCGAGACGTCGTCGAGGTCCTCTCCGCGCTCGTCCAGCGGAGCCTCGTCGTGCGCGCGGACGGCAGCGGGCCTCGCGCGCGCCTCCGTGTCCTCGAGACCGTGCGAACGTGGGCGCGAGGCAAGCTCGCGGAGGTCGGCCTGGCCGAGGAGACCGAGCGGCGGCATCTCGCGCTCTGCCTCGAGCGCGCGGAGCGCTGGGCCGCACGCGCGTACGGCGAGAGCGGCGCGCGCGCCCTCGACGAGCTCGCGGAGCTTCTGCCGGACGCGACGGCGGCCTTCGACCGGCGGAACGAGGCCGAGCCCGTCTCCGCGGCGCGCTTGGTCGTCGCGCTGTCCGATCTGCTCCTCTTCCGCGGGCTCCTCGATCTCCGCGAGGGCCTCGCCGCGGCCGGTGCGGAGGCGGCCGAACGGGGCGGAGACGCGGCCGTCCTCGCGCGCGCCCTCGCGCTCCAGGCGCGCGTGGACCTCGAGCTCGGCCTCACCGCGAAGGCGGAGGCGGGCCTCCGCCGCGCGATCGGGCTCGCGGCGGACGAGACGACCCGGCTCGACGCGACGCGGTCCCTCGGATGGTTGCAGATTGCACGTGGTGATCCCGCGGCGGAGGCGGCGCTCGAGGACGTGCGAGCCCGCCACGCGGCGCGAGGAGAGGCGCGCGGCGAGGCCGACGCGAACGCCGCCCTCGGCGTCCTCTATGCGCTCACGGGACGCCGCGCGGAGGCCCTCCGCGCGATGCAGAGCGCGCTCGGCATCCATGTCGAGACGGGGGACGCGCTACGGCAGGAGAAGCTGCTCGGCTTCGGCGCGCTCGCCGGGTTCGACGCGAAGGAGCTCGCGCGCGGGCTTCCCCGCGACGTCCTCTCGCGGGCGCCCGCCCGCTCGCTCGACGCGATCCCGGCGTCGGTCGCGGAGGTGGTCGCGAGCGAGGCCGAGGCCGGCCGGCGGTGGCGGGAGTCGCTGG
>JALHPN010000124.1 GCA_022842465.1 Polyangiaceae bacterium | reverse complement strand
GGGACGTACGGTCGAGGCGGCGCGCGCGGTCCGGGTCGAGCGCGAGGATCGCGTCCGCGATCTCGGACGACGGCAGAGCCTGGGAGGGAAGCGCCGCGAGCGCCGCGCCGCGCGTGATCCCCGACGGCGTGACGACCGCGGCCGACGTGACGACGACGCGGGCGCCCGACGACGGCGCTCGGCGCGGAGCCTCGGCGGTGCTCGTCCCGAAGACGAGGACGGTGTCCATCCCACCGAAGCCGAACGAGCTGGAGAGCACCGCGCGAAGGGGCGCCTCCACCGGGGCGCCGACGACGTGCACGAGCGGGCAGGCCGGGTCGATCTCCTCGAGCCCCCCCGTCGGCGGGATGATCCCGCGGCCGATCGCGAGCGCCGAGACCGTGGCCTCGACCGCGCCAGCGGCCGCGAGAGTGTGCCCGAACTGCCCCTTCTGGCTCGACACCCTCACGCGCTCCACCTCGGGCCCGAGCGCGCGAGCGAGCGCCCGCGCCTCCATCGGATCGTTGAGCGGCGTCCCAGTCCCGTGCGCGTCGACCCAGTCGATGTCTGCGGGCGTCACGCCGGCTCGACGCATGGCCGAGGCCATCGCGCGCGCGGGCGCCTCGCCCGTCGGCTCCGGGTTCGTGATGTGGTGCGCCTCCGACCGGCTCGACCAGCCGAGGAGGGTGCAGAGCACGCTCTGCCCGCGTGCCCGTGCATCCGAAGCACGCTCGAGGACCACGAAGCCGGCCCCTTCGCCCAGCGTCAGGCCTCTCCGCCGCCGATCGAACGGGCGCGCGCCCTCCGGATCCATGGCCCCCAGCGCGCCGAAGCCGCCGAGCGTGACGCGACAGAGCGCGTCGGCCGCCCCGCAGAGCACCGCGTCGACGAGGCCGAGCGAGAGCCAGGCGGCGCCGACGACGAGCGCGTTCGCTCCGCTCGAGCAAGCCGAAGAGAGGGAGCGCACGCGCGTGAACGGGCCGAGCTCGCGCGCCAGCCGATCCGTCGGCGCGCTCAGCGGATGGCTCAACATGCGCGCGAGCGCCTCGGTGCGCGCCGCCTCGTCGACCGTGCCCTCCGGCGAGAGCATCACGCCGAGGAGCGACTCCGTCTCGAGCATGCCCGCCGTCGTCCCGCCGACGACGAGCCCGAGGCGCAGGCCGGATCCCCCGGCGCGCGCCCGCTCTGCGGGGAGCCGGCTCTCCGCGAGCGCCTCACGCGCGGCGAGCAGCGCGAGCGCGCTCGTGCGAGAGCGATCGCCGTAGGAGGCGAGCGCGGCAGCCGACGAGGCACCCGAGGGCGGCGTCGCGTCCGAGGTCGCGATCGCCCCGTCGCGAGGGAGCACGTCCGCCTGCACCTCGGCGACCCACGTCGTCCGGTAGCCGGTCCCGTCGAAGAGTGAGAGTGACGAGAAGCCTCGCTTGCCCTCGACGACCCGATCGAAGGTCGCCCGCGCGGTGGCTCCGAGAGACGTGACGGCGCCGAGCCCCGTGACGGCGATCGTCACGTGTCCGCGCCGCCCTCACGCGCCTTGTCGATGAACTCGGCCAGGGTCGCGACCGACGCGAAGATCGGACGCGCGAGGTCGCCCTCCGGCACGCGCACCGCGAAGCGCTCCTCGACGAGCATCGCGATCTGGAGCGCGTCGAGCGAGTCGAGCCCCAACCCGCCCCCCTCGCGCGTGAAGAGCGGCGCGTCGTCGGCGATCGTGCGCGGATCGCGGCCGACCAGGTTGAGCTCCGAGACGAGGAGCTCCTTGAGGCGGCCGCGGAGGTCGTGGGAAGAGTCGGAGTTCATCGAAGAAAAAGCCGTCCTCCACTACCACGACGAGAGTGTTTCCGCCAAACGAGGCCCGGTGATAGAAGGCCGGCATGGGGACGCTCGTCAACTACATGACCGAGAAGGGGGTCGCGGTCCTGACGCTCAACGACCCGCCCGTGAACGCCTACAGCTACGAGATGCTGAAGGAGCTCGACGCGGCGATCCTCGAAGCGCGCTTCGACAACGACGTCCACGTCCTCGTCGTCACCGGCCACGGAGACAAGTTCTTCTGCGCGGGGGCGAACATCAACATGCTCCGCGAGGCGGATCAGACGTTCAAGTACTACTTCTGTCTCCACGCGAACGAGACGATCACGCGGCTCGAGCACACGCCGAAGCTCTGCATTGCAGCGCTGAACGGCCACACCGTCGGCGGCGGTCTCGAGATCGCGCTCGCCTGTGATCTGCGGATTGCCCGCGCGGGCGACTTCCAGGTCGGCCTCCCCGAGATCGCGCTCGGCGTCCTCCCGGGGACGGGCGGCACGCAGCGCTTGGGCCGACTCGTCGGGAAGTCACGCGCCATCGAGATGATGGTCGAGGGCGCGAAGATGAACGTCGCGCGGGCAGCCGAGCTCGGCCTCGTGAACAAGGTGTGGGAGTCGGCGAACCTCGACGAGTTCCGCGCCAAGGTGATGGACTACGCGCGGGGCTTCTGTCCCCCCAACGGCGCCGCCATGGCGGCCGGTCGGATCAAGCGAGCGGTCCAGAGCGGCATGGAGATGGGCCTCGAGCAGGGCCTCGCGTTCGAGCGTGAGCTCCAGGCCGAGCTCTTCGCCTCCAGCGACGCCAAAGAAGGCCTCGCCGCCTACGGCGCCAAGCGCAAGCCCGTCTTCAGGGGGCGCTGACGCCGAGGGCGCAACGGGCCCCGCTGGTGCTGAGCCGGGCGCAAATCCCCGCCGCTGCCGAGGGCCCCCTGATCATGCTGCGGGGGTCAGCCGCGCCCGAGACCAAGCGCTGCCAAGGAGGCGAGCGAGACGTACCTCTGTACGTCGCAGCGAGCCGACGCCGGCAGCGCGCCGGGATCGGGCGCGGATGGCCCCCTCAGCCGGCCCTGGCGAAGAGCTTGGCGTAGTAGTCGGAGATGGCGTCGCCGCCGAGGCGGGTGAAGAAGGTCGAGTAGGCCATCCAGATGGCGAGGCCGTTCAGGTCGCGGAACATCGGCGGGAGGTAGCGCGGCGGCTTGATGACGCCGTCGCTCACGCGTCGGGCGAGGACGGGCACGTCCTCGTGGGCGACCTTGCCGACGAAGAGGAACGGGATCAGGTCGACGCGGTTGTGCTGGATGGCGCTACGGATGAACGCGTAGTTGAGGACGATGCCCTTGCAGTAGCAGGCGTCCTTCGTGAAGGGTGCGCCGCCGTCGACGACGCCGCCTCGGAAGATGCGTCGCGTGTTGTGGAAGCACTCCTCCTCGTCGTATCCCTCCGTGCGGAACCACTCGAAGACCTCGACGAAGCTCGCGCCGTCCTCCGCCTTGTCGACGGCGAGCACGCGATCGTTGAGGCGGCGCGCCCGCCGCGGGTACGTCCGGAACGTGAAGATCTCGCAGAGCGCGGCGAGCCCCTCCTGCACAGTCGTCGTGCGCGGCGGCCCCTTCGCGAGCCACCGCGCGACGGTCTGCTGCTGACCGTTGAGCGACGTCGCGACGTGTACCCAGCCCTCGTGCACTTCGAGGATGTCGATGTCCCGCTCCGAGAACATCGCGCCCGAGCGCACCTTCACGTAGTCGCTGCCCGCCGCCGCGTCGGAGAGGATCGCGTCGTCGACCTCGACGCGGACCGCCGAGTCGTGGAAGTACGCCGAGAGCCGCGCGTTCAGCTCGCTCGCGGCCTCGGTCGCGGGGATCGTGCGCTCGTACTGCCGACCGAGGAGGCTCTCGTCGATGTTCGTGAGGATCTCGTAGAGCACGTGCCCGAGGTCTCGGAGCGTCGCGACGCCGTCGGGGAACTTGTCCTTCGGCGAGCCGTAGAGCTTCCGGGAGTAGGCGTAGAAGACGGGCGTTCCGCGCGCGGCGAGCATGCGCGCGACGTCGCGGTACTCGAGCGCCGTGCTCGAGAGGATGTGACCGATCGCGTCCTCTTCGCCGAGGTCGCGATCGACGTCGCGCGCGATCTCCTCGAAGATCGCTGCCTGCGCGCGCGGGTCGAAGCCGAGATCGACCGCGTCGTAGTAGGCGGCGTCGACCTTCGGGAGCTCCCGGAACTTCGTCTTCCGGAACTGCTCCTCGACCCCGTTGTCCCAGCGGATCGCCTGGAGCACGCGGATCGGCTTCTGCGCCTCCACGATGCGCATCGCGATCTGCGCGACGATCTCCTTGTAGCTGCGCCACGGACCGGCCGCGGGGAGCGGCGGGATCGAAGGATGTCGCGGCTCGTCGTCGTCGATGCGCGGCGAGGACGGCGGGAGCGGCGGGAGGCTCTTCCGGGAGGCGCGCTCCTTCGGCTCCTTCGGCTCGCCGGCCACGTCGCGTGTCGACGGCCGCTCGGGCGGCGCGCCCTCGGCGGGCGGCGGCAAGCTACCTCGACCGTTCCCGCCGCGCTCGGGCTTCGGCTCGTCCTTCCCGGACTCCCCCTCTTTGCCCTTTCGACGGGCTTCGTCCCCCGAGGACGCGCGTTCGCCCATTCGAAGGTGTATTTTGTCACTCCGCGCGGGGTCTCCGCCAGCAATTTGCGGGCGCCCGCGTCCGAATGATGACGTCTCCTCTCCGCGTCTCCTCTCTCCACGTCCACCCAGTGAAGTCGTGCGGTGCGATCTCCGTGCAACGTGCACGGGTATTTCAGCGCGGATTCGAGCACGATCGCGGCTTCATGCTCGTCCGGAGCGACGAGGGCCGCGCTTCGTTCGTGACGCAGCGAGAGCACCCCGTCCTCGCCCGCGTCACGGCCTCGATCGAGCTCGGCGCGACGCCCGAGACGCACATCCTCGCCCTCCGCGCCGACGACGCCCACGTCGAGATCCCGCTCGATCCCGCGACCGCCTCGCTCGGCCGCGAGCGTGCCACCGTCCGCGTCTGGAAGGACGACGTCGACGCCGCGGTCGTCGGCGGCGATGCGGCGGCGTTCTTCTCGACGCTCCTCGGCCTCGACGTCCGCCTCGTGGCGATGCCTCCGGACGTCGTCCGTCCCGTCGACGCGACGTACGCGCGGCCCGGCGACCGCGTGAGCTTCGCCGACGGCTTCCCCGTCCTCCTCACGGCCGAGGCCTCGCTCGACGAGCTCAACGGTCACATCGTCACGGCGGGCGCGGCGCCCGTGCCGATGTCGCGCTTCCGGCCGAACCTCGTCGTCGCCGGCGGCGAGCCGTTCGCGGAGGAGCGGGCGAGCCGCGTCCGCATCGGACGGGTCGTGTTCCGGATGCCGAAGCGGTGTGCCCGCTGCCACGTCACGACCGTCGATCAGGAGACCGGCGTAGCGCGAGACCGAGAGCCGCTCCGGACGCTCGCGCTGCATCGGCGCGAAGGGCAGCACGTGTACTTCGGCCAGAACCTCGTCCCGGAGGATCTCGACGAGGGTGCCGAGATCGCCGTCGGCGACGACGTCGAATACCTGGCGTGAGCGGTCAGCGCTGGCAGAACTTGCCGGCGGCGCCGGGCAAGCCCGCGCACTGCCAGTTGACGCCGCAGTCCGACGGTACGTTGCAGGTCGCCGAGCAGTAGCCCTGCCCGCCGGACCCCGGCGCGATGCAGAGCTCGGACGCGCAGTCGATCCCATAGACGCAGCTGTCGCCGAGCTTCCCGTCTCCGAGCGGTGCGCAGACCTTGTTTCCGATGCTCTCGACGAGCTGACAGCGGAAGTTGTTCGGGCACTGCGTCGCGCTGCTGCAGATGTTCGAGCAGAACCCTGTCGTACCGCTCCCGAAGACGAGGCACTGGCCGCCTTCGCACTCCGAGACCTCGACGCACGCCTCGCCCGTCTTCTTCTTCTTCGACGTGGACGTCGACGCCGACGTCGTGCCGGCATCCGATGACGTCGAAGAGCCGCCGCCTCCGCACGCCGTCGCCGTCTTCGTGCAGTCCGTCGTGTCGTCCTGCGACGCGTCGGAGCACACGGTCAGCGCGTCCTCGGTCGCGCAGCGATAGATGAACCCCCCGTGGCAGCACGGGAGACCGCCCGGGTCGGTCGCGGAGGCGGCTCCTCCGCCCGGGATGCCGCTCGTGGTCGAGTCGGTCGACGCCCCCGAGCACGCGGCGACGGCGATCGCGGCGGAGATCACGAGGACGTGAAGGACGGCGGACGGGCGGTGAGCGAGGGACATCTCTTCTCCGTGGCGAGGTGAGCCCCCACATCTACGAGCCCGGACGAGAATTCTTCCCTCGCGGCGCGCCGTTCGGCCGGCCTCGCCGGCCGCTTCAGCCGACGGCGTCGACGATCCGCGCGAGCACGTCGGTGTCGCGCACTCCCTCGGCCTCGGCGCGGTAGCTCATCACGAGGCGGTGGCGGAGCACCGGCACCACGAGCGCCTTCACGTCCTCGACGTCGGCGGCGGCTTCACCGCGAAGCGCCGCGCGTGCCTTCGCCGCGAGCACGAGCGCTTGTGATCCACGCGGGCCAGCCCCGAAGCGCACGTACTCGTCGACCTCCTTCGGGGCGCGCGCGCCCTCGCTTCCCCCACCCCGCGAGCCGCGCGGGCGGGTCGCGCGGCCGAGAGCGACAGAGAGCGAGACGGCGGCTTCGGTGACGGGCACCCGCGGAACGAGCGCCTGCATCGCGCGGACGTCGTCCGCGGAGAGCACCCGCGGCACGGTGCCGACGTCCGCGCTCGTCGTCCGCCGCGCGATCTCGCGCTCCTCGACCTCGGACGGGTAGTCGACGTGGATCTCGAGGAGGAAGCGATCGAGCTGCGCCTCGGGCAGCGGGTAGGTGCCCTCCTGCTCGATCGGGTTCCGCGTCGCGAACACCTGGAACGGATCCGGCAACGCGTGGGTCGTCGTCCCGACCGTCACGCGACGCTCCTGCATCGCCTGGAGGAGCGCGGCCTGCGTCTTCGGCGGCGTTCGGTTGATCTCGTCCGCGAGGATCAGGTTGTGGAAGATCGGGCCCGCGAGGAAGCGGACCCGGCGGTGGACGACGCCCTGCCCGTCCTCGTCCTCCTGCAGGACGTCGGTGCCGGTGATGTCGGCGGGCAAGAGGTCGGGCGTGAACTGGACGCGCCCGAACGAGAGATCGAGCGCCTCGGCGAGCGACGCGACGAGGAGGGTCTTCGCGAGCCCGGGGACGCCGACGAGGAGCGCGTGACCGCGCGCGAGGAGCGCCACGAGCATGAGGTCGACGACCTCCGCCTGACCGACGACGCGCGCGCCGATCGCATCGTGCAGCGCACGTCGCGCCTTCGCCGCGCGCTCGAGGAGCTCGGCATCGGACATCTTCGGGGGCGCGCCCTGGGCGCTCGGGCTCTCCACGGCAGCGACCTTCTTTTCCCCCGGATCGGGCCGCCCTGTCAAAGGCGCCGTGTCGTTCGTCCTCTCGTTGCGGCACGAGGCGCCCGCGTGTAGATGCGGACAGTCCATGAGCGCCCCGGCCCCGAGCTCGCTTCCCCCTGGACCGACGGAGACGGTGACGCGACCCGAACCGGGGCTCGCGCGCGGCGTCTGGGAAGCGCCGCCGTGGGCCTTCTGGACCGCGCTCGCCGTGGTCCTCGTCGCCGCGACGGCGTACGCGCTCGTCCGCGCGGGCGTCCTCCAGCGCTCCTCCCGCAAGACCCCCAAGACATGAACACCAACATCCGCCGCATCCTCGTCGCGATGCTCCTCGGCGTCTGCGTCTACGGCGGCTTCGCCGTCTACAGCGGGCTCGGGAAGATCCGCGATGCGCTCGCGACGTTCCACCCCTCCGCGTTCGTCATCGCGTGCTGTCTCGCGTTCGGCAACTACGTCCTCCGCTTCTTCAAGTGGGAGTTCTACCTCGCGCGCCTCGGGGTGAAGGGCGTGGACAAGGCCGACTCGTTCTTCACGTTCCTCTCGGGTTTCGTCCTCACCGTGACACCTGGCAAGGTGGGCGAAGTCTTCAAGTCGCTCATCCTCTTCGAGACGCACGGCGTCCCGATGACGACGACCGCGCCGATCGTGGTCGCCGAGCGCGCGACGGACGTGATCGGCATCGTCGCCCTCATCGTCCTCGGCTCGCTCGGCTTCCAGGGCGGCCTCGTCTGGGCGGGCATCGGATCGGCGCTCGTCCTCGCCCTCCTCGTCGTCGTCGCGAACCGGAAGCTCTCCCTCTCGCTCATCGGCCTCTCGGCGCGTCTGCCCGGCCGCTTCGGCCAGATGGCCCCGAAGCTCGAGAAGGCCTACGAGAGCCTCGCGACGATGCTGAAGCCGTCGAACCTCGCCCTGCCGAGCCTCCTCTCGGCGGCCGCCTGGATGCTCGAGTGCCTCTCGCTGTGGGTGATCCTCGGCGGCTTCGGCGAGACGACGAGCGTGCCGCTCTGCACCTTCTTCTACGCGACCTCCACCCTCGTCGGCGCCATCGTCCCGGTCCCGGGCGGGCTCGGCGTGACGGAGGGCTCGCTCATGGCGCAGATGACCCAGATCGGCCACGTCGCCGAGAACAACGCGACGGCGGCGATGATCCTCGTCCGCTTCGCGACGCTCTGGTTCGCGGTCGTCGTCGGCTTCGTCGCGCTGTCGATCATGAAGCGCCGGCACCCCGGCCTCCTTGCGAACGACGGCACGAAGGCTCCCTGACAGACGCGACGAGACCTACGGGATCGCCCGCAGGATCGTGAGCGCGAGCTGGAAGTCGGGCGGAGGCTCGGACTCGAACCGCATCGTGTTCCCCGTCATCGGGTGCACGAAGCCGAGCACCCGCGCGTGGAGCGCGGGGTGGCCGCGGAGCGCTTCCGCGGCCTCGCGCAGGATGGGATGCTTCGCCGGCTTTCCGTAGAGCGCGTCGCCGAGGATCGGCGCCTTCGCATCGGCGAGGTGGACGCGGATCTGGTGCGTGCGCCCCGTCTCGAGGCGGCACGACACGAGCGTCGCGAGCCCGTCGGCGCCGAAGTGCTCGAGCGGCCTCACGTGCGTCACCGCGCGCTTGCCGGTCTTCACCTTCGACGAGAACTTGAGGCGATCCCTCGGGTCCCGGCCGTGGAGGGTCGCGTGTGTCGTCGCCTCGCGGACGTCGGCACGGGCGATCGCGACGTACTCCCGCTCGATCGAGTGGACCTGGAACTGTGCCTTCAAGTGCTCTCGCGCGCGAGGGTGGCGGGCGACGACCATGAGGCCGCTCGTGCCCTTGTCGAGGCGGTGGACGATACCGGGTCGACTCCGATCGAGATCAGGCGGGCCGCTGGGAGGCACGTGGTCCGGTGAGCTCGCGCGGCTCGCCTTCGTCGTGACGCTCGGGCGCTCCTCGATCTCTTCCTCACCGTCGGGGGGATCGAACACGCCGCGCGCGAGGAGCCCGTTCACGAGCGTGCCCGACGCGTGGCCGCGCGCGGGATGCACCACGAGACCGGCCGGCTTGTCGATCACCAGCACGGCGTCGTCCATGTAGACGATCTCGAAGTCGATCCCGTCCTGCGCGATGGCGTCCGTGGGCGCGGGCGGCTCGGGCTCGACCGCGATCTTCGCGCCCTCGCGGAGCTTGTCCCCCGCCTTCTTCACGACCCCGTCGACGGTCACGCCCCCGTGCTCGATCCAGCGCTGGAGCTCGGAGCGGGAGGGCCCGGCCTCCATCGCGGAGAGGGTCTGGGCGAGGAACCTATCGAGCCGGGCGCCAGCCGCTTCGCGCGGCACCACGAGCACGATCGGGGGCACGGCCTTCGCCCTGCGCTACCAGATCTTCGACTTGATGTGGCCCTTGGCCTTGATGAGGATGTCGACCAGGGCGCGGTCGTAGTAGTTCTTCGGGTAGAGTTCAGGGGCGACGCGCCGCTTGTAGAGCGCGCGCCCCTCCTCGATCTCCTCCGCCAGGGACTCGAAGAGACTGTCGTTCGTGATGCCGTTCACGATCTTCTCCTCGTTGTAGAGGCTGAGGTCGCTCGCGATCGCGCGAGCGAGACGGCGCGCGGCTTCTTCGGTCTCGATGAGCGGCATGAGCGCGAGTATCGCGAAGTTCGGAGGACGGTGTCAAACCGCTCCGACCATCCACGCGAATCGTCCCTTCTGATAGAAGGTTGGGTCACCGCTCATGTCGCACCCCCGCTTCCCCACCCTCGTCGCGGCGGTCGAGGATGCCGCCAAGGCCGACCCGACGCTCGGGTTCCGCTTCGTCTCCGAGGAGGGCGTCCCCGGCTTCGGCGGCGCACAGACGAGCGAGGCGTCCTACTCGTACACCGCCCTCGAGCGCGCCAGCGCGCGCTACGGCGGGGCCCTCCAGGCCCTCGGCCTCGAGAAAGGTGACCGCGTCGCCTTGATCCTCCCGACGAACGAGGACTTCGTCCTGTGCTTCTTCGGGGCCCTCCGCGCCGGGATCATCCCCGTCCCGATCTACCCCCCGCTCGGGCTCGGGCAGCTGCAGCAGTACCTCGACAACACGCGCCACATCGTGGCGAAGAGCGGCGCGCGCGCGCTCGTGACGAGCGGTCAGATCAAGCGCCTCCTCGGCACGGTGCAGGAGTCGTCCCCTGCGCTCGAGCAGGTCGTCGCCGTGGAGGCGATCCGCGAGTCGCTCGAGCCGCTCTCGCCCGTGAAGATCGAGCCGGACGACGTCGCCTTCCTCCAGTTCACGAGCGGCTCCACCTCCCGCCCCAAGGGCGTCACGCTCACGCACGCGAACTTGATGGCCAACATCAAGTGCATCATGACGGACGGGCTCCAGATGAAGCCCGGCGACGTCGGCGTCTCCTGGCTGCCGCTCTACCACGACATGGGGCTCATCGGGTTCGTGCTCGCCCCGCTCGTGTATCGGACCCCCATCGTCTACCTGCCACCGCTCCTCTTCCTGAAGCGGCCCGTGAGCTGGTTCCAGGCCGTGACGCGCCACAAAGGGTCGATCGCCTACGCGCCGAACTTCGCGTACGCGCTCTGCGTGAAGCGCATCCGTGAGCGTGACCTCGAAGGGATCGACCTCTCCTCCTGGCGCGTCGCCGGCTGCGGGGCCGAGCCGATCCGGCCGGAGACGCTGGAGGCCTTCGGGGCGACCTTCGGAAAGGTCGGCTTCCGCAAGGAGGCGCTCCTCCCCTCGTATGGCATGGCCGAGTCGTCGCTCGCGATCTCGTTCACCGAGCTCTTCGAGGGGATGAAGACGATCAGCGTCGACGGCGACACGCTCTGGGGCGAGAACACCGCCAGACACGTGGCGCCGGAGGAGGCTGGCGCCGTCCGCCTCGTCTCGTGCGGGAAGCAGTTCCCGCTCCACGAGGTCCGCATCTTCGCCCCCGACGACGCGCTCAGCGCCACGCCGCTCGCGGAGGACCGCGTCGGCGAGATCCGGATCAAGGGCCCGAGCGTGATGCCCGGTTACTGGGAGGACGCGGAGCGCACGCGCGAGACCTTCGCGAGCGGCTGGCTCCGGACGGGTGACCTCGGCTTCCTGCACGACGAGCACCTCTTCATCTGTGGTCGCTCGAAGGAGCTCATCATCGTCAACGGGCGGAACTACTACCCTCAAGACATCGAGTGGGAGGCGGGGCACGTCGAGGGCGTCCGAAAGGGCAACGTCATCGCCTTCGGCGCGCGGGATCCCTCCGGGATCGAGCGCGATCGTGAGCGGGTCGTCATCGCCTTCGAGGTGCAGGAGGCCCCCAAGGGGCTGGAGGGCGCGGACCTCGTCAAGGAGAAGGCGCCCCTCGCCCAGGCCGTCCGGAAGGCCGTCCAGGAAGGAATGGGTCTCACCCTCGACGACGTGATCCCGCTCGCCCCGGGCGTCCTCCCGAAGACGTCGAGCGGAAAGCTGCAGCGCGCGAAGACGCGCGAGCTCTACGAAGGCGGGGGCCTCGTCGCGCGCAAGACGACACGCGACGCCGACAAGCTCGGCCTGCTGAAGGAGGCGGCGAAGAGCCAGCTCTCGTACTTCAAGCTCGCGGTCCTGGGCGGCAACAAGAAGAAGTAGCGCGTGCGCGTCCCTCCGTCCGCTCCCACGGCGGGGGTTGTAACTTGGAATCGTTCTCACTAAGACTGTGCTCGTCATGAGCACGCGTGAGGACAAGGCGCATGCGATGCTGGCGGAGCTCAAGCGCTCGGGGCTGAAGCTCACGCCGCAGCGCATCGCGATCGTGCGCGAGCTCGCGGGGGACGAGACGCACCCGACGGCGCAAGACCTCTTCGACCGTCTGCGCGCGGCGTTCCCGACGATGAGCTTCGCCACCGTCTACAACACGCTCGACGCCCTCGCGGCGCACTCCCTCGTCGGCTCGCTCCGCCTGCGAGGCGCTCGCGGCGCGGTCCGCTTCGACCCGAACACGTCCGCGCACCACCACGCCGTCTGCGACCGATGCCATGCCGTCGTCGATCTCCCGGCCGAGCCGCTCGACGGCGCGACCGCGAGGCGCCTCGGCCGACAGACGGGCTTCCTCGTCTCCGGCGAGGAGCGCACGTACCGAGGACTCTGTGCTCGCTGCGCGGATCGTTCGTCCGCGTGACCGAGCGAACCCACTATTTTCGATCACACCGACCGAGACGAACACGAAAAGGAGAGCCGCCATGGCCAAGCCTCTCGCGGGAACCAAGACCCACCAGAACCTGAAGGACGCCTTCGCCGGCGAGTCGCAGGCGAACCGTCGTTACCTCTACTTCGCACGCGTCGCCGACATCGAGGGCCTCCCCGAGATCGCCGGTAACTTCAAGGAGACGGCGGACGGCGAGACCGGACACGCGCACGGGCACCTGAAGTACCTCGAGCAGGTCGGCGACCCGGCGACGGGCCTCCCGATCGGCAACACCGAGAAGAACCTGAAGGCCTCCATCGCGGGTGAGACCCACGAGTACGAGACCATGTACCCCGGCATGGCGAAGACGGCCCGCGAAGAGGGCTTCGACGACGTCGCCGACTGGTTCGAGACGCTCGCGAAGGCCGAGAAGAGCCACGCGGGTCGCTTCCAGAAGATGCTCGACACGATGTCCTGAAGAGGCGAGCGCGGTCGGGCCGGTGCCACGCATCGGCCCCGACCGCGGCTCACGAGCCCCCGAGCGCCGCGATGAAGAAGATCGATCCGAAGCCGACTCGCCCGCCCGCGACCGACGTGAACGATCCGCGGTACTGGGACCCGCGCGACCTCGAGCAGGAGCTCGGCCGCGTGTTCGAGATCTGCCATTCGTGCCGGATGTGCGTGAACTTCTGCGGCAGCTTCCCCGACCTCTTCGCGCGCGTGGACCGCGACATCGAGCAGCGCGGGGCGGAGGGGGCGGAGCTCCTCGACGCGAAGGACTTCACGTCGGTCACGGAGCTCTGCTGGCAGTGCAAGCTCTGTTACATCGAGTGTCCCTACACGCCCGACGAAGGTCACGCGTGGATGGTCGACTTCCCTCGCGTCCTCCTCCGCGAGAAGGCGCAGCGGGCCAAGCGCGCGGGCATCACCGTCCAGGACAAGGCGCTCGGCGAGCCGGGCAAGCTCGGCGGGCTGATGGCGGGCCCGTTCGCGCCCGTGTCGAACTTCGTCAACACGAACCGTCTGCTCCGGAAGGTGAACGAGAAGGCGCTCGGCATCTCCAGCGCGTTCCCCCTCCCCCCCTTCGCGGCGGAGACGTTCGAGACGTGGATGCGGAAACACGAGCCCCTGGAGGGGGCGGGCTCCGCCGGGACGGTGGCGCTCTTCGCGACCTGCCTCGGCGACTACAACTTCCCGCGCGTCGCGGCGGCGACGGTGAAGGTCCTCGAGAAGAACGGCTTCTCGGTCGTACGTCCGCCGCAGGAGTGCTGCGGCATGCCGAACCTCGACGGCGGTGACGTCGAGGCGGCGAAGGCGAAGGCTCGCTACAACGTGGCCCAGCTCCTCCCCTTCGTCGAGAAGGGCTTTCCGATCGTCGCGCCGGGCCCCACCTGCTCGATGACGATCAAGAAGGAATGGCCCGAGCTCCTCGGGACGGAGGACGCGAAGAAAGTAGCTCGAGCAACGTTCGAGGCGATGGAGTTCATGGAGGGGCTCCGCCGCGACAAGAAGCTCGTGAAGGAGTTCACGACGAGCCTCGGCAAGGTCGCCTACCACGCCGCGTGTCACCTCCGCGCCCAGAAAATAGGCACCCCCGGCGCGCGCATCCTCGGCCTCCTCCCCGAGACGGAGGTGAAGATCGTCGACAAGTGTTCGGCGGTCGACGGCACGTGGGGGATGAAGGCCCAGCACTACGAGATGGGCCGGAGCTACGCCCAGAAGCTCCGGCGCGGGATCGAGGATGTCGAGGCCGCGCTCGTGGTCACCGACTGCATGCTCTCCGCGCAGCGCATCCGGCAGGAGAACGGCGTCGAGCCGCTTCATCCGATGGAAGCCCTCGCGCGTGGCTACGGTCTCTGAGTGGAGCGAGAAGGAGCAGCACCATGAACAAGGTCGAGCGTTCCGAGGTCCTCGGTCTGGCAGAGTACGAGCGCGTCCGCGAGCCGTTCCGCGTCCGTGTGATCGACGAGAAGAAGCGCCGCCGCACGAAGCTCGGCGACAAGGCGTCCGCGATCTTCGAGAACAAGGACACCGTGCTCCTCCAGATCCAGGAGATGCTCCGGACCGAGCGCATCACGCGCGAGGCGGCCGTGCAGCACGAGATCGACACGTACAACGAGCTCGTCCCCGGTCCTCACGAGCTCTCGGCCACCGTGTTCGTCGAGATCCCCGAGAAGGAGGAGCGTGAGCGCTTCCTCGTCGACGCGCGCGGGCTCGAGAAGGCGTTCGCGATCGACGTCGACGGCGAGCGCTGCCCCGGCAAGAACGACGCGTCCCGCGAGTTCGCCGAGCGGACGACGGCCGTGCACTACCTGAAGTTTCCGCTCACCGAGCGGGCGGAGCGCGCTCTCCGTGACGTTCTCGAGAAGAAGCGGAAGGCCTCCGAGGTCGTCGTCGAGCTCGTCGCCGACCATCCCGCCTACCAGGCGCGCTCCCGGCTCTCGCCGGAGACGATCGTGAGCTTGGCCGAGGACCTCGCTTGACATGATCGTGCACGAGCGTCCCGTGCACTTCGAGGACGTCGACGCGGCAGGCATCGTCTTCTTCGGCACGTTCCTCAACTACTGCCACGAGGCCATGGAGCGGCTCTTCGAGGGCGCCGACGGCGGCTACGTCGGCCTCATCACCCGACGCAAGATCGGCTTTCCCGCGGTGAAGGTCGTCGCCGAGTACAAGGCGCCTCTCCGCTACGGAGACGTCGCGCGCATCGAGGTCACGGTGCCGCGGATCGGCACCACCTCGGCGACGCTGCGCTACGCCTTCTCTCGGGCCGTCGACGGGGTGCACGTCGCGACGATCGACCACGTCGTCGTCTCGTCCGATCTCGCGACGATGACGAAGCTTCCCTTGCCTCGCGACTGCCGCGCGGTCCTCGAGGCGCACGCGACCTGACGTCGCGGCGGGGCCGTAGGCACGCGCAGTGCACTTTTCCGTGGGCGTCATGAACCCCCACTCGAAAGCCGCATCCCGTCTCGGCCTCGCGCTCGCCCTCGCTGGCCCGCTCTTCGCCGCCTGCGGTGGCAAGGCGGAGTCGGAGACAGGCCGCATCGACGCCGCGATCGCCCGCGGCTCGAACCCGCCCGGCCTCGCGCTGACGGTCTGCGGGAGGGTCATCACGTACGTCGCTCCTGCCGCATCGACGAGCGGCAGCTTGGAGCTCGACCGTGGCAAGTGGGAGCTGGTCCCCGCCGCGCCGGTCGCCTTCGAGATGCTCCTCACCCCCGGCGCGGACGTGTGCGTCCACGCCTCGCTCGACACGGACATGCGCGCTCGCGGCGTCTACGTGTACACGCCCGACGCCGACGAGGACGACACGTCGGTCGTCACGTCGGCGGAGGGGCCGACGGCGTCCTGAACGGCATCGCATCGACCGGACGCATCGACCCCGCCGCCGGGAGGCTCACGAGCTCGATCGGGTCGAACCCGCTCCGCCGGATCTGACGGACACGGAGGACCATGACGAGGCCGAACGCGAAGAGCGCGACACATGCCCACTGCGCCGGAGTGAAGCCGGCGTAGCGAGGGTCGTCGTTCCCGTTGTTGAGCCGGAGGAAGTCCATGACGAGCCGCACCGGGGCGTACGCGAGGGCGGTCGCCGCCACGTAGCTGCCGGTCGTGAGCTTCCGTCCCCACGTGAGCGCGAGCAGCCCAGCGAGCACGACCGTGAAGAGCATCTCGAGGAGCCCGAGGTCGAACCGCGGGTGGGGGCCCACCGTGAGCGCGAGCTTGCCCGCGAAGCGATTCGCGGCCTCGGCGGGTTCATAGAAGGTCGCCTCGAACACGGTCTTGCCCCAGTCGACCGGCCCGCCAGCGGCTGCCTGGCCTGCCGCGACGGTGAGCGGCGTCCCTGCCGCGGCGTCCGCACCGAGGTGATCGTGCACCGACGCGCAGCCGCTCCGGCCGAAGATCCACGCGACCGGAAACACGCTCAGGATGAGGTCGGCGAACGGGAGGATGGGCATCGGCGTCTCACGGCGCCGGAACGTGGGGATCGTGACGAAGGGCGTCGGGAGGAGCGGGATCGCCTCGAAGTACTTCCACAGTACGATCCCGATGAGCGCGCCCGCGAAGCCGCCGAACGAGCTCAGCCCCTTCCAGATCTTCACGACCGCGAGCGGATCCGTGAGGAGCTCGCGCGGGTGGTAGAGGATCTGGTCGAAGACGTGTCCCCCGGCGAAGCCGACGACGAGCATCCACGTGATGAACGAGTTCAGCTTGTCGAGGTCGAGGCCGCGCTCGCGCGCACGCTTGGTCGCGAGCCAGGTGCCGATGATCACGCCCGTCGCCACGAGGAGCCCGAACGGATGCAGCGTGAGGCGCCAGATGGGCAGGTCCGGGACGTGGATGAAGGGGATCATCGCGGCGCCGTCTTTCTACCACGAGGCCCTTCGACGAGGATCGTGTCCTTCTCGCCGGGCCCTACTCCGCTCGTGACGACCACCTTCCAGCCGTCACACGCGCGGGCGACGAGGACGCCCGCGCCCGCGCCTGCGTCCTCGCACGTCGCGGACGGGAAGCGGCGCTCGAGGGCGCCGGCGAGTCGATCCGACACGTGGACGAACGCCTCGGCGCGATCCCCCGCGTCGCCGGGGTCGAGGACGACGATGCGATCCGCCTCTGCCCACTTCACGAACATCGCCTCGCCCTCGATGCGCGTCGCCGTGACGCGGCCGTCCTCGTCCTCGCGCACCGAGACGACGAGGGTGAGGAGGCGGGACTCGCGCAACGGGCGCGTCGGGAGCACGAAGAAGAGGTCCTCCTCGCGCGCGGACGGGAGGGCGCCCCACGTCGAGGACGCGCGTCCGAGGAGGAGCGCGCGCATCGGCGGGGCGACCTCGGCACGGGGGAGGCCGTAGACGCCGTCGTCCATCGCCGCGCCGAGAGCGCCGAGGATCGTCTCCGAGACCGCCCTCCGCTGGACGGCGGCGGACTCGAGGCGCGCATCGTCGGCGCGCGCCCTCGAGGCCACGTCTCGGAGCTCCGCCTCCTTCGTGTCGACGTCGAAGGTGAGGAGCATCGCCTGCGCCGCCCTGGCGTGGGGTCCCTCCGGAAGGTCGACGAGATAGCGGAGCACGCCCGGCCGGCTCCGCTGGCACGCCTCGAAGTACCGCGGCTCCTCCTCTTCCCATGCCGCGCGCACCTCCGCGGCGAACGTGCCGTCGGGATGGCGCGCGAGGTAGCGCTGCGCATGCGCGAGGCGGGTACCCTCTGCGTCCGACACCCTGAACGCGCGGTAGATCTCGAGCTCGCTGGAGCTCGCGATCATCGGCCGGAGCGCCGCACAGGAGACGAGCCCGCACGCGAGAAGAGCGATCGCGAGCGCGCGTCTCACGGCGCGCTCTCCCGGCAGAACTGGCACTCGGTCGGGGACCTCGGGGCGTCGTCGTCCACATAGGTGGCGAAGGCCTCGCACGACGCGGCGGCGATCGCGCGGAGGCAGACCTGGCCGTCGCGGAAGAGCGGGCGGCACGTGGCCGGCACCGCGATGTCGGAGGGCTGCGCCGGATCACACGCGCGCGTGCAGCGCTCGGTGGCGACGCTGCACTCGAGACAGAGCTCGCAGTCGATCCGCTTGCGGGCCTCCGAGAACGACGCCGGATCGAGCAGCTCCGCCTCGCTCCCGCACCCGCCGACGTCGCCTGGAGTCGGCGCCATGGCGAGGACGCCAAGGCAGGCGACGACGACACGGAGCAAGAGGCGCCGCCTCACGGCAACACCTCGTACGCGAGGACGAGTCCGAGCTGGGCGGAGAGCATCGGGTAGCTCACCGTCCCGACCTCGGCCGTGCCCGCCCCGTAGAAGACGTCGCCCACGATCTCGGCCGCCACGCCGATGCCTCCGCGCACCCAGTACGCGCCACCCGCCGCCGCCTCGAGGCCCCAGGTGGACTCGGGCGCGAGGACGAGGGGCACCCCTGCCCTCCCCCACGCCGCGAGCGCGCCCCACCGCCGATACGCCAGATAGGACGGTGCCATCACGACCTGACCGACACCTTCGATCGCGATCGCGGTCCGGAGGGTGAGCCCGTGCTGCAGCCGCCGCGGGTCGCCGAAGGTCGCGCCGAGCCCCAGCTCGACGAAGCCCGCCGAACGCGACACCGACTCGGCGTCGCTGCCGAGGGGCTTCGCCAGACGAAACGGGTTGTTGAAGCGGAGGCCCGCTCCGCCGAGGACGGTGGCCATGATCTGCACGTAGCCTGGCTTCGTCGCGAAGGGATCGACGCGGACCTGTTCGGGGTCCGCGGCGCGCGCCGGCTCCGCCGCGACGAGCAGCGAGGTCACGGCGAGGACCGACACGACCCAGCCGGCGCGCATCAGCTGCGGTTCACGCGGACCTTCGGCTTCGCGCCGAGCAGGGCGAGCTGCCCGCACGCCGCGCTCACGTCGTCTCCACGACGTCGCCGGATGAAGCACGAGTAGCCCGCGTCGCAGAGCACGCGCTGGAACGCGAGCACGCCCGAGAGCTCGGGCGGGCCGAGCGTCGAGGCTTCGATCGGGTTCATCGGGATGAGGTTCACCTTCACCGGCAGGCCGCGGAGCAGCTTCGCGAGCTTCCTCGCCTCGGCGACGTTGTCGTTCTTCCCCGCGACGAGCGTGTACTCGATCGTGATGCGACGACGGCGCGGGAGCGGATACGCGCGGAGCGCCTTCATGAGCACGTCGAGCGGGTACTTCTTGTTGATCGGCATGAGACGCGTGCGCGTCTCGTCGTCCGCCGCGTGGAGCGAGATCGCGAGGCCGATCTGCCCGTTGAAGTCGTTGCCGAGCCGCTCGATCTCCGGGACGAGGCCGCTCGTCGAGACGGTGACCTTCCGTGTCGAGAGGCCGATGCCGTCCGGATGGGTCAGGAGCCGGAGCGCGCGCACGGTCGACTCGTAGTTGTGGAGCGGCTCTCCCATCCCCATGAAGACGACGTTCCGGAGCTGCTCGCCTGCGTCGAGGCGCGCGCGACCGACGAGCACCTGCGCGACGATCTCGTCCGCCCCCATGTGACGCTTCAGCCCCGCGACGCCGCTCGCGCAGAACACGCAGCCCATCGCGCAACCGACCTGCGTGCTGATGCACTGGGTGACCGGGACGGGGCCCGTCGAGGTGTCCGGATCGTCCTCGTCCTCCACCGCCGCCGCCGCGTCGGCGTCCTCTTCGCCGGACGACGGACCGGAGGACGCAGGGAGGCCCCCCTTGAACCCTGCCACGCGCGGGATGAGCACCGTCTCGACGTTCGCGCCGTCCCTCAGGCCGACGAGCAGCTTCCGCGTGTCGTCCGTGGCGCGACGCTCCTGCACGATCGAGAGGACGCCGCCGAGGCCCCCCTCCGCGAGGCGACCCCGCAGCGCAGCCGGCAGATCCGTCATCTCCATCGCATCGGTGACGCCACGCGCCTGGACCCAGCGGAACACCTGCTTGCCGTGGAACGTGCGCCCTCCTAGGCGCACGGCCTCCTCGGCCCACTCCTCGGGGAAGCGGGCGAGCGGGGGAACCGACTTGGGAGGCGGGAGAGCCACGGGGACAGTCTACCTCGCGGCCCTCGCCTTCGCCTTCGCCTCTTCCCAGTAGCGGTCGAGGACCTCGAGCGGGAGCTTCGTGTCCTCGCCCGCGGCGCCCCACCCGCCGTGCTCCTCCTTCACGCGCGCCTCGACGTGGGTGAACCGCGTCGTGAACTTCTCGATCGTCCGGCGGAGGGCCCCCTCCGCATCGACCTTCACGTGACGCGACAGGTTCACGAGGGCGAAGAGCACGTCGCCGAGCTCCTCCTCCACCGCCGCCGCATCTCCGGCAGCGATCGCCGCGTCGAGCTCGCCGAGCTCCTCCGTCACTTTCGCGCGCGATCCCACCCTGTCTTCCCAGTCGAAGCCGACGCGCTGGACCTTCTCGCCGATGCGCGTCGCGCGCACGAGGGCGGGGAGACTCCTCGGCACCCCCGCGAGGAGGCCCCGGTTCGCCTTCTCCGTCGCCTTGATCCGCTCCCAGTTCCGGAGGACCTCGTCGGCGTCCTTCGCGTCCATGTCCCCGAACACGTGCGGGTGACGCGTGACGAGCTTCTCGACGATGCCGGCGATCGCATCGTCGATCCCGAAGCTGCCCTCCCGACGACCGAGCTCGGCGAGGAACACGACCTGGAGGAGGAGGTCTCCGAGCTCCTCACGGAGCGCCGCGCGCTCGCCGCCCTCGATCGCGTCGATGACCTCGCACGCCTCCTCGAGGACGTACTTGCGCATCGACTCGAAGCTCTGCTCCCGGTCCCAGGGGCAGCCGTCCGGCGCGAGCAGGCGCCGCATCACGGCGACCAGGCGCGTCAACGTGGCCCCGTCCTGACGCGGCAGCGGGGGGACGGGGCGAGGGGCGTCCTCGTCGAAGACGGGGAGCTCGTCCGGAAGGGTCGGCAGGGCCATGAGAGGCCCGCTTACCACGCCACGGAGGAGGCCGTAAGGACAGCGAGAAACCGAGGCAGGGTCTGGCGCTCCCGATGGTATCCTCCCCCGAGGAGCGAGCCCATGAGCGCGGGGATGGAGCCGGCGGGGGGTTGGGGGGGCAGAGCGCCCCCCGGAACGAGCTTCCGGAGGAAGATGCTCTTCCTGGCGGGCGTGCTCGTGCTCGTGCTCGCGTATCTCCTGCGCGGCGTCCTCGTCCCGCTCTTCCTCGCGTTCCTCCTCGCCTACGCGCTCGACCCGTTCGTCGATCGCCTGGAGGTCCTCCGGGTCCCGCGCCCGCTCGGCGCGATCGCGGTCATGCTCGGCATCGTCGGGCTCGTCTCCGTCGTCGTCATCTACACCGTGCCGCTCTTCGTCGACGAGCTGAGCGAGGCGTCGATGACGCTGCCGGACAAGCTCTCTCATCTGCAGGCGCGGCTCGAGCCGTGGTTTCTGACGAAGCTCCACATGAAGCTTCCGCACACGATGAACGATCTCTCCAAGGAGATCACCGATCGGGTGCGCGGCGAAGGGGCGTTCGAGACGGCGCGCATCGCCCTCTTCGGAACGCTGGGCTACGTCGGTGTCGCTCTCTCTGCGTTGATCGTGCCGGTCTTCGCCCTCTACCTCCTGATCGACTTCGACCGCATCGTCACGCGCGTCGAGCAGCTCGTCCCGCGTCGCTGGGCGCCGCCGATCAGCGACGTGGCGAGGCAGATCCACAAGACGCTCTCCGGCTACGTGCGCAGCCAGCTCACCGCGAACATCGTCCTCGCCGCGCTCTACGCGTCGGGGCTCCGCATCGTCGACATCCACCTCGCCGTCCCGATCGGCGTCATCACGGGGATGCTCGCGTTCGTCCCTTACTTCGGCTTCACGATAGGGCTCCTCTTCGCCATGACGATGGCGCTCCTCGACTGGCAGGGTCCCGGAACGCTCGTCGGCGTGATGGCCGTGATGGGCGGCGTGCAGATCATCGACGGCATGATCATCACGCCGCGCATCGTCGGCCGCTCCGTGGGGCTCGCGCCGCTCGAGGTCATCCTCACGATGATGGCGGCAGGATCGCTCCTCGGCTTCCTCGGCGTGCTCCTCGCCGTGCCGCTCGGCGCGGTGGTGAAGATCCTCGTCCAGCGCGCGGTGAAGGCCTACCTCGAGTCGGCGTTCTACAACCAGCCGCCGGTGCGGCAACCGACGGTGCTCACGGTCCCGTCCCTCGCCTTGCCTTCGTCCACGAGCCCTTCGTCGTTCTCGGTCCCTGCCGCCCCGACGCCCCTCGCGGGGGCGCCGCTGCGCCAGCCGAGCCCGCCTCCCGCGCCCGCGACGAGCCCGGGCGCCGCGGGAGGCCCGACGCCGGTGCGCGCCTCGAAGGACCAGCGCGACGCGGAGTAGGTCTCAGTCGCGCTCGCCCGCGACGCTCGCCTCGAGGTAGGCGCGGAGGGCCGCGCCGGTGCCGTGCCTCGCGAGGCCGACCGTGAGCTTCGCGAGGGCCGCCTCCACGGTCATGTCCCCCGCGGAGATCGCGCCGGCGGCCTCGGCGGCAGCGCCGCCCTCGTAGCGGCCGAGCTCGACGTGCCCTCGCACGCACTGCGAGACGACGACGACCGGGACGTTCCGTGCGCGCGCCTCCTCGATCGCCGGGATGAGCGTCTTCGGGACGTTCCCCGTGCCGTAGCCCTCGAGGACGAGGCCGCGAACGCCTGCCCGGATCGCGCCGCGCACGAGCGCAGGGTCCAGCCCCGGGAACACGCGGACGGCGAGGACACTCGGCTCGAGACGATCGTCGAAGGCGCCGAGCGGCGCCGGCGCGAGCACGTGAGGGCCCACCTCGACGCCGATCCCGAGCTCGACGAGCGGCGCGAGGTTCGGGGAGGCGAACGCGTCGAACCCCCACGCGTCGCGCTTCGTCGCGCGCGCACCGCGGATCGCGCGGGACCCGAACGCGATGCAGACCTCGGGCACCGGCAGCGTCGCGACGAGCGCGGCGTCGATCAGGTTCTGCCGCGCGTCCGTGCGCACGTCCGACAAGGGTCGCTGCGAGCCCGTCAGCACGACGGGCTTCGGGAGCGGACCGAGGATCATCGCGAGCGCGCTCGCGGTGTAGGCCATCGTGTCGGTGCCGTGCACCACGACGATTCCGTCGTAGAGCGGAAGCTGCGCGTGGACCTCGCGCGCGAGGCGCAGCCAGTCCGACGGCTGCATGTTCGCCGAGTCCATCTGGAAGAGGAGCTTCGTCTCGAGGTCCGCGATCCGCCCCAGGCTCGGCACCTCCGCGAGGAGATCGCGGTTCGTGCGCTCGTCGTCGAGCGTCACCGTCCCCTTTCGCGCCCCGGAAGGTGCGGCCTCGTTCATGAGGAGCGTGCCACCCGTGAGGAGGAGCAGCAGCTTCGGCACGGTCAGAACAGACGCTGGTCGACCTTGATCGTGTCGCCCTGCTGGAGCTTCACGTCGGGTCGCGCGTTGTCGGTGATGGCGTCCACGCTGACGACCGCGTTCACCGACTGCGACGGTGGAACGAGCCGGATGATCTGCACGTGGTTCGTGTCCGCGAGCGGCGTGAACCATCCGGCCGCGGAGATCGCCTGCACGAGCGTCATGCCGTCCTGGTACGGGATGGGGCCCGGCTTCACGATCTGCCCGAGCACCTGGATCTTCTTCGAGTTGTACGCCTTGACCTTGACCTGCACCTGCGGGTCCACGAGGTACTTGGCCTCGACGAGCTTCGCGCGGAGGTTCTGCGCGATCTGCTTCGGCTCGAGGCCGGCGACGGGGAGGCCCTGCGCGTAGGGGAAGTCGAGCGAGCCGTCTGGCTGGACCTCGTACTCCTTGGGGAGCTTCTCCTCGCCGACGACGGTGACCTCGACGATGTCCCCCGGACCGACGCGCGCGTTGACGACTGGCGCGGGGAGGTTGTGCGGCGGCGGATAGCTCTTGCCGCACCCCGCGAGCGTGAGCAGGACGATCAGGACGGAGACGAACCGCGAAGCCATCGCGTGCACTCCACCGGACGGCGACTCAGAGGAACCAGCGGACGCCGCCGAGGGCCTGCAGGCGGCGGTACGCCAGGTGGAACCCGCCCAGAGCAGGGCCGCCGAGGCTGTCCGTCGTGAGCGCCGTGTCGCTGATGTTCTCGACGTAGTCGATCGTCGCGTTCAGGCCGAACGAATCGGTGAGACGGTACTCACCGAAAAAGGAACCGCCGGCGCGATAGTTGGAGAAATCGCCTGTCGGGGTTGCCGTCCCTGCGATCGTGGCGGGAACCACCGTTCCGCCGCCGCCGTTCACGTAGGGCTGCGGGAAGCCGTTACGCTCGGCATAGATGTCGAACTGGAGGATTGCCCTGCCGCCGAACGCGTAGGCGACGCGGCCGTAGAGGCGGTCCAGGTCGTAATAGTTGCCGAGCAGACTCGTCTGGAAGTCGCGGAGGTAGCCGAGCGACAGGCTCGAGAGGAGGAGCGTCGCCTGTCCCGGCTCACCCGCGCCCGCCCCCTCCGAAAGGTAGAAGGTGCCCTCCGCCTGGCCGATGACGCTGTCGAACTGCGTCGCGTAGACGGCGCCAGGGTTCTGGAAGAACGTCGCCCCGTAGCCCGCGGCGAGGAGAACGCCGAACCGCTCGCTCACGAGTCCGGTGAGACCGAACCGCGTGCGCAACGGGGTCCCGTCGTTGAGCAGGTTCACCGACCGCTCCGAATTGACGTAGTTGAGCACGCGAAGGTTGGTCTCGTGGAAGAGCGCCGTGCGCGGACGGAATCGCCACCGATTACGGACCGAGAACTCGTGCTGGAGGTTCGTGAACGGGGCGCCGTTCGACTCCTCGAACAAATTCGCAGTGAGCTGGTATCCACCGCGCACATCGAGGGTGCCTCCGCCCGGGAGGAAGACGAGCTCCCCGCCGCCGTTCAACGTGCTCCGGTTGAACGAGAGGTTCGGGTCCGCGACGGCTTGATTCGGCTGGATGGTGCGGTTGTACCCGACGTTCAGGTTCGCACCGACCGGGCGCCCCTGGTTGATCGCCATCGCGGCGAAGGCGTTCACCGAGACGTTCCCTGACGGAATCGACCCCTGGTCCCTGATTTCCTGGTCGCCGATGAACTGGCGGAAGGTCGCCGAAGCGCCGGCGCGGAAGCCGATGGGAGAGAACTGCGGTGGACCGCTGTCGCTTTCGAGGCGCTGCGGGCCCATCGTCGACAGCGTGAGCGACGGCGTGAGACGGAAGACGCCTGAGCCCTTCACGTTGCTGTTCACGAAACCCGGCTCGTGGGTCCGGACGAACCAGTTCGAATCGTACCCCGCCTCCCCACCCACGCCGGGATGGAGCTCGAGGTTCCCGGTCTTGATGCCGGCGCCTTCCTGATAGCGCCGATCCTTCATCCATCCCTGCGCGGAGGCTTCGGAGCTCACGAGGAGGGTCGTCGCGACGCCGGCTCCCAGGGCCAGCGCGAGGCGCACGGCCTTCGTGCGACGCCAGCGGCTCGAGCGACACGGGTGCTGCCCAGGGGCTTGGCTGTTCGTCATGTTCGGGAAGGGAAGTCCGTGGCTCGAGCGCCGCGATCGCGCGGAAGAATCGGGTCCGGAGTATCTGGTCGAGAGGGCTACTGCAACGTTTTTCGAGAGTCGAGGTGGCGCGAAGAACGAACGACGCCACTCGGTGACCGCCTGCGCCTCGCGCGGTCCCGTCGCTCGCTTACGTTCTTCGGTCGACTACCCCTCAGACGCGGGCTCTAGCGCCGGGTAGCCGAGCTACAGCGTACAGCTCGTGCACTGCGGGGGCTGCGTGATGCCCCCCGGATCCGTCGTCGGACCCGGATACGGAGTCTCGTCCGGCGGAATCGACGGATCGACCGTCGTGACCACGCGCGTGTCGCCGACGAACGCCGCCTCCTCGCCGATGCACTGGTTCGCCTCGGCGACGAGCTGCTCGGCGCGCTGCCGGAGCACGGTCATGATCGTGAACTCGTGGTTCGCGAGCTCGGTGTCGTTGCGGTTGACCGCCGACTGGAGCTGCTGGCGACGATCCCGCGCGGAACGCGTCGCGACGTCGATCTGCGAGAGCTTGTCGTTCAGGCAGAGCGTCTTGACGACGTCGCGCTGGCGACGCGCCTCCTCGAGCTGCTTGCGGACGCCGGTGGCGGCGGCCTCCATGCGGCCGACGTGCTTCGCCGACTCGGCGAGCTGCTCCTGCGGCGACAGCGAGGTCTTCCGCTGGAACCCGACCTGGGCATCGGCCGAGCCGCCCGTCGCCCCGGCCGCCGCGCCAGGCGCAGCGGCGCCCGTGCCGGTCGTGCCGGAACCGGTCGTCTGGGCGCCCGCGGGTGTCGCCAGATAAGCGAGCATCGCGACGGCGGAGAGCCACTTCAGTGAGGAGCGGACACGCATCAAGCCTCCCGTGCCGAAGTACTGTACTGCCCCACAGTTGGGGTGTCAACGATGAAGCCGCAGCAGAAGGCCCTGCGATGTCGCAGACTTGCGACCCTTTCGCCCGACTCCGTCGTCCTCATCTCCTGAACTCTGTTGCGCGGTGGGTCACGAACGTTCAGCCCGCAACGCAGAAGGCCCGCCCTCCCCGAAGGAAGAGCGGGCCGAACGCGCCGCAGGGTCACACGGCCCCGCTCACTTCTGCTGGACGAAGGTGACCGGGATGTTGAGCGTCGAGCCCGACCCGCCCGGGGCGTCGAACGTCGCACGCTTCACGTGGCCGGCGATGCAGCTCGCGACGGACGGCGAGAGGCCCGAGTTCGACGCGACGTCCGCGCTCGCCACCTCGCCGTTCGGTCCGATCTTCGCCGCGATGACGACCTTGCCGCTCATCCCCGGATCCTGCGCGAGGCCCGCCTCGTAGCAGCGCTTGAACTTCGGACGGAGGCCCGCGACGACGCGGTCCGCGCCCGACACCGGGACGGACGCCGTCGTGCCGCCGATCTGCGCGTCGCCCGTCGGGCCCTTCACGACGCGCTCCGCACCGGCGCCTGCGCCCGTGCCCGAGCCCTGGGTGCCGCCGCCGATCCCGCCGAGACCACCGCCGCGACCGCCGCCCTGC
>JALHPN010000123.1 GCA_022842465.1 Polyangiaceae bacterium | reverse complement strand
CTCCCTCCGCGTTCCGCGGACGCGTCCGCCACGGGGACCACGGGGGGGGGCGGGGTCGGCGTCGGCGCCGGCGGCGGTGGCGGCGGCGGACGCGGAGGACCGTCGACCGCGATCACGAGCGTCGTCGTCGCCGCGGTGTCCCCGTCGGACTGGCCGTTGCCGTTCGCTGCGTTGCCCGCGGCATAGAGGGTGATCGTCTCTCCGTAGGGCGCCGTCAGCGTGAACGTGTAGAGCGCGCCGCCGTCGACGGGTGCGAGGGTCCTCGCGTGCGTGATCTCGGCGCCCTCGGCGAGGGTGGTGCCGCCGTCGCCGTCGCCGACGAGCACGACGTCGTCCGTCGCCGCCGCGTTCATCCCCGTGATCGGCGCCGGGGTGTCGATCCGAAACGTGTACGTTACAGGTACGCCCGCCTCGAGCTGCGTCGGCCCCTCGAGCGTGACCTTCGGCGTCTGTCCCCCTTGATGACAGCTGTTGCACGAGCTTGCGCTCTTGCCCGAGCTGCCCGTCACGCCATTGGAGTGACCGGAGGCCGTGCGCGCGGCGACGGAGACGAGGACGACGAGCGAGGCCCCCAGCGCCAGAGCAATCCCGGATCGAGTCCGCATGGGGAGATCCTACGCCGAGAGCCACGGCCCGCAAGGCAACCTGGCTCGCGTGGTTCGCGTATGCTGCGCGGGAGGGAGGCGACTCCATGAAGGTGCTCGTCGCGGACAAATTCGAGGACTCTGGACGGCGCGGGCTCGCCGAGATCGGCTGCGAGGTCGCCTACGAACCGGACGCGTCCGGCGACGTGCTCGCCGAGCGAATCGCCGCGACGCGCGCCGACGTGCTCGTCGTCCGCTCGACGAAGGTGACGCGCGCGATGCTCGAGACGGGCAAGCTCGCGCTCGTCGTGCGCGCGGGAGCCGGGACGAACACCATCGACGTCGAGGCCGCGAGCGAGCGAGGCATCTGGGTCGCGAACTGCCCCGGAAAGAACGCGGTCGCCGTCGCGGAGCTCGCCTTCGCCCTGATCCTCGGCCTCGACCGGCGCATCCCCGAGAACGTCGGAGATCTCCGGGCCGGCCGCTGGAACAAGAAGGAGTACGGGAAGGCGCGCGGCCTCTTCGGACGCACCCTCGGGGTCCTCGGCACGGGGACCATCGGACGCGAGGTCATCACCCGGGCGCGCGCCTTCGGCATGCCCGTCGTCGCGTGGAGCCGCGGCCTGACCGACGAGCGCGCGCGCGAGCTGGGCGTCGTCCGAAAGGCCTCCCCCACCGACCTCGCCTCGT
The DNA here is from genome assembly GCA_022842465.1 of Polyangiaceae bacterium. Classification (GTDB taxonomy): domain Bacteria; phylum Myxococcota_A; class Polyangia; order Polyangiales; family Polyangiaceae; genus Labilithrix. Next base: position 25,779 of record JALHPN010000123.1, on the reverse strand, counting down.
CGTGCGACATCCTGAGCGTGCACCTCGCGCTCGCTCCCGAGACGCGCGGGCTCGTCTCGGACGGCGTCTTCGCGTCGATGAGGCGCGACGCGGTGTTCGTGAACACGTCCCGGGCGGAGGTCGTCGATCAGCCCGCGCTCGAGCGCGCCGTGAGGGAGCGGGGCCTCCGCGCCGGCCTCGACGTGTTCGCCGAGGAGCCGGCGGGCGGAGAGGGGTCGGTGGACGCCCCGATCTTCGCGCTTCCGGGCGTCCTCGGCACGCATCACATCGGCGCCTCGACCGAGCAGGCGCAGGAGGCGATCGCGGAGGAGACGGTCCGCGTGGTCCGCCTCTTCAAGCAGACCGGTCGGCCCGCGAACGTGGTGAACCTCGCGAAGAAGTCTCCCGCCACGCACCTCCTCGCCGTCCGGCACTACGATCGCGTCGGGGTGCTCGCTGCCGTCTTCGATTGCCTCAAGCGGGGCGGAATCAACGTGCAGGAGACCGAGAACATCGTGTTCGAGGGGGCGCGCGCCGCGATCGCGCGGATCCACGTCGACCGCCCCCCGCCCCCCGACATCCTCACGGCCGTCGCCTCGTGCACCCCCGACGTCCTCGACGTGTCCCTCGTCGCCCTGTGACGGCTGGACGTCGACGAGCGCTCGAGGCGCGTCGCACTTCCCTCGCGAGCGGGCTTCGCCTCGCCCACCGCGCGCGGAACGCGCGTATACTCCGCCGCCAGGACTTCGCCTGACCATGTCGGACGCCCGCCTCGATCAGACGATCGATCTCCTCCAGACGCAGCTTCTCCTGCGTCCGAATGATCCGCAGAAGCGGTATCTGCTGGGGAACGCGCTGCGGAACAGCGGGCGAGTCGACGAGGCGATCGCCGCGTACCAGCGCGCGCTCTCCTCGAAGCCCGACTTCGTCGACGCCCATCTGAGCCTGGGTGTGGCCCACCGGCAGAACGGCGACTACGAGCTCGCGCTCGCGTCCGTCGACGCCGCGATCGCGCGGTCTCCGAAGCTCGTGGAGGCGCTCCGGCAGCGCGCGCAGATCCTCTCGACCATGCATCGCGAGGACGAGGCTCTCGTCGCGTGGGAGACGCTCCTCGCCGCGGAGCCCCACGACGTCGAGGCGCCGCGTGAAGCGGGACGCGGGCGCTTCGGGAAGGGCCAGTACCCGCGCGCGGTGGGGCTCCTCGCCCGTGCCGTCGAGCTCGAGCCCGAGCGCAGTGATCTCGCGCTCCTCCACGGCCTCGCGCTCCATCGTACCGGAGAGGTCGGAGCTGCGGACGAGGCTCTCGGCCGTTACCTCCGCCTCGGGGGCAAGAGCCCCGTCGCGTACGCGGCGCTGGCAGACTCCCAGGCGAAGCTCGGACGCACGGAGGCGGCGATCGCGACGGCGCGCGTGGGCCTCGCGGAGTTCCAGGACGACGCCGCGCTCCACGCGACGCTGGGCCGCTTGCTCGCGTCGAATGGCGACCTCGACGGTGCGGTGTCGTCGCTGGCGGCGGCGTACGAAGCGGCACCGGGCGACGAGCTGGCGCTCGCGTACGTCGAGGTCCTCCTCGCGCTCGCGCGCTGGGCCGACGCCGTGCGCGTAGTGGAGGCAGCTGGGCAGGACGGGCTGTCCCATGACCTCCTCGTGCCGTACGCGACGGCGCTCTTCCACGCGGGCAGGCTCGTGGACGCCGCGGTCGTGCTCGAGGACGCCGTGCAGCTCCACTCGGACGCGCGCGCGTGCGCGCTCATGGGACGGGTGTGCCTCGGACTCGCACGCCGCGAAGACGCGCTCGAGATGCTTGCGCGCGCCGAGGCGCTCGGCGCGACCGGGCGCGACGTCGCCCTCGATCTCGGGACCCTCGAAGAGGAGCTCGGTCTGCGCGATCGCGCGCTCGTGACCTATGGCCGCCTCCTCGAGCGCAGCCCGGACGACGGAGAGGCCCTCCTGCGCGCGGGACGCGTGACGGCAGAAGCCGGCTTCGACCGCGACGCGATCGAGCTCCTTCGCCGCGCCGTGAAGCTGAGGCCGTCGTCGGCCCTCGCTCATCGGCTCCTCGGGCAGACCCTCGAGCGCGCGGCGAGGACGGCGGAGGCCGCAGAGGAGTACCGACTCACCTTCGAGCTCGACAGCGAGGATGTGGACGCCCGCATCGGCTTCGCGCGGTGCGCGCGCCCGCATCGCATGGAGGAGGAAGCCCTCGCGGCGCTCCGCGCGGCGGCGATCATCGCGCCTCGGAGAGTGGACGTGGTGCTCGAGCTCGCGCGCTCGCTCTCGTCGCGAACGCCGGCGACCGAGGCCGTGACCGTGCTGGACGCCGCCCGGCAGCAGAACCCCGACGATCCCGCGCTGGTCCGGGAGCTCGCCGCCGAGCTCTTGCGGCAGGGACGCCCGGCAGACGCGCTGCCCCACGCCGAGAGGGCCCTCGTGCTCGCCGGAGAGAGCGCCGGCCTCCTCCTCCTCCGAGCCAGGATCCTGGCCGAGCTCGGCGACGATCGCCGCGCGCGAGACGATCTCGAGCGCGCGCGCCTGCTCGCCCCCGACGATCTGGCCGTGAGCCGGGAGCTCGGTCTCGTCGCGGCGCGGCTCGGCACGAACCACGAGGCCCTCGAGCTCCTCAAGCGAGCGCTCCAGAGCGAGCCGACCGACGCGCGCATCGCCCTGGCGCTCGCGCGAGCGCTCCGCGAGCTCGGCCGGCAAGAGGAGGCGCTCTCGGTGCTCTCCCCGGTGCGCCCCGCCCATCCCACCGACGCGGACGTCGTCTTCGAGGTCGCACGGCTCGAGGAGGCATGTGGAAACGACGAGGCCGCTACGGCGGGCTTCCGTGAGACCATCGCGCTCCGGCCGGACTGGGCCGTCGCGTTCGAGCATGCCGCGCGCGCGTACGCGCGCATGGACATGTTCGACGAAGCCATCGCCGCGCTGAAGCAGCTGACGCGCCTCCGGCCGGAGGACGGAGAGGCTTGGTTCGAGCTCGGCTTGGCCTACGCGAAGGTGCGCGACGAAGCCGAGGCCGAAGCCGCGTTCGTACGCGGTGCACGCCTGCGTCCGGATCACGCGGCGACCTGGAAGGGCCTCGCCGCAGCGCGCGCGACGCTCGGCAACCTGGAGGGCGAGGCCGACGCGCTCGAGCACGTGCTCGAGCTCGATCCGACCGACGACGCGTCGCTCTTCGGTCTCGGCAAGGCCTACGACACGCTCGGACGGACCCAAGAGCGCCGAGCTCTCTTCGAACGAGCCGCGGCCGGGGGCGACCTGCGCGTCTTCCTCGAGCTCGCGGCCATCGAGGCCCAGCTCGGCAAACCAGAAGCCGCGCGGGGCTGGTTCGCGCGCGCGGCCGAACGCCTGCGCGCCGGCGGGAGCGACGTCACGATCGATCCCGCCGTGGTCGCGCGGGCGCTCGCCGCGGCGTCGGCGGCGACGCTCCCGGAGGAGACGAAGAAGGCGGCCGCCGAGCTCCTCTCCGCCGCGGCGAGCAGGCCAGGCGGCGTCGAAGCGATGAGCACGATCGCCGAAGGGCTCGTCGAGCTCGGCCGGCGCGACGAGGCGGTTCAGGTCCTCGCCCGCGCGAGCAGCGACGAGAAGGCTCCCCTCTCGATCCGTCGACGGCTCGCGGAGCTCCTGTCCGGGCTCGAGCGTCACGAGGAGGCGTCGCGAGCGCTCGAGCAAGCGGCCGCCCGTGAGCCGAGCTCCACGGAGACCCGCTTCGCTCTCGCTCGCTCGTACCTCGTCCAGCGACGCACGAAGGAAGCGCTCTTCATGCTCCGTTCGCTCGTTCGCGTGGACGAGAAGCACGAGGGCGCGCTGATCGCGCTGGCCGAGCTCTGCGAGTCGCAAGGCGACGACCGCGCCGCCGTCGACGCGCTCGTGAAGCTCGCGCGCGTCAAGCCCGAGGCGAGCACGTACGCGAAGCTCGCGAAGGGCTACGAGCGGCTCGGGAAGCTCGAAGAGCGGCTCGAGGCCCTCCGGCAGGCCGCGAGGCTCGCGCCAGACGACAAGGCCGTCGCGACCGAGATCGGCCTCGCCTACGCCGCCGTCGGCGACGAGCGCGCGGTGGACGCGCTCGAGCGTGCCGTCGCGCTCGAGCCTGGCACCGTCACCGTTCGCAGGGAGCTCGCGCGGATCCTCCGGGAGCGCGGGAAGAACGCTCGGGCGCTCGTGCAGCTCGAGTGGCTCGCCGCGAACGCCGCCGGTGACTCCGCCTCGTCGATGCTGCACGCCGAGAGCCTCGCGGAGGCTGGACGGCATCGCGAGGCCTTCGAGGCCGCGCGCGCGGCGAGCCGCGCAGGTCACCGGCAGGCAGACCTCCTCTACGCTCGCCTCGCGGCGAAGCTGCGCCTGTTCGAGGAGGCGCTCGACGCCTGGAAGCGCGTGCTCGAGACGAGCCCAGAGGACGTCGAGGCGATGCTCGAGCTCGCGCGTGCGCACCAGGAGCTCGCGAACGAGCCGGAGGCCGTTCGCATCCTCGCCCGTGCCGCGAAGGCTGCTCCCCAGCGCGCCGAGCCGCGCGAGCGCCTCGGCGTGGCGCTCCTCTCGCAGCGTGCGTTCCGGCCGGCGCGCGACACGCTGCTCGAAGCCGTCCGACTCGCTCCCGATCACGCCGACGCGTGGCTCTGGCTCGCCGAGGCGCACGATGCTCTCGGAGAGAGGTCCGAGCGTGCGAGCGCGCTGGAGAAGTACGTGACCCTCTCCCCGCGCAGCGCGGCGGGACGGCGGATGCTGGGTGAGGCTTACGAGCGCGTCGGGGTGCCCGAGCTCGCGGAGCGCGCGTACCTCGCCGCGCTCGAGCGCGACCCGCGGCTCGAGGACGTACGCGAGCGGCTCGTCGTGCTCTTCATGGCCCGAGGGGAGCTCTCCCTCGCAGCGCGTCAGCAGCGGGAGCTCGTCTCCGCGAAGCCGACGGCCGAGGCCTGGTTCGCGCTCGCCGCGCTCGAGCTACGCGCAGAGGACGCCGAGGCGGCGCTCACGTCCGTCGACGCCTGCCTCGCGCTCGATCCCCACCGCGACGAAGCGCGACTCCTCCGCGCACGGCTGCTCCTCGCGCGCGGTGACCATCTCACGGCGAAGGGCATCCTCGAGGAGCTCTTCTCTCGGCACGACAAGGATCGCGACGTCCGGCTCCTCCTGGCGCGAGCCCACGTCGCCGCGGGCGAGACGATGACGGCGGGAGCGCACCTGCACGCGATCCTGTCGCGAAGCCCCGAGGATCGGGAGGCCCGCGTCGAGCTCGCGCAGCTCTACGAGGGTTCCGGCGTCCCCGTCGAAGCCGTGAAGCACTACGCGCGCGCCTATCGACACGGCGCGACGGACGCGATCGTCATGCTCGGATGGGCGCGGAGCCTCGTCGCGAGCGGAGCGGCGGGGCAAGCCGAGGAGATCCTCGTGGGCGCCACGGCCGCCGCTCCGACCGACGCGCGCCTGCTCGAGGCGCTGGGACGGACACGCATCGAGCTCGGCAAGCTCGACGACGCGCGCGACGCTCTGACGCGCGCCCTCGCGGTCGTCTCGCCGGAAGCAGAAGCGGATGTTCGCTTCCAGCTGGGCGTCGCGCTCTTCCGAGGACAGCGGGTCGAGGCCGCCGAAGATCAGGTTCGCGAGCTCGAACGGCTCGCGGCCCACGAGCTCGCGGAGAGCCTCCGCGCCGAGATGCGACGCTGACCCGCTCCTCCGGTCAGGGGGCCTTCGCGGACTTCGGTGCGCCCGGCGCCGGCGACGCCTCCCCGTCTTCCAGCTTCCGCCCGGGGAAGATGCGCGGCCAGAGCGGAGGCTCGCTCGGCACGAGGCCGTCCCCCTGCAAGGTGAAGACGCGATCCACCTCCGCGCGACGGAGCTCGCGCCCGCCTTCGTCGACCGCGACGATCTCCTCCGACACCGTCACGCCTTCCGCGGTGTACTTCGCGCCCGCCGCGAGGCGATACTCGATCCGACCCCACGTCCCCGGCTCGCCGCTCACGACGTAGTCCCGTTGATCCGTCGCGAACGTGCCGAGGAGGAGGAGGTTGCCGCGGCGCGGGAGGTAGAGCGCGAGCGTGCTCTGGCACGGCGTGCCGGGCTTCCGGTCCTTCTCGGTGCAGTGCTCGTCCGTGACCGTCACGGCGGTCTCGTACCCCATGCGCTCGATGTTGAAGAAGGGCCGAGCGGTCCGGCCCTTGTAAGCGCCGACGGCGTAGACCTCGGCGAAGTCGGCCTTCGTGCGCACGATCGCGAGAGGCCCGACCGCGTGACCGTCGGGGGCGACATGCGTGCGCATCCAGATGACGCGGAGACGATCGCCGCCCGAGCCGAAGAGGATCTCGCCCTCGACCACGGGCTCCGGGGGGCTCTCCATGCGCTTGGCGGAACGAAACGCCTCGCCGTCGAAGATCGTCCGCCCCGTGCACGCGACGGGATTGGCGGGGAGCGTGCGCTTCTGCTCGTCGAAGGAGGGGAAGACGAGCTTCCAGTACTGGTCCTCCTTCAGGTTGCGCATCGTCCCCGTCGCCGAACGCGTCGGGAGGCGCATGATGCAGACCGGCGGGGGCGCGAGCTTCCGTGCTTCGTCCTCGATGGTGAGGGGCCGCGCGTTCTGCTCGCAGCCGAGGGTGCCGCCGAGCGCCACCAGCGCGAGCGACACGGCCACGAACGAGGCGTGTCTGCCGTTCTGCATCTCCATCAGAGCTCCGTGTAGCCGCCCGGCACGACGAACGTGTCGTCGAGGCCGGTGTACGTGAGCACGCCCCAGCACGCGAGCTTCGTCTCGTTCACGAACGAGAGGACGTCCCCGAGCGGTGCGCTCGGGGCGAGGACGGCGAGGTTCGAGCGATGAACACCCCAGGAGCCGGGCCCGTGCTCGAGCATCGCCTCGTGGAGCTCGTGACCGGCCTCCTCGGGGCTCTTCAAGATCGCGATGCGGAAGCGCACCGTCTTCCCGCCCTGCCCGACATCGACGTACACGAGGTCGCTCCGCGCGCGGACTCTCCGGAAGCCCTCGACGCCGTGGGCGCGGAGAAAGGCGACGAAGGACTCCTCGTCGAGACGCGAGACGTCTGGCTTCAGCGGCTCGTCCTTGCACACCTCGGGCGCGAGACGTAGCCCTGCGCCGAGGCCCTCGCCGTTCGAGACGGGACCGCTCCCGCGAGCCGACCCGTCCGCGCGCACGCCCGCGGACGACAGATCGCCCGAGGCCTGGACGGAACCTCCGCAGCCGGCGAGGACGAAGGTGGCGAGCCACAGGGGGAAGATCGAACGCATCGTCGCTCGGTGAACGTAGCGAGCGGCCGGTGGCGGGCCCAGTTTTCGACGCGGCACGCGCGTTTCTTGGTTCGCCAGGGGGCAGCTCGGTAGAGTCCGCCCCATGCGTCTGGCATGCGGACTCGTGCTGGCGTCGGTGGCGCTGCTCTCGGGGTGCAAGAGCGCGCCCGACCCCATCGCCTTCCAGAACCGCGTCTTCTATCACTATTACGACGCGGACGCGGATCCGAGCCTCTTCGAGCAGCGCTACCCCCCGCTCGACCTCGCGGCCCAAGGCGAGAACCCGGACTACCTCGGCTACGCGGTCGTCGGCAGCACGGTGCGCATCTCCCGGCCGACGAACTGGGTCATGCGGACCGCGAGCAACAAGGCGGAGGAGCGCTTCGTCGAGTACATCTCGCCGAACCAGTACGTGTTCACCATCTACGAGCGGCTCGATTCGCCGCTCGACCTCTGGCGCGAGGTCATGGGTCGGTACGAGCAGACCACCAAGGATCAGGGCGCCGAGCTCATCGGGGTCCGGGTGCCCGTGGCGACGTGGAACACCCAAGGCCGGGGTTACACCGTGCGGCGGATCATTCCGGGGAACAAGCAGCCGTTCCGCAACATGAGCCGGGAGTACCTCCTGCGGAACGAGCACCGCGTGGTACTCGTCCAGGTCGTCTTTCCTTCCCCCACGATCGCGCCCCTGAACGACGAATTGATGCGGGTCTTCCAGACGCTCGAGCTCTTGTAAGGAGCGGGTTCCGGGTTAAGATGGAGGATCTCGAGCGACAGCCATCGCTCGGTGACGCCTGCCCCTCAGGAGCGTGCCGGAATGCAAGCGCCCGCGCGGAAGACCTTCGGTACCCTCCATTTCGAGGCGGCCGAGAAGCAAAACATCGACATCGATCTCCAGACCTGGGAGATCGACGAGTCGCTCTCCGGCGGGTTCGAGGCGGTCGTCACCTTCCAATCGAAGGTCCACGACATGCCGTTCGACGACATCGTCGGGATGGGCGCGGCGATCTCGATGGAGACGCGGCGGCTCGGCACCCGGGTCTGGGCGGGCATCGTGGCCGAGCTCGAGCTCCTCGGGTCGCAGACCGAGGCCGGGAAGACGAACCCCCTCCAGGCGGCCGCGCAGGCGGCCCTGGGCGCCGGGCCCAGCACCATCTCTCGCGGCGTGTCGACCTATCGCCTCGTCATTCGCTCGACCCTGTGGCGGCTCGCCCTCCGCACGAACTGCCGCGTGTACCAGCAGAAGAGCGCGGTCGAGATCCTCGAAGATCTCGCGAAGGAGTGGGACATCGAGATCGACAAGTCCCAGCTCAAGGAGCCGCACGAGAAGTACGAGTACCGCGTCCAGTACAACGAGTCGGACTACGACTTCTTCCAGCGCATCTGCGAGGACGACGGCATCACCTGGTACACGAAGCCAGGCGAGGAGCTGCCCTCGAGCGAGAAGAAGAAGGGGCGCGAGCTCACGAAGATCTTCCTCGAGGACAAGCCGCAGGAGAAGCGAAGCCACTACGGCGTCGGCAGCGAGTCCGAGAGCGGCCAAGGACAGGGTGAAGGACGGCGGACGATCCGGTACGTGATCGATCCGAAGGGCGCGCACGAGTTCGATCCGCACCTCTGGGCGCTCAAGGCGAGGGCGGTGCACCGGACCGGCGCGTTCACGGTCCACGACTTCGACTTCCGAGGGCGCGCCGACCGCCCGGCGATCGGCATGTCCCCCTTCCCGCGCGGGAGCGCCCCCGTGGGGTCGACGGAGCGCCACGAGAGCTACGTCTATCGGCCCGGGGCGGCGTGGGCCGTGAAGCCCGAGACGGGCGCGCTCTCCGACGATCGTGGCAAGGCGCGGGCGACGCCGGACCAGATCAAGCTCCACGCGGAGCGCTCTCTCGGCGGCATCATCACGGGTCGTCAGCAGATCGAGTTCGAGACGAACGTGCTCGATCTTCCGCCGGGGACGGTGTTCGCGATCGGCGATACACAGGGCTTCGGTGTGTCTGCGTTCGATCCCGACCGGAAGATGCTCATCGTCCGTCGATGCATTCGGGGAAACCAGCACGGCGACGAGTACCGCATCCACACCGAAGCCGTCTTCGCGCGCGACCCGTACCGGCCGGCTCGCCGCACGCCGAAGCCTCGGATCGCGGGCGTGCAGAGCGCAGTCGTCGTCGGCCCGTCGGGGCAAGAGATCCACACCGACGAGTTCGGACGCGTGCGCGTCCAGTTCCCGTGGGATCGCGAGGGGCAGTTCGACGAGAAGAGCTCGTGCTGGATGCGCGTGAGCCAGGGCTGGGCCGGCGGCGGCTTCGGCATGCAGTTCCTACCCCGGGTGGGCCACGAGGTGCTCGTCGGGTTCTTCGAGGGAGATCCGGACCAGCCCGTGGTCGTCGGCTGCGTCTACAACGCGACGACGGCGCAGCCGTTCGGCACGCAGAGCAAGGACAACTGGACGAAGAGCGGCATCAAGACCGACTCGAGCCCTCACGGGCGCGGCCAGGCCGGGTTCAACGAGATCAGCTTCCAGGACAAGAAGGGCCAGGAGTCGATCCACATCCAGGCGGAGAACGCGTTCGCGGTCATCGCGAAGAACTCCGAGTCCCACAGCGCGGGGTCGAGCTTCACCGTCACGGTCGGCCGCGACGGCGGCGGCGGGAACGCGACGCTCGTGATGTCGCCCAACAAGATCGAGCTCCGGACCAAGGGAGCGAGCATCGTCCTCGACGACGACTACATCGCGATCGAGTCGAGCCGGAAGATGTGCATCCACACCGGCGCGGGCGACCTCCACATGACCGCCGCCACGTCGATCGATCTGGCGGCCGGCACGCACATCTCCCTCTCCTCGGTGACGAACACCACCGTCGACACGGGCGGACAGCTCCTCCTGAACTGCGGGAGCAACGCGAGCGCTCCGGCGGCTCCCGCGCCGCCACCCCCGGGCCCGGCGGCAGGCACCGCGCGAAAGGGCGCCCACGAGATGCCCTCGGCGGCTCACCCGAAGCCGGAGGCTCCAGGCGGCTTCAAGGAGGTCGAGATCGGCGACGACCTCGAGCAGGCGCGCCCGCCGGCCGCGGCGCCCGTGCCCGACGCGGCGGGCGGCATCGCCGACGCGGCGAGCGCGGCGAGCACCGCGCAGGCCATGGCGAGCTCCGTGAAGGGCGCAGAGCAGGCCATCGCGCAGACGACGCCGTCGATGCTCCAGTCCGTGCTCGGAAAGTACGGGATCACGAACAGCGACAACGTCGTGCACTCGGTCTTCGACAAGGTCTCGGGCCAGGTGCTGACGACCGCGACCGCAGGCCTCCAGGCGCAGGCCCAGCGCTTCGTCGCCACGGCGCTCACGCAGGGCTCGGTGAAGGGCTTCTGGAACAAGGAGGCGCGGACGGCCTTCCTCAGCGGCTTCGCCGCGGACGCGGCCAGCGGTCTCTTCACGGCGGCCGGCGGCGTCCGGGAGCACCTCTCGGCCCCGCTCAGGCAGTCGATCGGCGAGCTCGCCAAGGACGTGGGCCCCGAGCGCCTCCAGTCGGCCGTCGCGCGAGGGACCTTGACGAGCGTCGTGTCGCCGGAGGCGGAGAGCCGCGTCACCGCTGCGTCGCAGAGCATGTTCAGCAGGGTCGGTCCCGCCGTGAGCGCCGCGTTCGAGACGGGCGCGAAAGCGGCCGTGACCAGCGCGCTGATGGGTGGCGGGCGAGGTGCCATGGGTGAGGCGCTCAAGGTCGCCGCCGCGGATTCGCTCGCGACCGCGGCCGTGCAGGGAGCGGGGCGACAGATGACCAGCGAGGCGGTCGGTGCCGCGGCGCCGGCGGCCTCGGCGATCGACGCTCCGAAGCTTCCTGGACTGCCGACGACCGGCGGCGGGGAAGGTGGCGCGTGAACGCGGCCGGCGAAGATCTCGACGCGACGAAGCGCCGCGTCGAGGGACAGCTCACCGAGATCCTCCACATCGATCAGTGGGCGCACGAGCGCGCGATCGACGTCGCCGAGGGGGCGGAGCGAAGCGCGGAGCTCCGGGCGTGGGCGAACACCACGAAGGCGCGCCTGCAGGTGGTCGTCGCGGAGCTCGTCGCGGACGCGCCCTTCATCCACGACGACATGAAGCCGGTCATCTCCGAAGCCGCCATGGACCTCGTGTACCTGGAGCACGAGGACTGTCCCTACTTGAGCCTCCGAACCGCGGCGCTCCTCAAGGCGCTGAATCGTCTGTGAGCAGCTGAACGGGCGAGGCCTGGTCCCCCGCGACGAACCGCGCGCGGGTCGACCTCTCGACGGTCCCGGCGAGCGTCGTCGTGACGCCGAGCTTCGACGCGCGCGGATCGCCCAGCCGGAAGCGAGGACCGCCTCCCTCCAGGATCAGCTCGACCTCCGACTCGAGCACCCCGCCCGCGAACCGGCTGAGGACGTCCCGCAGGAACTCGTGCTGCGCCCCACCGGGAAGGAGAGCGTCGAAGAGGTCCCGATCGATCGGTCCCAGCTTGGTCCGGAACCGACCCGATCGATCCTCGACGCGACCGCCGAGGGTCAACGTCGCGCCGAGCGCGGCGTTCCTCTTCCCGAGCGCGTTGCGCTGCGTCTCGTCGAGGACCACCGTTCGCGCGATGAAGGACTCGATCTCGACCGGCACCCCCTCGAAGGACGCCTCCAGGTAGAGCGCGAGCGAGCGCGCGGAGCGCGTACGAGGCGCGAGCAGCGGCGCGAGGCCGAGGAGCCGCGCCGCGCCGAGGCCAGCGCTCGGTAGGGCCGCCGAATCGACGCCGACGAAGCTCATCATGCGCTTCGAGAACGCGTCGCGCATGTCGGCCCGCCCGGCACCGGCGAAGCGGTACTTGATCTTCGCGCGATAGAAGAGCGCGTACAGGCGCTGGTGCAGGATGTCGTAGAAGGCCCGGAGCGACCTGTCGTCCGAGGTCTCGGCGTCGAGGAGATCCTCGGTGAAGTAGACCGGGAGCGGCGACGACGCGCCGACCAGTCCGAGGAAGGTCGCGAGGATCTCGGTTCGACCGTCGTCCGTCGTCCGGAGCCCCGCGACGTCCGAGGCGGCGAAGGCCATGCTGGGGTCGTGGACGAAGCGGATCCCCTCGCGCTCGAGAGGACCGGCATGTCCGATCGGCACCGTCCCGGGCGGCGCGGTCTGCTCGAGCAGCTTGACGACCTGCACGAACTCGAACGTGCGCGGCTCCGCGAAGAGCCGCGCCCTCAGACGAGCGTCGTGCTCCCGCTTCTCGCCGGCCATGCAAACGTCGCCTTGGTGGAGGTGGTGGAGACGAGGACGCGTGAGAACGAGTTGAGGGACACGTAGTCGGCGAAGAGCCGATCGAGGATCGCCGAGAAGAGGAACACGTCCCCCTCTCCGAGGAAGCCATCCTCGTCGGTGTCGATCTCGATGTCGACGCCGCGGACGACGGCCCCGCGGTAGAGCCGCTCCGAAGGCTTCATGCGGACCTCACGCAGCGCGTTCACGCGGAGCTCGTTCGCGCGGAGGGCCTGACGATCCACGAGAGAATGGAAGTTGTAGACCTCGAGGAGCGCGCGGAGCACGTCGAGGTCGGTCAGGGAGCGGAGGTTCATCGACGCGTGGGCGAGGGCGCGCCAAGCCAGCTCGCGCCCCACGGGCGCGGGTACGTAGGCGGTCGCCGCCGTGATGTTGCGGAAGCGCGCGACCACCGGGGACGTCGGCAGGTTCATCCGAATGTCACCCACGCGGACGAGCGACGCGAGGCGACCGTTCGTCGCGACGAGGTCGCAGCTGACGACCTCCGTGTCCGGCATCACGCCCGCGTCCCGCGCGGTCCCGAAGGCCATGAACGTGTCGGTCCCGCCGGTCGTGGGGTTCGGGTGGACCTGGAGATCGTAGAAGACCTTTCCGGCCCCCTCGCGCCGACCTGCGTGGGAGAACGCGTAGAACGGCGGCACCTCCACGCGCTCGCCGGAGCCGTGAGGAGCGTAGTAGGCGCGCGTGATCGAGTGGACCTCGCCCGTAGGAGGCGGAAGCCCCGCCACGCGCAGTCGATACCGTGACTGCCGAGGCGTCGTGCGAATGGGGTCGGCGGCGGCCTCGAAGAGGTTCACGACCGGCACGCAGTGCAGGCGGAACCAGTCCTTCGTGATGTTGGAGAACTCCGGGAACGTGCCTCGACACCGGATCGCGATCTCGTAGCGCTCCACCTGCGGCCCGCCGCGCATGCCGCGCGCGAGCCCCGCGAGCTCGAAGAAGGCGAACTTCTCGGGCAGCGTGTAGTACTCGTGCAGCAGTCGGTAGCCGGGGAGCACGCGGCGGTCGGCTTCGAGGAGCGCCTCGTTCTCTGCGAAGCCGGTCAGACGAAACGCGTCCGCGCCGACGGAGATCTCTCGCGGGCGCCCTCCCTCCACCCCGGGCTCCAGGACCACGACGTCTTCGATCGCCTGATGGAGGTGCCTGAGGACGTCGAGGGCTGCGCGCCGCTCGGCTGCGATGTGGAAGCGGACCGCGAGGTGATCGATGCCCTCGGGCTTCGCGTAGACGCGGAGCTGGATTCGGAGCTGCTGGCGGCCGCCCGGTATGGACTCGCAGACGACGTCCTCGACCTCCCAGGGGAGGAGGAGCGTGTCGGCCGTCGATCGGAACCGGCACTGCGTCCCCTCCACCGGGACGGACGCGAACTCGGCGCCGCGCGCGACGATGATCGGCTCCGTGAGGGACGCTACCTGCGGGATGAGCTCGAGGATGCAGGCGCTCGGCAGCGGCCGGATCATCTGCGGAAAGAGCATGAACGCGAGCGCGTGGATCGCTTCGGGGATCTCGTCGTCCAGCTTCTCGCGGATCCGCGCGGTCAGGAACGCGACGCCCTCGAGGAGCCGCTCGACGGAAGGATCGGCGCCGCGCTCGGCGAGCATCGGCGCGAGCTGCGGGTAGGCCCGCGAGAACTCGCGACCGACGTCGCGCAGGTACGTGAGCTCCTCCGTGAAGTAACGGCTGAACACGCTGGGTCGGGCTCGGCGCTCAGTCGACGAACACGCGTCGCGACGGATCGATCCGCGTCTCGAACGAGACGGGCTTCTTGGTACGGTCGACGACGAGCTGCGCCGAGATCCGGAAGCGGAGGAGCTCGTTCCAGTTCTCTCCGGGCGTGTACTCCACGTGGACCGCGCGGAGCCGAGGCTCGTAGGTCTCGAGCGTATAGCGGAGGGCGGTGATGACCTGCTCGGCGATCTCCGCCGGGGCGAGGCTCGAGTCCGCGAGGTCCGGGAGCCCGTAGAGGGGCGCCGTGGGCGCGCTCCCCTGCCGGGTCCGGCACATGCGCTGGAGATGTGCGAGCACGTCCGCGCGGAGCTCGATGTCCGAAACGCGACCAGGCTTGTCGTCCGGACGCCGAACTCGCGCGAGGAGCGTGCGCGACATCAGCCGCCGCGGAGCTCGATGGTCCCCTTCTTCGAGGGCTCCTTCCACTCGAAGTCGGCGCCCTGGTAGACGATCGTGAGCTCCTCGAGCTCGGCGGTGTCGCTCGCCTGACCGATCTGGGCGCCGGGGGCGATCGTGGACACGAGGGAACCGTACTTGTCGTCGCCCGTCATCTGCCGGACGACCTGGAGCACGGCGGTCTTGAACTCGATCGTGTAGACGACCTTGCCCGACTGGTCCTTGTCCGCCTGCCCCGTACGGTCGATGCACTCGACGCGGAGGTTGAACAGCGCGCGGTTGTGAAGCGCGCGCATGAGGATGGGCGAGAGCGGGCCGAGCTGCTTGATGAGCCTCAGCGTGGTCTTGTTGATGCCACCCGTCGCCGTGCCTGCCGCGACGTTGACGCCCGCTTCGGCGCTGTAGTCCATCGCGATGACGCCGAACCAGCCGTCCTTCGCTTCATGGCCTTTCTTCGCATAGGACGTCTTGTCGTCCTGGCCCGTCTTCGGAAGGTCCGCGTCCTTCACGAGGGTCGAGTTGCGCGGGACGGGGTTGCAATCGAGAAAACGAGCGCGAGTGATAAAGGCCACGAGTTACCTCCCTACGGGCTATGCGAGCAGGCGCGAGTCCTAGTTGTGTGTCGCGAATCAGGTCTTGTCGAGCTTACCGACGAGGCTCAAGGTGAAGTCGGCGCCCATGTACTTGAAGTGGGGCCGAACGTTGATGCCGACCTTGTACCAACCCGCCTGCCCAGGGACGTCCTCGACGGCGACCTTGGCGCTGCGGAACGGGCGGGACGAGCGCGTCGCCTCGTCCACCTGCTCCATGTCCAC
Source organism: Polyangiaceae bacterium (assembly GCA_022842465.1). Lineage (GTDB taxonomy): Bacteria > Myxococcota_A > Polyangia > Polyangiales > Polyangiaceae > Labilithrix. Next base: position 10,362 of record JALHPN010000123.1, on the reverse strand, counting down.
GACGTACTGACCGAGCCACTCGTTGAGCTGGAGCTCGAGGTCGGCGCGCTCCTTCCAGCTGCCGATCTGCTCCCGCTGGAGCACCTTGATGTAGTGCGCGAGCCGGGTGATGAGGAACATGTACGGGAACTGCGTGCCGAGCCGGTAGTTGAGCTCGGCGGTCTTGCCGTTCTCGGATTGACCGAAGTACTTGGGCTTCTGGACGCTGTTCGCCGAGAAGAACGCCGCGTTGTCCGAGTCCTTCCGGTAGGTGAGCGCGATGAAGCCCTCCTCCGAGAGCTCGTACTCCCGCCGCTCGGAGATCATCACCTCGGTCGGGATCTTGTTCTGGATCTCGCCCATCGCCTCGTACTGGTGGAGCGGGAGATCCTCGACGGTGCCGCCCGATTGCGGGCCGATGATGTTCGGGCACCAGCGGTACTTCGCGAAGCTCTCGGACAGGCGCGTCGCGAACGCAAACGTCGCGTTGCCCCAGAGGTAGGCGTCGTGGTCGCCTTGGACCTGCTCCTCGTAGTTGATCGCGCGGACCGGGTTCGAGTCGGCGCCGTACGGGAGGCGGAGGAGGAACCGCGGCATCAGGAGGCCGACGTAACGCGCATCCTCCGACTCACGGAAGCTGTTCCACTTCGTGTACTGGGGGCCCTCCATGAGGGCCTTGATGTCCTTCAGGTTCGGCAGATCGGTGATCTTGTCCGTGCCGAAGAACCGCGGGCTCGCCGAGGCGAAGAACGGGGCGTGGGACATGGCCGCGACGGCGGCGCACTTCTGGAGCAGCGCGACGTCCTGCGCCGCGGGGGTGACCTCGTAGTTCGAGATGATCGCCGCGTAGGGCTTACCACCGAACTGGCCGTACTCGGCGGTGTACGCGAGACGGTAGAGCCCGCTCTTCACGATCTCCGGCGAGTCCTCGAAGTCCGCCATGAGGTCTTCCTTCGAGCAATTGAGGACCTCCGTCTTGATGTTCTCGCGGTAATCGGTGCGGTCGACGGAGAACTTGAGCCCCCGCCACGCCGACTCGAGCTTCTGGAAGTCGGGCTGGTGGAGGATCTCGTCGAGCTGCTTCGAGATCTTCGCGTCGATCTCCGCGATGAAGACGTCGGCGAGCGCGCGGTCGATCTTCTCGCCCTGGTTCTGGGTCAGGAGCTCCGTCAGGAACGCCTGGACGCCCTTGCGCGTGGCGTCGTAGCCCTCGTCGTTCGGACGAAGCTTCGTCTCGCTGAGGATGTCGTCGATGAGGGAGGCCTCGGTCGTCGTCGCGACCGAGCCGCCAGCGGTCTTCGCGTCACTCATTCGTTGCTCCCGTCGTCGGGTGAGATGCCGAGCTCGCGGACGAGCGCGTCGCGCTTCTCTTTGTCCTTGAGGAGATCCTGGATCTTCTTGCGGAAGGCCGGCACGTTGCCGAGCGGCCCCTTCAACGTCGTCAGCGCCGAGCGGAGCTCGAGGAGCCGGCGAAGCTCCGGCACCTGCTGCGCGACGGCGACGGGCCCGAAGTCCGCCATCTTCTTGAAGTCCAGGTGGACGTTCATGTCGACGTTGGGCTCACCCGACAGCTGGTCCTTCACGGTCATGTCGAGCGAGAGATTCTGCTCCTTCATGACCTGCTCGAAGTTGTCCTTGTCGATCTTGATCGGCGTGCGCTCCTCGATCGGGCGCGGGTCCGGCTTGCCGGTGAAATCGCCGACGAAGAGCATCTTGAGCGGCAGCTCCACGTCCTCCTGCGCCCCGTCGGTCGCAGGCTTGTAGCGGATGTTGATGCGCTCCTTCGGCGCGACGGATGTTTCCTTCTTCGCCATGCGTCCCTCTTCCTCTCCTCACGCCGATGTCGAGCTCGAGACCGCGCGGTCAACCGTCTGCGTTCGAGCTCCCAGGCTCCATCATATCGATCCCCATCGCCGCCGCAGGGTCGAGACGACAGAGCTTATCAAACAGCTCCTGTTCCTTCGAGCTTCCGCCGATCGTCCGCAGGCACCGCACGAGCGATGCGTACAGGGCCACACACAGCCCGGGCTCCCAGATCTCGAGCTGGTGCCGCTCCACGTGCTCGAGGAGCCCTTCCAGCAGCGGACGCGCGACCTGCGCCTTCCCCGCGTCGAGCGCGATCTTTCCCGCGACGAGAAACCCCTCGAACTTGCCCCGTGGGTCCCCTGCGCGGTTCGCGATCCCGATCGCCAGGGCCACGGCCTCCGAGACGCGCCCCTCGAGCGCGAGCTTCCGGACGTTCGCGAGGCGGCGCTCCGCCTCCTCGTCCTCGCTGCTCATCATCGCCGAGGCGCCCGACGCGCCGCGGACCTCGTGCTTCAGCCAGTCCTGCGTGCGCGCGTCCGCGACGGGGCTGCCGTCCTCGAACCGCGCGCCGAGGAGCGTGGGGTGCCGAACGACGAGCGCCGCCGCCTCGCTCTGGACGGTGTGTCGTGCCTCGTTGAAGCGAGGCCCGAGCTTCGCCATCGCCTCCACCGAGGCGCGGTGCGCGTCGAGCCACGCCGGCGACGTCAGGATGGCCCGCTCGGCTTCCGCGAGGAGCTCCGACCACCGCCCCGCCTTCTCGGCCTCGAGGAGGCGATTTCGCGCAGGGACCTCGCGGGGATGCGGGTCGAACCCGATCTGGAGGCCGAGCCGCCGAGCCAGGTACGCCTTCGCGCTCGAAGGGTCGGCCGCGAGCATGCCTTCGGCCGTCCGCAGCAGCATCTCCCTGGAGTGTACGAGCGCGCCGCCGGGATCCTGCCCCTCGAACGGCATCGGGCTCGCAGAAAGGCCGGTTGCCTGGGGCGCAGCATGCCCAGTGGGGGCCGCCGCCTCCGCGACGGCCGACATCTCGGCGGGGAGGTTGGCGATCGTGCGCTTCAGCAACGTCGCGAGGCGTTGGGAGCCGGGGTAGGTGCCCTCGAAGCGCGGTTGGAGGAATGCGTCGAGCTCGTCGAGGAGGCCCGACGCCGCGCGAACATGGGCCTCCTCCCCGCGCTGCGGCCCCTTCCCCTCGAGCACGGGGAGGATCTGGTCGCCCAGCCACTGGTGGAGGTTCGCGCGCGCCTTCAGGCGCTTCACCGACGGATGCATCTCGGCCCACCAGGTCGTCGTGACGCTCTTGTAGAGCTCGAGGCCTTGCGCGAACCCCGTCCAGCCGCGCTGATGGACCTTGGCGGCCGCACACCACGCGACGAGCCGGTAGTCCTTGGTCCGCTCGGCCAAGAGCGTCTCCGAGGCCGCCTCGATCATCGTCCAGTTCGGGCGCTCCCCGTCCACCCTCTCGAGCTTGGCGATCTCGCCCGCGACCGCCTCGAAATCGGGGTCGAACGAGAGATCGGGTCCGGCAGGTTGCTCCGCGGTCAGCATGCGTCCGCCAGGCCCATGGTCAACGACCGTGCGCCGCGTCGAGGACGGCGCCGACGCTCGACGTCGGGTCGGCGAGAACCGCGGCGAGGCGCTCGGCGAGCGGACGGAAGCCGCGCACGGCCTCCGGCGGGGGGGACGGCTTCGTCAGATCGCAGACCTGATCGTCGTCGACGCCGCCGAGGACCACCTCCGCCAGGGCGAGCGGAGGCGCCTGACCGAGGCCGATCACGAGCGGCGTCGGCGGAGCGACCGATCCTGGAGCCGAGGCGAGCCCCCAGAGCGCCGTCGGCACGTGGCGCCGCCAGCCGCCCGCGGCGCGCGCCAGATCGAGCCACGCGCAGGCCTCGAACGTCGGATCGGCCCCGAGCGGCAGCCGAACGCTGAGGGCGGTCGTCGGACCGTCCTGACCCGTGAAGGGAGCGAGCGCTTCCGCGAGCGTCTGCACGGCGACGCGCGCTCCCGCGCCCCCGTCCGCCCCGTACGCCGCTTCCCAGACCTCGCGCGCCGTGTGTGACGACGCCCAGGCGGTGAACGCGCTGCTCGCTCCCGGCCTCATCCGCGGCGCAGGCAGCGCGTCGACGAGACGCTCGAGGGAGGCGAGACCGTCGATCGACGCGCCGGCGTCGAGGACGCCGCGAGCCCCGTCGAGGAAGTCCGAGAGCGCATGAGGAAGGACGGACTCGTGGCCCGCGAGCTCGCCCGCGTCGACGGAGCCGAAGACGGCCATCGGAAAGCGTCGCCCCGCCGCGTCCCGGCTGCCTCGCATCACGCCGACGAGCACGCCCGCTTCGCCCGCGAAGACGAACGCGAGCGGTCGCTCGTCGAAGCGATCCGGCCACCCGGCGAGGCTTCGAGGCGCGGCCCAATCCACGGCTCTTCCGAGCCACTGCTGGAAGCTGCTCGCCGGCTCCACCCCCGCGCGCACCCGGACGAAGTCGCCGGTGCACGGGAGCTTGCCGAACGCGCCGACGAACGGCGCGATGGGGCTCTTCGAGCTGCTCTTGCGACGGAAGGGCCACACGTGGTTCAGGCTAACCGAGACGGAAAGGTCGGCGATGTGGAAACGTCACCGACCGTCGCGGGCGGCGCCTCGCGCCATGACGCGGGGGCAGGTGTAGTCCTTCCAGAGGCGTTGCCGCCGCGCGACGTAGGCGGTGAAGGGGTTCTCGTCGCGGAGGGGGCGGATGTCGAGCTTCACGAAGCCCGGCTGCGTGCGGAGCGCCCACGTGCCGACGATGACCTGCCGACCCGTCTTCCGACCACCCTCGATGCCACGGTCGATGCTCTTCGCCGCGTCCATCACGCGGAAGAACCCCCACTCGCCGGGCCGCAGGATCTCCTCGTTGAGCCCGCTGTACCCGCGGATGCGGATCTTGCTCCCGTGCTCTTTCCCCGCCTCCGCGGGCCACTTCGCGGCGAGCCACTCCTCGGGGCCGTTCTTGTACGTCTTCGACACGCCGTCGACCTCGACGATGACCTCGGAGACGTTGTCGCTCACGGAGTGGAGGTTCACCTCGAAGTCGACGTTCGGCCCCATGCCGCTCCGGGTCGACGCGGGCTGCGCCGAGGCGGGCGGCGCGCTCTTGTCGGGGGCGAAGGCGCCCCCGTCGAACGTCGAGCGCGAGATCTCGAGGCCGCGGTCGTAGCACTTGAGGAACGGGCCCGTGAACGCGAGCGTCTGGCCGAAGCGCGTCGTCGGGACGAACTTCGTCCCGAGCAGCTCGAGGGAGTTGCCGAGGCTCCCCGCATAGAACCGCGAGAGCATGCCGCCGCCGGGCGCGAAGAACGCGGTGTAGTCCGCGAGCGGCACGTCCTTCCACGTGTCCGTGAAGGGGTACCCGTCGGCGAGCGACGTGCTCCACTTCTTCCAGACGTCGTTCTCCCAGTTGCCGCCCGCCGCGCCGCCCTGATCGTTCAGGAAGCTGCTGTACGCGAGCTCGAGAGGGTTGAGGAGCAAGGGGGAGAGCAGCGGGCGCGTGAACCCGCTCTGGGACGGGTTCAAGAGCTCGTTGGTCCCGCGGATCGCCTCTTCGAAGGAGAGGGTCACGCTCTCCGGCTTCACGCCTCGGCCCTTCGAGTCGCGGAGGTCCGTGAGGACGGCCACGAGCCGGCTGACGATCCGCTCCTGGTAGTGCGCGAGGGACGTGGCCGGAGCCTTCGCGCCTGCCGTGTCCGCGCCCGAGCCGGGCGCCGAGGCCGCGGTCGCGACGCCGAACCGCGCGAACGGACGGAACGCGAGCTCGACCGGCGACTCCCAGCGGCGCGCGCTCGGCGCGAGCTCCGAGGGGAGGACGCCCGCGTCGAGCAGCTCTCGCCCCACCGTGCTGTTGCCGAGCTTCTGGGCGCCCGCGTTCGTCAGCCGCGAGAGCGCGTCCGTCTTCGCGCGCTCCTCCGGCGACTCCTCGAGCCTCGTGTTCTCGTCGACGACCTTCACGAGACGCTGGTACGGCCACGGGATCTCGCTGAGCGCCGAGAGCTCCTCGAGCGCCTCTTCGTTGCTCGTGGGCTTCCGGACGTCGAGGTCCTTCAGGAACTCGGACCACGCGCGCTGGTAGTTCGCGAAGTAGCGCGCGCGGAGCTCGTCCATCTGCTTCTCGGCCTGCGACGCGCTGATGTCCTGCGTCTCACCGAGCACCCACCGGTCTCGCGTGAGCTGCTTGATCGCGTCCTTGCCGACGCGATCGCGGACGTAGAGCTCCCAGCCGGCCTTCGTATAGGCGCCGACGACGACGACCTCGGGGCGGCTCCGCGACGTGATGAACGTCCCGAAGGCCGTGTTGAGGAAGATGGTCTCGCGGGTGATCGGCGGCACCTGCTCGTTCGCGTCGCGGACGAGGGCGCTGTAGTCGCGATCCGCCGCCGAGAGGCGCTTCAGGTAGGCGCGCACACGGAGGATGAGGTTCTGGTCGCAGTCCCAGGTCGGGACCTCGCCCTTCTTCATCAGCTCGACGTAGTAGCCGGCGTGCGAGGAGAGGATGTCCTTGTCCGTCGTCGCCGTCGTGTTCAGCGTGCGCATCCACGCGTCCGTGAGGGCGTTCGACTCCCACGGGACGTCGAGGCGTTCACGATCGCACGCTTGGAGGTACGCCTTCAGTCGGTTGAAGTGGACGTTGTACTGGTCGGCCGAGAGCGTCGTGCCGTCGGCCGTAGCGCGGAGCTCCTCTTCGAGCTTCGACTTCGTGGGCATCGCGAAGCCCACGTGGAGCGTCGCCACGTAGACGTTGCGGAGGGGCACGTAGAGGTCGTCGCCCACGTACATGCCGAAGCGGTGATCGAACGGCGCGCCGTTCGCGCGCCAGGCGTCGAGCTGTCGGAGCTCGTCGCGCACGTCGTCCAGCTTCCGCACCTTGTCGACGACGTTGCCGGAGTCGAGCCAGCGGATCTTCGTCGCCTCGGTCGCGACGGCGTCGGTCCTCTTCGTGAGGTCCCGGTTGTTCCCGAAGGAGCACCCGGCCGGGACGAGGAGGAGGAGCGCGAGGAGCACCGCGGCGAAGGCGAAGCCGCCGCGTGCGAAGAGCTGGCGCCGCTGCTCCCCTTCCGAGCGCGCCGCGAACCCCTGATCGGGGAACACGACCCTCCGGAACATGTCCGTGACGAAGTAGCTCTTCTGCTCCTTCGCCGGCTCGGGCGCCTGCGCGCTCGGCGCGAGGTTGAAGGCGCGCATCAGCGTCCCGAGGACGCGGTCGACGGGCCGCCCTTCCTGGGTCCCGCTCGAGAAGTAGACGCCGCGCAAGAGAGGCGTCTCCTGGAACGCGTTCTTCTCGAAGAGGACGCCGACGAACTCCGCGAGGTTGTTCTTCAGCCCGCGGTACTCGAGCGGGAAATGGAAGATCCGCTGGCGCCCTTCGAGCGTGCGCTCGCTGCCCAGGCGCACGATCGTGCGCGAGAAGACGGCCGCGGCGAGCCTGTCGAACTCCTCCGCGAAGGCGATCTTCGGCTCGCGCCGGTCCTTCGGCTCGAGCATGAACGAGGCGCCCCAGATCTGCCCGCGCTCGCTCCGGCGGAGGTCCCCGAAGAACTCGGAGAACCCGGAGATGAGGTCCGACTTCGTGAACATCACGTAGACGGGGACGACCATCTTGAGACGCGTCATCACCTCGTCGATGCGGCTGCGGAGGCGCCTGCCCATCGCGACCGCCGACTCCTCGCCTCCGTCCGCGAGCGACGGGATGTCGACCGCGACGAGCACGCCGTTGATGGGCATGCGCGAGCGGTGCTTGCGGAGCATGTCGAGGAACGCGAGCCACTCCTCGCGGTCGTCGTCCTCGTTCGTGTAGCGGCCCGCCGTATCGAGGAGGATGCCCTCGTTCGTGAACCACCAGTCGCAGTTCCGTGTCCCTCCGACGCCCCGGATCCCGCCGCCCTGGGCGTCCGTGACCGGGAAGCTGAGCCCCGACTGGAGGAGCGCGGTCGTCTTGCCGGCGCCGGGGGGCCCGACGATCATGTACCAGGGCAGCGCGTACAGCGGCCCACCGGCCTGCGATCCCAGCTTGGTCGAACGGAGCTGGTCGATCGCGCGCTTCACCTGGAGCTGGAGCTCCATGATCTCGCCGCGACGGTCGGGGCGGGCCTGCATGGCCTGCTGCTCCGCCTGCTTCATGATGTCCGCCTCGAGCGCGCGCGCCTTGGCGTGCGTCCGGAGGTAGGAGCCGAGCGCGATCCCGGCGACGAGGAGGACGACGAGGACCGTGGCGACGATCTCGACCCAGAGCGGCCACGCCAGGAAGGTGCCGGCGACCCACGTGGCGGCGATGAGGACGAGGCCGACGATCGCGAGGATCAGGTTCAGGATCACGGCTTCTTCTCCGAGGGGCTGGCTGCCCCCCCTGCCCCCCGCCCCGGGGCGGCGATGGCGGTCGCCGAGGTGAGGCGCGACGAGAGGCTGGCTACGCCCGTCATGAGCGTCACTTTGAAGATCACGAGCACGAGCACGGCGACGCCGAGGATGCCGAGCCCGAGCGCCACGATCGGGAGATCGCGCCGGAGCGTCCCCCGCCCTGCATCCCTGGGCTCCGCGGCAGGAGACAGGATCTCCGCGGAGGGCAGCTGCCGTCCGATCTCCACGGCGAGCTGCTCGGCGAGCTCCGAGAGCCCCTCCCCGCGCGAGATCGCGTACTTCCCGAGGAAGCCGAGCTGCAGGCAGACGTAGTAGATCGCGGTGACGTTCACGCGCTGATCGTTCCGTCGGAAGGTGTCGAGACGGGTGAAGAAGCCCTCACCGGCCGTGTTCTCGTTGAAGTGCACGAGCTGGAGCGGCCGGCTCACCCAATAGTTGCGCCCGGGCCAGCTGCTCCCGAGGATCTTCTCGTCGAGCAACGCGCAGATCGCGTACTTCGCCTCGCGGAAGTCCTCCTCCGGCACCCCGACCTCGCGACACTTGCGCGCCATGCGGTCGAACATCTCGGAGACGCGCTGGCCGAGCTCGTCCGGCGGAGGCAGGTCGACGTTCTTGCCGATCTCCGTCGCGAGCGACAAGAGATCCGCCGAGGCCCAGTACGTCTTTTCGATCAGGTCGCGGCTCATTTGAGGTTCTTCGGATCGACGGCGTAGAGCTTCAAGTGAACCTCGTCACGGTTCATCGGCTGGTAGATCGCGACGGAGGCCGTCGTCACCACATCGTTCCAGAAGTCGGGCGTACGAGACAGGCGATAGAACACGAGCCCCGGCCGGACGGGCAGCGCGCCGGGGGGACGGTACTCGAGCTCGAGCTTGCACCCGTTCACCGCCGAGTTGAGGATCGACGTGATCTGGTTCCAGGAGGCGACCTTCGTGAGCTTCGCCAGACGCTCCCGGAGCTGCGCCTCGGGGACCCCCTCCGCCGACACGAAGAACTCGTACTGGAGGAGCGCGGGATCCTCGAGCTGCCCGAGGTAGAGCCCGTCCTCCCGCTTCTGCAGGGGAATCTCGACGAAGCGCTCCGCCACCACCGCGCCGAGCAGCGCCTGCGCCCGCCTGAACATCGGCTCGAAGGTGCCGGTGAGCTCGAGGTACTGGAAGCTCGGGATCTGCGTCGGGTCACCGTCCACGGCGAACGTGCAGAGCTGCCCGATGAGCGAGGCCAGCGTGAGGTAGGCCTGCTCCGGGTTCGTCGGCCCGTGGTCGAGCACGTGCGAGAAGCGCGGGATCTGCTCGTTCAGCGTGTGGAGGAGCCAGAACTTCACGTTGTCGCCCGCCTCGAAGTCGACGGCGGCCTCCGTGCGGGCCTTGCGGCCGGCCGCGAGCATGCGCTGCTTCGCGACCATCGCGCCGAGGAGCTGGCGGAAGCCGGCGACGAGGACGGGCGACGCGCCGACGCGCGTGCAGGGCGGGATGTACGTGCGCGAGAGCTGGAACGCGCCCCCGGGAACCCTCTCGATGCGCGCGACGCGAACGGTGACGAGTCCCTCGCGGCTCTCCTCGCCGAGGAGCACGCGGACGTTCCGGCGAGCGACCTGGAGCGCCTGCTCGCCGCCTCCGTTGAAGTCGTACGCCGCGACCTGCTCGCGCTCGTAACGGATCGCCGCGTCCGGACGAGGCTCGAGCGCCACGTTCGGCGCGTTGTCGCGCTCCTCGTAGAGCCCGACGTAGACGTCCATCGTCTGCACGTTGGCGGGGAACACGACGGGATCGATCGCGCGCGAGGGGATCCGATCCTCCCGCCGGTCGCCCGCGAGCACCGGCGTGCCGTCGGGGAGGACCGCCGCGAGAGAGCCGATGCGGAGCTGGCCGGCGGCGAGCGCCCGCTCGTCGATGACGAGCTCCGCGACGCCCCAGTCGTAGGAGACGACCGTGCGCAACCGGTCGGTGACGAACGCTTCGTGGTAGCGATCGAGCTGCTGGAAGTGGTGCTGCGTCATGAACAGCCCCTCGGTCCAGACCAACTTGCGAGGCCTCATGGCTTGGGCCCCGGGGCCGCGGGAGCTGCGCCCGGCGCGCTCGGCGCGCTCGGCATCGACGGCGAGGGGGGCGCGGACGGGAGCGTGGCCCCCGTCGGGACCGTCGGGACCGTCGGCACCTCCGGTGTCCCGGGCCCCGCCGGCCGCTCGCGGACCG
>JALHPN010000122.1 GCA_022842465.1 Polyangiaceae bacterium | reverse complement strand
CGGGCGCCTCGCGGCCGGCCGCTCCGCGCCTACCCGGTCCGCCGCTCCTCCGTCGTCGCTGCGTCACGCCGAGGCCCCGCCCGCGCCTCCGCCGGCCCGTCCGTCCAGGGCCGAGAGCGCCGCGGCTCCGTCGGGCGGCGGCATCCGCACGGTGAAGATCGTGACCCCCGCGTCGGAACCGCCCGCGAAGGAAGCCGCTCCCGCAAAGGAGGCCGCATCTGCGAAGGAGGCCGCTCCTGCGAAGGAGCCCAAGTCGTCGAAGCCGGCCGGCAAACGGGACACGAAGTCGACCGACGATCTCCTCGAAGAGGCGATCAAGAACACCTCGAACGTCCTCTGAAGCGCGGCCGTCCGCCGCGCTTTGGTGTAGGCTCGCCCCACGCATGCGGACATCGCTGCACGCCGGGGGGACACCGATGCGGAGAGCGCTCGTGGTGATGGTCTCGCTTCTCGGTCTGACGTCGGCCGGCTGCAAGAAGCAGGTCCCGAAGGACATCGTCCAGAAGTCGCTCGTGAACGCGCTTCGTCACGCCCCCAACACGGCGTCGGCGATGTGCGGCTCGGACGTACGGGGGCTGCTCGGCGCGAGGGTCACGAACGTGAAGTCCGACAAGGACAACAGGGGCACGGCCCACATCGCGGGTGCGCCGCTCCGAGGCAAGGGAGCGCCGTCCACCTGCGAAGGGGACGTCGCGTTCCACTACAGCTACACGAGCAAGACGACCGGCAAGCTCACGAGGGTGATGTGGTCGCTCGACGAGCTGAAGCTCGTCGCCGTCCAGACGAAGGGCGTCACGTTCAAGCCCGTCGACGAGACGCCCGACGACGGCGACGACGATCCTGCGAACTGAGCCGACGTCACGACGGAAGGCTGGCCTGTCCGTCGCGCGGGTCGGCTGGTAGACTCGAGAATCGGATGCAGCCTCCCGACCCTCGCGTCGTCGCCGAGAAGCGCGTCGGGCAGACGCTGGCAGGCAAGTGGACGATCGACCGCGTCGTCGGAATCGGCGGGATGGCGGCCGTCTATTCGGCGACGCACCGCAACGGCAAGCGCGTCGCCATCAAGATCCTCCACCCCTTCATCGCGGCGCACGCGGACGTCCGCGAGCGGTTCCTCCGCGAGGGCTACGTGGCGAACCAGGTCGACCACCCCGGCGCCGTGAGCATCCTCGACGACGACGTGACGCCCGACGGTGCCCCCTTCCTCGTCATGGAGCTCCTCGACGGAGAAGCACTCGAGGACTGGATGGCGCGGAGCAAGGGGATCCTCCCGGTCGCCGACGTGCTCGCCGTCGCCGATCAAGTGCTCGACACGCTGGCCGCCTTCCACGCCGCGAACGTCATCCACCGCGACATCAAGCCAGGGAACCTCTTCGTCACGAAGCACGGCACGGTGAAGGTGCTCGACTTCGGCCTGGCCAGGCTGCGCGACCCCCGCGTGGCCGGAGCGCCGACCGCGACGGGGATCGTGCTCGGGACGGCCTCGTACATGCCGCCCGAGCAAGCGCAGGGCAAGGCAGATCAAGTCGACGCCAGGGCCGACGTCTTCGCCGTCGGCGCCGTCATGTTCCGTGCGCTCACCGGCCGCGCGATCCACGAGGGAAAGTCGGCGACGGAGCGCCTGTTCCAGGCGATGAAGGATCGCGCGCCTTCGGTCGGCATCGTCCTGCCGCACCTCCCGCCGTGGGTCGTCGGCGTCGTCGACAAGGCGCTCGCCTTCGACAAGAAGGACCGCTGGGCGACGGCACAGGACATGCGCACGGCCGTCCGCTCGACGTTCGCGCAGCTGCGCGAAGAGGCTGACCGTGTCCGTCCTGCCCCCGGCGCTGCGCCCATCGAGGACGACTCGTCGCGGGAGGTCAGCCAGCTCTTCGACGCGATGCTCGAGCCGAGCGTCGTCGTCGACGTGAGCTTCAGCGGCCTCGAGCTGCCGAAGGCCTCGGGCTGACCCGTTCGTCGTCGGTCACGCCGATCCCGAGCGCGTCGAGATCACCCGCTCGGACGACGTCGTCTTTCGCGATCGCGACGAGGCGCGTGACGAGCGCCGAGAGCTCGGCGTCCTCCGCCTCGAACGGGTGCTCGACGAGCCGCGCGAACGCGGCCGCGTCGATGCCCACCGGGCGGCCGCGAGCGCGGAGCCCTTCGCGCGCGAGGCGGTCGGCGACGATCGCGCGGAGGTCCTCGGCACGATCGGCGAGGCCGGGGAGCTCGATCGAGGTCGCGCCCTCGAAGCGCGCAGCGAGCTCGGGTGCGAGCCGGCCGTCCTCGACGAGCAGGTCGGGCGCCGACGTCGACGTGAGCGCGATCGCGATGTCGAGCGGCATCGCGCGCTCCCAGGGCGGCCGTCGCTCGGCGAGGGCGCGCGCGACGAGCACCTGCACGTCGCGCGGCAGCGCCGCGCCGTCCACGAGGACGAGGAGCCCGCGGTCGGCCAGCGCGAGCGGCGACGTCTTCTCGTCCTTCCAGCGCGCCGGATCGTGCTCGCGCGACGAGGTGCCGTCGACGATGACGAGCGGCGCGTCCTTGCGAGGACCAGCGAGGTGTGCGCGCGCGACGTAAGGAACGGGGTCGACCCCCGCGCGTGCGACGACGACGACGGGCGCTTCGTTGCCGATCCGGCGCTCGAGCGCCTCGAACGCCATGCGCGACGTCGCGGCGTAGATCCCGACGGTCGCCGGGCGCGCGAGCCGGATGGACGCGAGCGCGTGCCTCGAGGCGTCGAGATCCTGCGCGTGGCGGACGCGGGCGAGCTCGTCCTCGAGCGCCTCCACGTCGCGGCGGAGATCGCGCTCGCGCCCGAGGTGGCGCTCGCGCGCGCTGATCGCCTGGCAGGTCGCGACGAGCGCATCGGCGAGGCGCCTCGCGCGAGAGACCTCGTCGAGGGTCAGCGCCTCCACGCGGCGCCCGGCCGGCACGACGAGCACGGCGTCCACGTCCTCGCCGTCGGTGACGAGGGTGGCGAAGAGCGCGTCGCGACCCTCGAGCCAGTGGAGGAGTGGCCGGAGATCGGCGCGACGGACCTCCAGCGCACGGAGCACGTCGGTCCGCAGCGTCAGCTCGGGCTCGTCCCTCGCGATGTCGACGAGGAGCGGCGGCAGCTCGGCCTCGCGCTCGCGAAGATAGCCCGCCGCATCGACCGTGCAGACGCGAGCGGGATGCAGGAGCCAGAGCTCGGGGCTCGTCGACTCGGCGCCGGCTGCCTCGCGTAGCCGTACGAGCACGCGGGCGATCGCGGCGCGCGTGTCGCGCTCGCGGCATGCGGCGCGAGCGTCGTCCAGCGCGCGAAGGAGCGTGCCGTTCGCGGGCATGAACGTCTCCTCGAGGCGGGGGACGAACAGGCCGACGAGCAGCGCCGCGCTCGCGATCCCGACCGCGACGAGGCCCTCCGCGGGGAGGCGGGCGAGCCCGGCGACCGCGCCGAGCATCACGACCGGGATGCCGAAGATCGCCAGCGTAGCCGTCCGCCGTCCGCCCCGGGCTATCGAGAGAGAGTCCGCCGCGCGCGCGATCCAAAGGGTCGGGAGCGCCGCGCTCGCAGCGCCGATCGCCACGGCCGCCTCCGCGCGGAACGGACCGAAGAGCGCGAGCGCGACGCCGAGGAGGAGGCCTCCCGCGTTCGCGCCGGCGATCGCCAGGAGGCGCGCCGGCGCCGAGAGCTCGAGCCTCCTTGCACCGGCGAGCCCGAACGCCGTCAACGCGAGCCCCATCGCGGAGAGCGCGGAGGCGACCGGCGCCGATGCGACGACGAGAGGGTCAGCCCCGAGGTCGCGCCCGTACGCGAGCGCGGAGGCGAGCGCCAGCGAGCCCCACGTGACGATCGGGATCGCGACTGCCACGTAGCGGAGCGCGCGCGGTAGCCAGCTCGCCGTCGCCTCCGTCGCCCGCGCCGAGAGCCCGCCCTCGGGCTCGATGGTCGCGAGCGCCCGCGCCGTCACGAGCCCGGAGCCCATCGCGCTCGCCTCGCGGAGCATGTCGACCCAAGGTGAAGGCCCGAGGAGCGACGTCGCCAGCGCGACCGAGAGGCACGTGGAGGCCGCGAAGAGGAGCCGGTCGCCGGGACGGACCTCGTCGCGTGAGCTCGGCGCCGGCCCGTCCGTCCGGGTCGCACGGCTCCCCCCGACGAAGCCGACCGCGAGCGCGAGCGCGAGCACGAGCCACGTCCCGAACGACGCCGCCCCTGCCCGCGCGGCGGCGATCGCGACGTAGGCGGCCGGAGCAGCGGCGGCGAGGCCCCTCCGCACGGCGAGCGGGCCGCCGCCGAAGGGCGAGAGGTGAGGCGAGCGCTGGGCCATGGGTAGAGGAGCAGAAGCGCGGGGCGGCGGACCTTACCACGCGGCGTCCGGTGTGCCTCCCGGGGGCGTCCGTGCCCTTCTCCTTGTGGAATCCTCGCGACTTGTGGTCGGATCGGTCTCCCGATGTCGGCCGTCCCGCGCCCGCGATCCGCCACGCTGCTGGGGCTCGGCATGAGCCTCGCGCGGCGCGGCTTCCTCGCGTGGGCGTCGATCGCGATCGGTGTCGTCACCGTCCTCGGGATGAGCATCCTCGCGATCGTCCTCTCCGGCAGAGGCGCCCGTCCGCCGCTCCACACGATCCCGATCGTGACCTCGGGTCTCCTCGCCTGGGGGGGCGGGTTCACGCTCGCCTTCGCGGTGGCCGTCCACGCGCTCCGTCGCGACGTCGAGGGCGGGATCCGGCACATGCTCGAGGGGCGCGCCGTCGATCTGGGTGGGTATCTCCTCGTTCGCGTCGGAGGCCTCGCCGCCGTGCTCGCTCTCGTCGTCGCGGGCGGGACGTTCGTCGTCGGCGTCTTCTCGAGCCTCCTCGCGATCGGCAGCGGCGGCGCGGGCCGCGCGATGCAGGCGACGCTCGCGTCCGTCGCCTTCGGGCTCGCGTTCGCGAGCGTTCTCGCTCCGACCGCGCTCTTCGCGCTCGGAGCGAGGAAGCGCCTCGGCGGCTATCTCTTCCTCTTCTTCATCGTCGTGTTCCCCGAGCTCTGCGTCGAGGCCATCGGCGACGAGATCCCGCGGTGGCTCTCGGACATGCTGACGATCCCCTCCGCGCTCGTCGGGCTCCGCGCCTCGCTCACGCCCGGGAGCGTGGACCTCGCCCGTCTCGGGCGAACGCTCGTCTCGGTCGCGTTCTACGTGACGGCGACCACGCTCCTCGTGCGCCGCGAGGCGAGGAACCTCCGCTTCGGGGAGACCGAGTGATCGCGCTCACGGCCGTCTCCGCACGCTCGGGCGGCGGATTCCGTCGCGCCGCGAGCGTGCTCGACGGTGTCTCCCTCCGATGGCAGCGAGGCGTGCTCGTCGTCCTCGGGAGCGCGGCAGACGGGACCACGGCGCTCCTCGAGGTGCTCGCCGGCGAGGTGCGCGCGAAGCGCGGTCAGGTCTCCGTCGCCAGCACGCGCGTCGTCCACGTCCGCACCGAGCCGGCGCTCCCGGACGGCCTCCGCGTCGACGAGATCGGCGCCCTCGAGGCGTCGCTCCGCCCCTGGCATCCCGGACGGACGCTCGCCGAGCGTCTCGGCGTGCTCGGTGTCACCCATCTCGCAGAGCGCCCGGCGAAGAGCCTGTCGCGCGGCGAGGCCCGCGCGGTGCAGCTCGCGTTCGGGCTGACCACCGGCGCGGACGTCCTCCTGCTCGACGAGCCGCTCGCCGGCCTCGAGCCTCCCGCGGCCGCGCGCTTCGCCGAGGCTCTCCGCGTCGCCGCCGAGCGGAGCTGCGTCGTCGTGACCACGGCCTCGGTGCGTGAGGCCTCGCGCCTCGCCGATCAGGTGCTCGTCCTCACGCAAGGGAAGATCGGCGAAGCTGCGGCGGACGCTCTGCATCGCGGATCCGCCGCGCGTCTCGTCGTCGTGCTCGCCTCGGATCCGGCACCGTTCGAGGCGGCGCTCGCGGGCGCGGCCGGCGTCGTGGGCGTGGAGAGCGCGTCGTACCGAGGAGGGCCAGGCGCGGGGCGCATCGACGCCGGAACCAGCGCCGTCACCGTCGCGGGCACGGACCCGCTCGCGGTCGCGTCGGCGATCATGAAGGCGGCCTCCTCCTCCGCGGCCGAGGTCGTCGCGATCGAGCCCGAGCCCGCCACGATCGAACGCGTCCGCGCGGCGCTCGCCGCCCCAGCTGCACCCGCACCCGAGGTCGCGTCGTGATCGCCTCGCTCGCGCGCGCCTCCTTCACGCGTCTCCGTCGCTCCCCACGCGAGCGCTTGCGTCCCTTGCCGTGGGTGGCGTTCGCCTTCCTCCTCTCCAGCGCGAAGATCGCCCTCGAGTCTCCGCACGGCGCGACCGATCTGCTCTCCGGCATGTTCGCGAGCTTCGTCCTGCCCTTCACGGTGTACGCCGTCGTCAACGCCGTCCTCGGTCGAGGCGGAATGCGAGCGTCCACCCGCGGCTTCGTCGCGATCGGGGCGGACCCCTCCCGCGCCGCGCTGGCGACGACCTTCGTCGCCATGGGCGTCGCGGGGACGCTCGCCGCGGTCGTCTCCTTCGCGATCGCCGCGCTCGCGCACGGCTCGGCGGACCCCCCGCTGCTCGTCGACGCGTTCGTCTCCGCCGGCGTCGGCGGCCTCGGGGGCGCCGTCTACGCGTCCTACTACTGCGCGGGCGCGTCGTTCGGCGAGGGGAACGCGCGCGGACTGTTCTTGCTCTTCGACCTCGTCTTCGCGACGGGCAGCGAGCTCGGGATCCTCTTCCCGCGCGCGCACGTGCTGGCGCTCATGGGGGCAGAGCCCTCCCTGGACATCTCCCGTCGCGCGAGCTCCGTCGTCCTCGTCGTGCTCGCGATCGTGTACCTGCTCCTCGTCGTCCGGTTCACGCGTCGACGCGCGTCCTGACGCGTTGCCTGACTGGCACATCCTCGACCGTGTGCTAAGTGCCGCGCGCCCCGGTGCCGCTCGCGCGACGTGGGCAATGAGAGGCCACGATGGGGTTCGTTCGGGCGGGGCTGAGGACTCTCTGCGCTTTCGCGCTCGCGACGACGTGTGGGCTCGCCGGGCCCGGCTGCGCCGGAGAGCGCGACCCGATCAACCAGGTGAACCTCGGCGCCATGCCGAAGGCCTTCTTCGTCGGCGAGAAGCTCTCCGATGCGTCCGACGACCCGGAGTTCTACTTCCGCACGACGGTGGTGGACGTCTCGGCCGGCGCGGGCTCCGAAGCGCTGTTCACGAGCTCCGACTCGCAGCCGACGGTGCGGATCCGCTGGGAGATCACGGAGTCGAAGCTCCTCGCGAGGCTCGCCTACGAGCTCATCGCGAACACGGACGCGAAGGGAACGAACGGCGCTCCGCGCGAGGACGAGCCCCGCTCCGGGAAGGGGATCGGTCGCACCACGACGGACGGTCAGATCGTCGCCGCCTTCACGATCCAGAAGCAGTTCGACATCCGCAAGTCCTACCTCGAGGCGACGGGCGAAGAGATGAACGTCGTCGTCGAGAACGACCGTGATCGTCCGTGGAGCGAGCGCGAGTGGATCCGCGTGGACTGGTCACAGAACCTCGTCACCGACGCGTACGACCTCGATGCCGTGTCTCAGATGGGTATCTACGGCGGCGTCACGTGGTCTCCCGTCGCGGTCAACGTCCAGGACCCGGCGAGCGCGGACGCGCCCGTCTTCGACATGGACGCCGGGTACTTCGATCTCGTCAACAAGGCCTTCGCCTCCCCGCAGGTGATCCACGACGAGGAGTGGGGCGATTTTCCCGCGTGTTGGCTGGTCGGGGAATTCCCCCGCACGAGCTGCAACCCGAGCGAGGTCAAGATGCGCCTCGCGTTCAAGAAGGTCGTCGACACCGACTACGAGCCGCTCGACTTCGACGGACGCCGGATGGAGATGTTCGGCTACTTCACGAACGACCGCTTCGGCTACGACCGAAGGTATGGCGTCATCGACGAAGCGTGGCACCGCTTCGCGTCGCGCTGGAACATCTGGGACAAGTCGCACGCCTCTCCCGCCGTCGCGTGCGCCACACCCGAGACGACGCCGGCGGGGCAGGACCCTCGTCGCGATCTCGACGGCGACGGGACGGACGACGAGTGCGCCGCCGTCGGCCGTGGCTCGCGCTGCGACACGTTCCGTGCAGCGTGCACGATCCCGATCCGCGATCGGAAGGTGCGTCCCATCCTCTGGCACGTGAACCGCGAGTACCCCGCCGATCTCTTCGAGGAGGGGCAGACGGTCGTCCGGACGTGGAACGACTCCCTCCGCGTCGCCGTCCTCTCCGCGCGCCTCGCGGAGTGTCGTCGGACGAAGGACTCCGGCTGCGAGGCGCAGACGGGGTGGCCTGCGCGGTGGTCGGACGACTTCGTGCCGCCGGTCGGAGAGGCGTCGCTCGCGGAGGTCCCGGAGATCTTCGTCCTCTGCCACAATCCCGTCGACGCGAAGGTGGACCCGGCGGCGTGCGGCAAGGAGGGGACGAGCCCGCGCATGGGCGACCTCCGCTACAACCTCTTCACGTACATCGCGTCACCGCAGGTGCAGGCCCCCTGGGGCATCATGGTCGACGCGGAGGATCCGCTGACCGGCGAGAAGATCGCCGGGAGCGTGAACCAGTACGGCGCGACGCTCGACAAGGCCGCGGCGCAGCTCGTCGACATGGTGGCGCTCCTCGACGGCGTGACGTCGCCGCAGGCCTTCATCGAGGGGAAGGACGTGAGCGACTGGGTCCGGTCGCTCACGTCGAAGGGGGGGAAGACCGAGCCCGTCTCCCAGAGCGAGCTCGCCGGGCGGATGAACGCCTTCCAGCCGAGCGTGATGGCTCCGTTCGCGACCGGAACGAAGAAAGCGGCGACGAAGGGACCGCCGAGCGTCCGTCAGAAGGCGCGGCTTCGTGAGCTCGAGACGGCAGGCAAGCTCGGGGCAGGGAACGTCGCGATCGCGCAGCGGCTCGCGCGGCTCCGAGGGACGGAGATCGAGGCGTCGCTCGTCACGCCCGAGATCGCCCAGGTCGCGGGGTTCGATCCGCGGACGGCGCAGGAGCTCACGAAGGACGCGCTCGCCCGTGCGACCCCGGTCGGCCGCTCCCACCCGTTCGCGAGACGCACCTTCGATCGCCGCGCGCTCACCGGGCGAGCCCGCCGCCACGCGTGTCGTCGTGAGGGCCCGGAGCCCGATCACCTCCTCGCCCTCGCGCGTGAGGCGCAGAAGCTCTTCGGGAAGCCGGACCCGAACGACGCCGCGAGGGTCGAGGCCTTCCGCGATCAAGTCTTCACCTGGGGACGCAAGCGCCTCGCGGCCGGCGTCTTCTCGCACGAGCTCGGGCACTCCGTCGGCCTTCGGCACAACTTCGCCGGCACCTTCGACTCGCTCAACTACGCGCTGCCCTACTGGCAGCTGCGGACGAAGAACGGCGCCGTCACGCGCGCCTGCGCGCCCGGCAACACGGACGGCGCGAGCTGCGTGGGCCCGCGCTACGTCGACCCCGTCACGCAGGAGGAGACGGACGGCGGCATCGGCTCCTTCGCCTCGTCGAGCGTGATGGATTACCCGGGCGATCAGAGCCTCGACTCGTTCATGATGGGCTCGTACGACCGCGCGGCCGTGCGGTTCGGGTACGGCGGGGTCGTGGACGTCTGGAGCGGGCCGGGGATGTCCGTCCGCGGCGGCGGTGACGGACAGCGGAAGGCCTACGAGCTGCTCGCCTTCACGGAGTCGCCCGGCCTCTTCGGCGTCCTGTCGATGCCGCAGCCCGGGAGCTCCGAGTACAAGAACCTCCACTACAGCCAGTACGCGGCCGAGTTCGGCCTCCTCGAGGGCTGTCGCCCGGACGGCGAAGCGCCGCTCGGCACGCGGTGCTTCGGGCCGGCGATGGACGTCGTCGACTTCCGCGACCTGAAGGACTTCGCGCCGATCGAGGCCTACGCCTCGTTCGCCACGCAAAGGAGCGTGATCGACGACAAGGGCCGCGTCCGGCGCGGCTACATGTTCTCGTCCGACGAGTACGCCGACAGCGGCAACGTGCCCTCGTTCTCCTACGACGCGGGCGCCGACGCTTACGAGCAGGCGAAGTTCCTCGAGGCCGCGTACGAGAACCGGTACGTGCTCGACGCGTTCCGCCGGGGCCGGACGACGTTCAACTCGTGGGACGTCGTGACGCGTACGCAGCGGCATTACCTCGACACGCTCCAGCTCCTCGCGAAGACGTTCGCCTTCGCGATGGTGCTCGACGTCGACGACCCGACGAAGCCGCCGGCCGAGCTCACGACCGACGGGCTCTACGGACCGCTCGCGATGGCGACGAGCCTCGCGTTCGACGTCTTCACGCGGGCGCTCACGCGTCCCGAGCCGGGGGCGTACTGCTCGACGGGCAGCGACACGTGCACCGGGGTCCAGCCCTTCGGTCTCTCCGACTTCATCCACGTCGCGGATCCGTTCCCGCTACCCGCAGGCACGGCCTACGATTTCCAGCTCGCGCTCGGCACCGGCCGCTACGTGCACAACGACTACGACTACGGGCAGGGCTACTGGTGGGGCGACTACCAGAAGCAGGTCGGCTCGTTCTACGACAAGGTGTGGGCCGTCTATTACCTCTCGGAGGCGTTCGACACGTTCATCTCGAACTCGAAGGAGGACTTCCTGGACGGCCGCTACAAGAACGTGAGCTTCGCGACGATCTACCCCGAGCAGATCCGTCGTCTCTTCGCCTCGCTCCTCACGGGCGACCTCATGTCGTACGCCCCCTGGGTGAGCACGACGACCCCGGGGGGCCCCATCCCGACCGGGGAGCTCACGTATCCCGCGTGGTATCGGGCCGACGGCGCAGGGACGCGGCCGGCGGCGGCGAAGATCGTCGATCCTGCGTTCGGCTTCGCGCAGCAGCTCTATGCGATGACGTGGGGGACGATCTTCTTCCCGACGAGCTGGACCGATCGCTTCATCGACGACGCGCGGATCACGACTCGTGCGGGGGAGCAAGTCGGTTGGCCGATCGCCGACACGTACACGTTCGTGAATCCGGAGACGGGGCTCACGTATCGCGCGCACACGACCGGGACGGAGAGGATCTTCGGGGTAGACCATCAGAAGAGCATCGGGGCCCGCATGCTCGAGTGGGCGAACGAGCTGCTCGTGTCCGCCTACGTCCCGGAGACGACGCCAGCGGGCGACCTCGTCTTCAATCCGGACGGCACGCCGAAGCTCAAGCTGACCGCCGGCAGGCCGACGCTCAACCCGGAGTACCCGGGCGCGGACGGCGCTCTCAGGCGGTACGTGATGAACCTCGAGGTCATGCGTCAGCTCGTGACGACCTACGTTCGGCCGGTCGACGAGGCGCTGCCCTGAAGCGCGCGCGCCCGCTCGCCGTCGCGGTCCTCGTCGCGGTCCTGTCCTCGCCCTCGGTGGCGCGCGCGGACGACGATCCGTTCTGGGGCAGGGACAAGGCGCTCCACTTCGGGGTGTCGACCGGGCTCGCCGCCGGCGGCTACACGGCGGGCGCGCTCCTCCTCGATGACCGGTGGAAGGCGCTCGCGGTGGGCGGCGGCGTCACGGCCGCCGCCGGCGTCGGCAAGGAGCTCGCCGATCTCGCCGGTCTCGGCAGCCCCTCGTGGAAAGACCTCGCGTGGGACGGGATCGGCCTCGCGACCGGCCTCCTGCTCGCGTGGACGATCGATCTCGTCGTCCGCGGCGTCTCGCACGAGCACCCGGCGTTCTGAGCCTCTTTCCGACGCGCTCCCGTCAACCGTGGGCGAGGACCTCGCGGACGAGCCTCGGCACGTCTCGGGGGTGGAGCGCCTCGGGACGGCGATTCGCCCCGCGCGTGTGATCGGAGCCGAGCACGGCCTCGCGCATCGAGAGCGGGATCGCGGAGGCACCCCAGCGCGCGCCGAGCATCGCGCCGATGATGCACGCGTTCGTGTCCGTGTCGCCGCCCCCGGAGAGCGTCTCGCGGATCGCGGCCTCGTAGCTCGTCCCGCGGCGCAGGTGGCGGAAGGCATGGGTGAACCCGATCCTCACGAAGCCGTCCAGCGGCGTGTAGGGGACCCGGACCTCACGCGCGGCCTCGTCCAGCCAGGTCTTCACCTCCTCGCCGGCGTGAGCGGCGGCCCAGCTCGTCGCCTCCTCGAGCGCCTGAGCGACGTCCCCCGGCGTGCGCACGAGCGAGGCGATGGCGAGCACGTAGGCGCACGCCGCGTCGACGCACGAGGGGTTGGGATGCGACAGCGTGACGTCCGCCCGAACGGCGTCGAGCACTTCGTCACGTGAGCGGGACGCGGCCCACACGGCGAGGGGAGCGATGCGCATGAGGCTCCCGTTCGCCTTCGACGCCATGCAGCGCTCGCGCGCCGCCGCTTCCATCGTGAGCGCGGCGCCCTGCACCTCGGCGTTCGTGCGGTACGGCTCCTTGCGCAGGCAGCCGAGGGACGCCGCGGTCGTCGCGCCGATGTCGAACGGATCGGAGGCGACCCAGTCGGCGTAGCGCAGCGCTGCCGCCTCCCGGAAGTGCGTCGGGTCCGCGCTCGACTCGGCGAGCGCGCGGAGGAGACATATCGTGAGCTCTCCGTCGTCCGTCACCTGGCCCGGCGCTACGCGCCACGTTCCGCCCCCCGGCATGGCGAGCGCGCGCTCGACGTCCGCCGGCCCGACGTCGCGACCGAGGAACTCGAGGACGGCGCCGGCGGCGTCCCCGACGAGAGCGCCGAGGACGGCGCCGAGTGCAGCATCGAGCGAGAGGGACGACGGAGGGGACGACATGAAAAGAGTATAGCGGACTTTATTTTGCGTGCAACCCCCCTCGCGCCACTCGCTCGTGGCCTGCGCCGCACGGCGTGGGGTAGAGTCCTCCCGTGCGAAACGCGCCGTCACGAGAAGGAGATCCTTCGTGGCGACGCGCGCCCAGGCCTCGCGTCGGCTCCGTGATCGCAGCGATCGTGACGGCCATCCACGCCGCGCCGGCGAACGCAGGGGGGCTCGAGATCCCGGACAACGGCACGCAAGCGGTCGGCCGCGGCGGCGCCTTCGTGGCCAAAGCGGACGATCCGACGGCGATCTACTACAACCCCGCGGGCCTCGCGCGACAGCGCGGGACGAAGGCGCTCGTCGACCTCAACGTCTTCATCCACTCCTTCGACTTCGTCCGGCTCGGGAACTACCCGGCGGGTAACGCGCCCTACGCGGGCGACACGTTCCCTCCCGTCACGGAGATCGGCGGCCCGTCGTACGTCCCCTTCGTCGCGTTCACGAGCGACTTCGAGGCGTTCGACAGGCTCACCGTGGGCGCGGGGATCTACGGCCCCTCGATGATCACGAACCGGACGTTCCCCGTCGGTCTCGGCGAGGTACCCGCGCCGTCGCGCTACGACTCCGTGCAGCAACGGCATCGCATCCTGATGCCGACCGCATCGGTCGGCTACCGGCTCACGAAGTGGCTCGATCTCGGGCTCTCGGCGCACCTCGGCATCGGGACGTTCGACGAGACGAACGTCTGGTACAAGGACAACTCGGAAGAGGCGTGCCCGACCGCCGAGCTCCAGATCTGCGACGTCCGGAACGACATCGCCGCGACCGGCTCCTCCTTCAGCGCGACCATCGGCGCGATGGCGCGCGCCTCGCCGCGGCTCGCGTTCGGTCTCTCGATCCGCACGCCCGCGTCCTACTCGGCGGGGGGGATGCTCACGCCCCAGATCGACGGCGGGAACAAGCAGGGGGCCGGCGGCGCGGTCGGCGTCTTCACGACGATGCCGCTCCTCGTCCGCGCGGGCGCGCGTCACGTGACGATGGACGGCGACTTCGAGCTCTACGATCTCGAGGTCGACGCGACGTACGAGGGATGGACGGGCGCCCAGGGCGCGGGCCAGACGTACGGCGTGACGAAGCTCGACAACGTCAGCAACGCGCAGGTCATCCTGCGTCGCGCCTGGCGGAACACGTTCAGCCTGCGCGTCGGCGGCGCCTACAACATCGAGGCCTTCGACGGGGTGCTCACCTTCCGCGGCGGCGCGTTCTACGACTCGCCCGCGACGGCGTTCGAGGCGACGCGCATCGAGACGGACACGCTCGCGAAGCTCGCGGGCACCTTCGGGCTCGGGTACCGAACCGGGCCTTGGTCGATCGACGTCGGGTATGCCGCCATCGCGTCGCTCCAGCGCAAGGTCGGAACGGGTGACGGGAACATCCGCCCGATCAACCCCGCCGCGAAGGAGGGGATCCAGGACAACAACAGCAAGGGCGGCGTCATGCCCGCCATCAACGAGGGCATCTACAAGGGCTTCACGCAGCTCCTGTCCCTCGGCGTCACGGTGACGATCGACTCGTTCCTCGGCGGCCCGCGCGAGATCCATTACCGGAACGACTACGAGCCGGCGGTCCTTCGCCCGAAGGCGAGCACCGGACCGGGCGAGGGCAACGGCGGCAAGCCGCTCGACTCGGAGCCCATCGGCACCGGCCAGAAGGTGAAGGATCCGGACGAGCAGACGCCCGAGAAGCCCGAGAAGCCCGAGAAGCCCGAGTCGAAGCCGGAGAAGCCGACGAAGCCCGAGGGCCCCGACGCGCCGGAGACGCCGGAGACGCCCGGCATCGATCCGCCCAAGCCTCCGAAACCCGAGAAGAAACCCGAGCCGCCGCCGCCCCCGCCGAAGAAGTGGTGGGAAGACGAGGACGACGACTAGACCTCGTCCGTCGGGCCCCCGTGCTTGCCGCTTGCGGAGTGCTCACGGCGAAGGTACTAGCGCCCGTCCCGTGCGACGGGGGAGGGGGCTCCGGGGCCGTCTCCCACCTGCACGAGAAGGGGCGGCTTGCCCGTCAGGATGCTGACAGGCTGCCGGCAGGGTCTCCCGAAGACCTGTCTTTTCGAATCGTTAGGAAGCTTCGGCCTGAGCATGCCACTTGCATCCGTCGCCCGGCTGTCGCGGGCGCCGGCCTCGTGCTCGATGCTCTCGCCCGTCCGTCTCGCTCGGGCTCGTCCCGACTCCGGTCTCGACTCTCCTGTTTCACCTGCTGCGGAGCTCAGAATGAAGCGTTCCTCCTGCCTGCCGGCGCTCCTGCTCGGCCTCACGATCACCTCGGCGTTCGTCGCGCGCTCCGCGGACGCGGCGCCGGGCCGAGGCCGCGGGGAGACCCCCCCGGGGGGAGCGAGGCCCGCGGGCGTCCTCGTCGCGCAGGCGCAGCCCTCGGATCCGCCGCCCGAAGAGGGGCAGACGAGTCCCCCGGCCGCGCCCGCAGGGACGACCGCGCCGACGGTCGGGGACGGCTCGGGGGAGACGCAGCCGGCGGTCTCGATCGGGACGACGACGACCAGCCCGACGCCCGTGGCCGACCAGCCCGCGCAGAGCGCCGACCCGGCGAAGAAGGCGCCGAAGCCGCGCCCGTGGGCCGGCACCCAGCTCTTCGTCCAGACGAGCATGTCGACGCAGACGATCTTCCGGGGTCAGCAGCAGGCGTACAACCCGACCGTCGAAGCCGCCGCGTTCATCCTCCCCCGTTACGCGATCAACAAGGATTTCCAGCTCCGCGGTCGTCTCGTCGTCAACTACGAGATGACGAACAGCGACACGACGAAGACGCGGAACGAGCCGGTCCTCAGCGACACGCTCCTCCAGACCTGGTACCGCGGCATCCCGGCGATCGCGAAGATCAAGCCGATGGTCGCGCTGAACGTCGGCCTGCCGACCTCGAAGGTCTCCCGTTCCCGCACGATGGTGACGGCCCCCGGCGCGACGCTCCAGCTCTTCCGCGCCTTCGAGCACGTCCTCGGCGGTGAGGTGGACGTCATCACCGGCCTGACCTACTCGCACCCGTTCTACCGCTCGCAGACGGCCGAGACGCTCGAGCCGACGCCGTACACCTTCTCCTGCTTCGGCGGCAACGCCTGCCAGGATCAGCTCGCCGGCATCTTCAACCCGTCGGACATCCTGTCGTACTCGCTCATCGTCGCGGGCTCGTGGGGGAAGTGGAGCCCGGCGGTCTTCTTCCTCGGCTCCAGCCAGTGGACGTACTCGGGACGCGACGACCTCACGTTCCAGGGGCGTCCCGTGCCGACGGTCGAGAGCACGACCGGGCAGGCCCCGAACGCCGTCCGTCAGACGTCGTTCTTCATGACGTGGCTCGACTACGAGGCCAACAGCTGGCTGACGGCCGAGGTCGGGTACTTCATGTCGCGCTCCGCGCTCACCGAAGGCGGTCGCTACGGCAACCCGTTCTTCGATCGCTACAACGACATGCGCGTCTACCTCGGCGCCAACTTCAACATCGACAACATCATGAAGACGCTCGAGGGCGAGGGCGGCGAAGGCGGCGTCGTCCGCGCGCAGAACACGAAGCGCCCGATGTTCGCCTTCTGAGCGACGACGCGCTCCCTCCGGGGAGTCCTCGCGGCGCGGCTCCCCTCACCGGGACCGCGCCGTTCGTCGTTTCGGGCGCCCGCGCGATGGAACGAAGAACGCCGCGACGCCAGAGCGTCGCGGCGTCTCTCCCCGAGGCCGCCCGTCAGCGCGTCGGGTTCGCGGCGAGCTTCTTCTCCAGCGCGTCGAGCGCGGGGAGCACGTCGGCGTTCGCGCTGCGCCTCGCCTCGGCGAGGTGCGCCCTCGTCGTCGGGGCATCGACCACGAGCACGGCGCGCTCGATCGCGGCGCGCGCCTCGCCCCGGTGCTGGCTGACGGCCATGACGAGGGCTCGCGCCGCCAGATCGCGTGTCTCCGCCTCCTCGGTCCGGTCCGTCAGCGCGGTCCAGGCCCACGCGTTGCCGACGCCGCCGAGCGAGCGAGCGAGCACGCGCGCCGTCGCATCGTCCGGCTTCTGCGCGAGCCGCGCCGCCAGGAGCTTCGCGGCGGCGAGCCGCTTGAACGCGCCGAACCCCTCGAGGACCGCGCGCTCGCGTTCGCTGCCCGTCGGCGCCTTCGCGAGCGCGCCTCTCGCCACGTCGAGCGCCTCGTCCGTCCCGATGCGCCCGAGGGCCTCGGCGGCGGAGCGAACGATCGCGTCGTCACGCTCCCCCGTCGCGACCAGCGCCGAGAGGACGGGGACAGCTCGCCCGTCGCGCACGATCCCCACCGCCTCGACGAGCCCGAGGCGCAGCGCGCGGGCCGCCGTCTCCGTGAGGTCCTTCGGCGCGTGGGCGTCGAAGGCGAGCATCTCGAGCATCGGGTGGAGGGCGCGGGGGCCGAGCGCCTTGAACTGGAGCGTGAAGGGAGCGCCCTTCACGCGGGACGCGCCGTCGAGCTCGTTCGCGCGCGCCGCGACGGCGTACGTCTGCTTGTACAGCTCGGGCACCTCGCGACGGGCCGCCTCGATCTCGGCGCGGAGCTTGTCGCGCGAGGCGACCGGCAGCGCCGACGCGTCGAGGAGCAGCCCGGCCGCGAGAGCGTTGGAAGGTGTTCCCGCCACGAGAGCTCCGAGGACGAGCGCGGCACCGACTCCGACGAGACCCCTGGACTTCTTCGCGAGCTTCATCGACCGCTCTCCCACCACTTGGCCGCCGGCACCTGCCGCACGGAGTTCGTCCCGCAGTGAACCTCGCCGAGGTTCCGGTGATAGGTGTCCCAGTCCTCCGCGAAGTGGACCGTGATCCCGTACGGCGTGAGCGCGTCGCGCATCGCCTTCTGGAAGATGTCCTCGCCGTTGATCACGGGCCCGTGCGGGTCCGGGGCGACGAAGTGAGTGGGCGAAAGGTAGAGACCGTTCACCATCCCCGGCTGGTACGCGACGGACTTTCCGCTCGCCGTCATGTGGAGGAACGGCACCTTGATGATCTCGGCGTCGGTGATCCCCGTCTCCGCCTTGATCGTCGCGAGCTGAGCGGCGATCTCGACCGCGGCCTCCGCGCTCGCCTGCATGACGTCGGCGTCGGAGAGCACCTGGTTGATCGTCGCTTGGGCCGGGGACTGCGAGTCCCAGTACTTCCCGACGAACATGGGCGTCCCGCCGTTGCCGGCGTTCGACTGCGCCTGGAGCATGTTCCTCGCCATCGTCGCGTCGTTCACGAGGAGGGCCCATCCGCGCGGCGAGCTCGCCTTGACGAAGGACACCGTCTCGTCGATGTGGCCGACGAGGAGCCAGGACGTGTCGACGTAGACCGGGGGCTGGACGGACTGCGCCTCCATCATCTTCGTGAACGACGCGTCCGTGTAGTACGTCGCGATGTTCCCGCGGAGCTGGCGGCCGAGCGGGTAGCTCTTGCCGTTGGCGGAGTACGGCGGGATCGTCTCGAAGTTGCCGAAGGAGTTCAGCGTGTCGAAGCGGCCTCGCCGCGAGAGGTCGAACTGCTGGACGGCCGCCATGTCCTTGCCGCGCATCATCGCGAACGCCGCGCGCCCGGCGCGACGAAGCGGATTGCGCGGCGTGTTCGGGCTGTCGGTGTTGGCCGAACGGAGCGTGACGCGGATGACGTGCTGCCCGCCGCCCGCCGCGGGCATCGACATGTAGCCCGTCTCGAAGAAGTCCTGCGTCCACTGATCCGTCGTCGGGATCGTGCGGGGCGCGGGCACGCCGGCCGCCGTCGCTGCCAAGGCGAGATCGGCGCGCATCGCGGCGTTGCCGGCGGAGTTCATCTGCGACACCCACGTCGACTCGGTCGGCAGCAGGTGGTGATACGTCATCACGGGCGAGACGCGCATGCGGAGCTTGTCCGAGCCCTTCTGGCCGCCTCCCGACATCTGGAGCGAGAGGTCGACGTAGCCGTCCCACTCGGCGAGGTCGCGCACGATGTCCTTCGCCTCGATCGCGAGCTCGATGCCCGCGCGGATGTCCGCGGCGGAGATCGTCTTCGTCGTGTCGAAGAGCTCGAACGTCGCGCCCTTCACGAGGAAGACGTTGACGCGGTCCGGGACGCTGATCGCGAGCGTCGCCTTCGTGTCGTCGGGCGCCGCGGGCCAGGGGCGCATCTTGATGCGCGCGAGGTCCTTCGCGTCCTCGGCCCCGTTGACGCTCGTGTCCGCGGCGTCGTTGCAGCTCGGGAGGTCGACGTCGTCGATGTTCGTCGTCGTGCACACCTCTTCGTCGTCGTCGATGTTCGCGAGGAAGACGGCGCCGTGCGTCGCGTCCCACGTGTCCTCGTTCTGATCGTCGGCCGCGTCGTCGAGACCGATGACGCCGTCGCGGTTCACATCGGCGCGGAGATCGGCGACGAGCACCTTCGGATCGATCGGCTTCTCGGCGCCGGGCGTCTCGCCGGGGCGCGCGCCGGGGCCGTTCGGCGTCTCGCCCTCGGTCGGGACCTCCTCCGACGTCGGGTCGAGCGGGGCGTCCGACGATTCGCTCGTGCTGCCGCAGGCGGCGACGAGGAGGCTCGTCACGAGCAAGGCTCTCGGGGTTCGGTTCATCGTAGGCTCCGGTGGGATACGAACGCACACGCCGCGATCCCCCGAGCGCGGCGCGCCGCCTTGTGCAAGAGGTCGGCCAAGGAAACGGCGGGCGAAGTACGCGGAATCCGAGTCGGCGAGAACCTCCCGTCACACGACGCACGGTGCGTGCGTTCGCGCACGCGCGCGGACCTCGGCGTACAGCTCGCGGGAGCGCGCGATCGCGGCCGGCAGGCCGCAGCGGGGAGCCGCCTTTCGACGGCGCCCACATGCCCTTCCTTTCCCCCTTGCCCGCTCGCGCGCGACACTCGACGGCGATGGGTGTGCGAAGGCGTCTCCTCGGCGCGATGGTGGCCGTGCTCGCTGCGAGCTGCGGCGCGGACGCGGCGCCGGTCGAGCAGGGCGACGACGCGATCGTAGGCGTCCCCCAGACCGACATCGAACGCCAGGCGATCGGCTCCGTCTGGCTCTACGCCCACGCGCGCTGGGCGAAGGCGCTGAACGCTCGCGCGACGGGAACGAAGCACCTCGAGCTCTCGCCCGTCTACCTCGCCTACTGGCACTGGTTCGATCAGGTGGCGACCGGCATCTCCCCGCGGATCCAGACGGGCGGCAACTGGCAGCTGGCGAGCTCGCTCGTGCATCGCTACGGGCTCTGCCCGCCTTCGGCGTTCGGCGTGACCGGCGAGACTGTGGACGACGTGACGCGCTTCGCGGATGCGCTGCGGACCGTCGAGGCGTCCCTCGCGTCCGGTCCGCTGCGCGATCCCGCCGGGCGCCGCGATCGCCGCGTGGTCCGCGCGGAGCTCGACCGGGCGTTTCGTCTCGACGCCGCCGCGCGTTCGATGCTGGATCGTGTCTTCGGCGAGGATGTCTCGCGGACGCTCGCCTCCGCGAGGAGCCCTGCGGACCCGAGCGGCACGTCGCTGCTCCGCGCCGAGGAGCTCTTGGCCTCGTATCCGGGAGGGAGCCTCGCCGCCTCCGGTGGCCAGACGCTCGCGCTCGCGATGGAGGAGTGGAGGCCCGTGTATTATGCATCGACCGACCGCCGCGCCTTCCTCCAGCGCATGCAGCGCGCGATGAACGACCGCGCCCCGGTGCTCCTCACGTGGTTCGTCGACTTCGGGGGCCTCGAGAGGCGGGAGCTCCCGCATCGCGGCTCGTTCTCGCTCGCCACGCTTCGCGAGCTCGGTCCCGGGACGCAGGGCGGGCACACCGCCGTCCTCGACACGTATGCCGTCCGCCTCCCCGACGGCTCGACGGTGGAGACCGCGCCCGACCTACCACCGCCGAGCGCGGCGCTCGACCCGTACGCGGAGGTGGTGTCGGTGCGCGTCGCGCGCGACTGGGGGGCCGCTCGTCCTCCCGCCGTCGACGGGCAGGGGATGCCCATGTACCACGACCTCTTCCTCGACTACCTCACGTCGCCCATCCCGCGCTGCGTCGCACGGGGCGGCGAGACCGACACGACGAACTGTCCCTTCTCCCAGGTCCCCCTCGAGAGCATCCTCCTGCCGCCGGGATACTGACCCTCCGCCCGCTCAGCCGAGGATCCACGCCCATAGGGCGTCGACGTGCCGGCCACCGAGGAGGCCCTCGAGCGCGCCGAGGCCGAGGAACGGTCCCATCGGGAGTCGCGTCGCGAGCAGGCCCTCGCCGGGGTCGGCGGCCATCGGGTCCGCCTCGAGCGCCGCCTTCGCCTCCTCGTCACCGGCCTCGGCCTGCGCGCGCAGCTCGGCGAGCTCGGCGACGACGCTCTCGGGGACGCCGTAGCTCACGCCGGCGATGCGCATCCCGATCGCGACGAGGACGGACTGGATCGAGCCGGCGAGCATCGCGAAGAGCGCTCCCTTCCAGCCGAGCCACGCGCCGATCATGACGAGCAGCTTCGCGTCGCCGAGCCCCATCCCGCTCCGTCCGCGCACCCACTTGTAGAGGAGGAAGGGGACGTACGAGACGAGGAAGCCGATGAGGGCTCCGACGAGCGAGGTGACGATGCCGACCGGGCGGAAGTAGGCGGTGGCGACGCCGATGAGCGCGCCGCCGAACGTGATCTCGTCGGGCAGGATCATGTGCTCGAGATCGGTCGCTGCCCCCGAGATCAGCATGACCCCGAGCACGAGGTGAACGGACGTCTGGAAGGAGAGGAGGCCCAGATCGACGGTCGGGTAGCCGACGAAGCGCGTCGCGAGGGCGAGGCCGAGCGCGCCGGAGAGGGCGATGATCGCCGCGTTCCTGATCGTCCGCTTCCGCCCCGTGACCAGGTGCTCGATGCCGTAGCGCGCGGGGAGGATGTCCGAGAGCTTCGCTCCGACGAACCCCAGGGCGAGGCCCACGACGAGGAGGGTCGACCCGACCGCGACGGGGGAGACGTCCGCGACCTTCATCCGGTCGCGAGCGTATCAGGGGGACGCGTCGTCGCGCTCGCTTTCGCGCTCCCTGACGGCAGCGAGCGCCCTCCGGACGACCCGCTCGACGTCGAAGGGTAGCTCGGGCAGGAACACCGTCCCGAAGAGGAGGTAGTTGCCCTCGCGATCCATGGGGAGGTTCGCCTCCATCGGGTAGTACCGGTTGTGCTTCACGACCAAGTCGTTGACGCGTGCGAAATCGAAGCGGCCGGCTCGCGCGCGGAGCGCTGCGGCGACCTCCAGCTCGGGTCGTCCTTCGTCGCGGAGCGTCGTCGCGAGACCGACGAGCGTGCGGTGCCACGCGCCCTCGGCGTCCTCGATGCGCTTCTTCCGCATCGCGTAGGCAGGGGCGCCGATCGCGAGCGCACGGACGCGCTCCTCCGTCGTGATCCTGAAATTCCTGGGCGGGTCGATGCTGCCATCCGCGCTCGGCCCCTCGTGCCCGCGGTCTCCGCTCCGCGCCGTCATGGGCGAGAGCCTAGGGACGGTCACCACGTCCGACAACCGCGAGCGGATCCGTGTCGGCTCATCGGCCAGGGCCCCAGCCGCCGCCGGGCCCGGGTCGCCAGGGCTGGGGCAGAGGAACCTGCTTTCCGAGCGCGCGCGAGACCTCCGTCCTCAACCTGTGGAGCTCTTGCCGGAGCGGATGGACCATGTCTGCGCTGATCGTGAGCTTGCGGCCCTGCGTGGCGCGCCCCGTGTGCCACTTGCTCAGCGCGAGGCGCGCGGCAGCCTCGACGAACCGGCGCCCCGCGCTCCCGCCGAACGAGAAGGTGGCGCGCACTCGCGCGATCGGCGACGTGACGAGCTCGAGCTCCCAGGGGGTGAGGTTCCCCATGAGGACCTCGTCCTTCAGGTGATCGCGGATGATGCGGCCCTTCCGCTTCACGAGCCACACCACGAGGAAGAAGAACGCGAGGACGAAGAGCAGCCAGAGCGGCAGCATCACGATCACGAGCGCGTTCGAGATCGTCGCGGACGTGTTCCACACCGCGTGGAGGAAGACGGCGAGGCAGTAGCCTCCGGTCGGGGCGAGCCACCGTACCCAGCCCTTCGTCGTCTCCCGCGCGAGGCCGAAGCCGAGGCCGATCATCGACGTGTAGAGCGGATGCCCCCACGGCGCGAGGATGCCGCGGACGACGAACGTGCTCGCGAGGAGCCCCTCCGCGTTCGCGGAGAGCATCTCCGCCTTCGCGGCGTTGCCGTAGTAGAGGATGTTCTCCACCGCCGCGAAGCCGAGCGCGGCGAAGGTGGCATAGATGACGCCGTCGACGACGCCGTCGAACTCGCGTCTCCAGAAATAGAACATGAAGAAGACGGCGATGCCCTTCGTCGCCTCCTCGATCAGCGGAGCGCTCACGCAAGCGCCCAGCACGTCGCCGGCGCCCTTGCCGAACATCTCGTCGCCGATGACGTGCACGGTCGTGTTGACGACCGCGGAGAAGCCGCACGCCGCGATCGCCCCCCAGACGAGGCACATCGCGAGCGCCCAGATCGGCTCTGGATCGTAGCGGTCGACGACCCAGGGGACCCAGAGGTAGACGAGCAGCGGCGGGAGCGCGAAGACGGCGCCGATCATCATCGCCTGGAGCTCCACCTCCGAGTCCTTCGAGAGGAGCGCGGGGAAGAACAGCATGAGCGCGAGGAGCGCACCGCCGGCGAGGAGCCCGGCCCCGTAGAGGACGCCGCCGATCACACGCCGAGTCGCTTCCGGATCGCGGCGCAGCGGGACCGACACCATGGCAGGGCAGCCTAGCCGAGGTTGACGGACGCGCGATAGACGACGCCCTTGCCCGCGAGCCTCAGGCGACCCTCATCGGCCGAGACGAACGCGGCGGCGCCGCGGGTCAGAGAGACCTCGCCGGAGGGAGACGACACCACGACCTCGCCCTCCGTCACGAGGAGGATCGAAGGACCGGCGACGTCACGGGCGACCTCGCCGTCGACCGCGACGACGGAGAGCCGGAACTCGCGCGCCTCGGTGTCGTAGACTCTCTCGTGGGCATCGAGCGCGCGCGGTACGACCTTCGCGACCGGGCCGGAGGCGAAATCGAGCACGCGGAGGAGCTCGGCGACGTCGACGTGCTTCTTCGTCAGTCCGCCGCGGAGGACGTTGTCCGAGCTCGCCATGATCTCGACGCCCGCGCCGCGGAGGTACGCGTGGAGGTTGCCCGCGCCGAGGTAGATCGCCTCCCCGGGCTCGAGGTGCACCAGGTTCAGGAGCAGCGCGCTGACGACGCCGATGTCGCCGGGGTACATCTCGGCGAGCTTCAGCGCCCACGCGCACTCGTCGCTCCACGCGCCCTCGTGCGCGCGGCAGGCTGCGACGGCGGCGGCCACCATGCGACCGCGGCGATCGTCGGGCGCGCGCATCAGGGCGTCGAACGTGACGCGGAGACCGCCCGCGCCGGGCGCGGCGCGAAGCGGAGCGACGGCCTCGCGGATCTCGTCGATCGCGAGCGCATCGAAGAGGGCGACCGTCTCGGCGGGCTCGCGGAACCCGCAGAGGGCGTCGAAGCGCGTGAGCGCGCAGAGGAGCTCGGGCTTGTGAGACGCGTCCTTGTAGTTGCGGTGCGACGCGTCGAGCGGGACCCCTCGAGCCTCCTCGTCCGCGAAACCCGCCGCCGCCTGCGAGGCCGTCGGATGCGCCTGGAGCGACAGCGGATGATCCGCGGCGAGCACCTTGAGGAGGAAGGGGAGGCGACCGCCGAACGCTCCGTGCGTGCGCGCGCCGAGGACTCGCTCTGGCGCGCTCGCGACCGTGTCGACGAGCGTGCCCGGCTCACCCGCGAGGCGAGACGGCGCCACCGGATGGGCGCCCATCCAGAGCTCCGCCTCCGGCCCGCTCGAGGGGGAAGCGCGTCCCGTGAGCGTCGCCAGGAACGTGCGCGAGCCCCAAGCGTACGGCATCACGGTGCTCTCGAGACGACCGATCATCGCGGTCGAGGCTACCGCACCTCGGTGGCGCGGTCCCGCCGCGCACGCACGAGCTCCGCGGCCGTGAGGAGCTGCGTCCGCCACTTGCCGTAAGCGCGGCCGCGTCCTTCGAGCTGCGTCATCGCGGCGACGGTGCTCGGTTCGAGCGGTTCGGGCACTCCGTCCCGGAGCGGCGTCCCGGGGAGGGGCATGAAGGCGTGCGTGTGGATGCGCGCACCCATGTCGACGAGACGTGACGCGAGCGCGGTCGAGAGTCGTCGGTCCTCGCTCGTCTCTCCGGGGACGCCGAGGAGGAAGTCGACGTCGGGCTGGAAGCCATGGGCGACGGCGCGCTCGACCGCGCGCACGACGTCGTCCACCCCGTGCCCGCGTCGCGTCGCGGCGAGCACCCGCTCGGAGCCCGACTGGCCGCCGATGACGAGCGTGCGGTTGTCCACCCAGCGGGCCAGGATGCGGAGGGCCTCGTCGGTCACGTGCTCCGGTCTGATCTCGGAGGGGAAGGTGCCGAAGAAGATCTTCGCGTGCGCGCCGATCGCCTCTCGCACGGCCGCGAGGAGCGCGTCGACCGCGGCGAGGTCGGGCTCGGTGCCGGTCGATCCGTAGGAGAGGGACGTCGGCGTGAGGAAGCGCACGAAGCGCGCGCCGTGCCGCGCCATCAGGGCGACGTGGCCGCGGACGTTCTCGACGCTGCGATGGCGGAAGCGTGCCTTGAACATGTACGGCGTCTGACAGAACGAGCAGGCGTAGACGCAGCCTCGCGTCACCTCGATCGCGTTCCACATGTGGTGGCGCGCGTTGAACGGCGGGTGGTCGTCGAGCGCGACACGCTCGCCCGGGCCGTGGGAGACGAGGCGGCCCGCGCCGTCGAGGTGAGCCGTGCCGCGGAGCGCATGCGGAGCGCCGCCGTCGCGGAACGCCAGGACGAGCTCGACGACCGTGTGCTCCCCCTCGCCGAGCGCGACGAGATCGAAGCCGCCACGGAGCGTCGCGAGCGGCTCGGCGGTGGCGTGGACGCCGCCCGCGACGTGGACGACGCGGGCGCCCGCGGGGGAAAGGGCTCGAACCCGGGCGAGATCGAGGCACGCGGCGGAGAAGTCGGTCGAGTAGAAGGACCAGAGGACGAGGAGGACGTCGGCCGACCCTGCGGCGATCTTCGCGGCCAGCTCTCCCGTCGTGCGCGCGAAGGCGACGTCGACGTCGCGCGTCCTCGGATCGGCGTCGAGCGCGCCGGTGACGACGTTCAGCGCGACCGCGCCCGAGCGCGCGTGCATCGCGAGCACGGAGACGCGAGGCAAAGGCCGAGCCCCCCGTCGCTTCCGAGGATCAGGCGCTCGCCTTGCGCTTCTTCGCAGGCGCGACCGGGACCTCGGGCGTCGCCTTCGCGATGCCCTTCGCCACGATCGGCGGGCGCGCGCTCGGTGCGGCCGCGTCTCCGGCGAGATAGCCCTCGCCCTTGCATCGCGTGCAGACGTAGGACTCGTCGTCCCATGCGCTGCCCGCGCGACCGAACGGCCCGCCGCCGGCGCCGCCACAGGCAGGGCAGCTGGTTCGTTCGAGCACCGCATCCATGGGCGGAAGCCTAGCACGGAGCGCACGCGCCAGCCGAAATGCCGGGTGCGTCGTCGTGGCTCGGCTGCCGCGCGGTCGCCGACGTGTGGGGCGGAGAGGGCGTCCGCGAATTGGACCTCGACCAGAACATCCGTGTTAGCCTCGGTCCGCTCATGCCGAGTCCTCCTGTGGTCCTCCCGGGCGTGCTCTTCGTCGGCGAAGACGAGCGGGCGCGCGTGATCGCACACCTCGGTCCTGCAGCGGGATGGTTCGTTCCGCACGGGATCGGCGAATGGTCCACGGAGGTCTCCGTCGTTCCACGCGACGTGCTGACCGACGAGATCCGTCGCGCGACGAAGACGGTGATGCCGGAGGAGCAAATTCCTCCCGCCAAGTATCCGCTGTCCTACGCCGCGGCGCAGAAGAGCCCGCTCCTCGCGGTCTCGTCGCGGCTCGCGCCGAAGCTCGTCGAGGCCGGGGTGCGCGTGCACACGATCGGCGTCGATCGGATCACGAGCAGCTTCTACTACCTCGCCGAGGGCGGGGGTGAGGACGAGGTCCGGATCGAGGGTGACCTCGTCGCGTCCGTCGGCGCGATGCTCGGCGAGCGCGCCGACAACGCGTCGATCGAGCGCGTCCTCGACGGCCTCGTCGACCGCCTCGTGCGCGCGATGTCGAAGGACCGCGTGACGGAGCTCGGTCTCGAGCTGGCCGCTTTCCTGCCCCGCGCGGCGGCGGACGGGTCCGGCATGAGCGGCGTCGACATCGACGCGTTCGAGGCGCAGCTCGGGAAGCTCGTCGGCGAGTCGGAGAAGTTCGCCACCCAGGCGCGCGAGATCGCGGACAAGGTTCACGGGGCGACCGACCGTCGCCTGGACGTGCCGCTCTTCGCCGAGGCGAAGAAGGTCTCGATGGGGCCGTTCGAGCTCGAGGTCGGGACCACGAAGGTGGCGCTGCCGACGTACGAGCGCTGGACGATGTCGGGCCCCCTCTCGGACGCAGGGGCGAAGCCGGTCGCGGCGAAGGCTGCGCCGGCGGCGGCACCTGCCGTGGCCGCGCCGGCGGCGACGACCCCGCGGGATCCGA
>JALHPN010000121.1 GCA_022842465.1 Polyangiaceae bacterium | reverse complement strand
GCCGGTCCGCGCGTCGCGCGACGCCGGCCCGCCCGCGCTCGTCCCCGCCTACGACTATCCCGCCACGCGCAGCGAGCCCGTCACGGAGACGTACTTCGGCACAGCGGTGACCGATCCCTATCGTTGGCTCGAGGACGGCAAGAGCGATGCCGTGAAGAGCTGGCTCGCCGCGCAGGACAGGTTCGCTCGCGCGTGGCTCGAGAAGCTCCCGGAGCGGGATGCCGTGGCAACGCGCCTTCGCGAGCTCTTCTACGTCGAGGGCCACGGCACGCCCGTCCACCGTGGCCGCCGCTGGTTCTATCCGAAGCGTGAAGCGACGAGCGAGAAGTGGGTCGTCTACGTGCGCGACGGCGCGCTCCCGAACGTGCCCGGCACCGCCGCCGCGAGGGCCGGGGCCGAGCGGGTGCTCCTCGACCCCAACACGTGGTCGAAGGACGGCAGCATCGCGCTCGGTCGCTGGGCGCCCTCGCGCGACGGCAAGAAGATCGTCTACGGCGTGAAGCCGAACAACTCGGACGAAGCGACCCTTCACCTCCTCGACGTCGACACGGGCAAGGAGTCCGCCATCGATCGCATCGAGGGGGCGAAGTACGGATCCCCCGACTGGACCCCGGACAGCCGAGGCTTCTTCTACACGTGGGTCCCGCCGATCGGGACCGTGCCCACCGCGGATCGGCCCGGCCAGGCGGAGGTCAGGTTCCACGCCGTCGGGACGGACCCGAAGACCGACACGGTCGTCGTCCCGCGCACGAACGATCCCACGTCGTTCCTCCAGGCGGACGTTTCGTGGGACGGACGCTTCCTCTTCGTCGAGGTTTCGCACGGCTGGACCAGCAACGACGTCTACGTCCGAGACCTCGTGAGGGATCCGATCGTGAAGGGGCCGCCTCCCGTGCCCCCCGCCGGAGCATGGACGGCGGGTCCGAAGTTCGCGGTGCTCGTCGCGAGCCGCACGAACAAGTACGCCGTCGTCGCGCACGCGAACCGCTTCTGGATCCGGACTGACGAGGGCGCCTCGCGCGCGCGGGTCTTCCAGGTCGACCCCGCGAAGCCCGCGCGTGACGCCTGGAAAGAGGTGGTCCCCGAGCACCCGCGCGCGACGCTCGAGTCCTTCGGCATCGTGGGCGGGAAGCTCTCGCTCGCCTACCTCGAGGACGTGAAGTCGCGGCTCGAGATCCGCGAGCTCGATGGGAAGCTCGTGCGCGAGGTCGCGCTCCCCGCGCCGGGCAACGCGTCGGCGGTGTCGGGGCGACCCGACGAGGACCTCGCGTGGTTCAGCTTCACGTCCCTCGTGCATCCGTGGGAGATCCACGCGACCAGCATCACGTCCGGCGCAGAGACGACCTTCTTCAAGGTGAAGCTCCCCTTCGACCCGTCGCCCTACGTCGTCGAGCAGCACTTCGCGACGTCGAAGGACGGGACGAAGGTCCCCTACTTCGTCGTCCGGCGGAACGACGTGAAGGTCGACGGCACCGCGCCCGCGCTCGTCTACGGCTACGGCGGCTTCCTCGGGACCCAGAAGCCGTACTTCACGAGCAGCACCATCCCCTGGCTCGAGCGCGGGGGCGTCTACGTCCTCACGAACCTGCGCGGCGGGGCCGAGTACGGTGAAGCGTGGCACGTCGCCGGCATGCGTCACCAGAAGCAGAACGTCTTCGACGACCTCTTCGCCGTGCTCGAGAAGATCAGCGCCGACAAGCTCTCCTCCCCGGCTCGCATCGCCGTCCGCGGGGGCTCGAACGGGGGGCTCCTCGTCGGTGCGGCCTACACCCAACGTCCAGAGCTCTTCCGCGTCGGCCTCTGCGGCGTCCCGCTCCTCGACATGGTCCGCTACCACCTCTTCGGATCCGGCAAGACGTGGATCGAGGAGTACGGGTCGGCTGACGACGCGAAGGACTTCGCCGCTCTCTTCGCGTACTCGCCGTACCACCACGTGGAGCCCGGCAGGACGTATCCGTCTCTCCTCCTCTTGTCGGCCGACAGCGACGACCGCGTCGCGCCGCTCCACGCGTGGAAGTTCGCCGCGCTCGCGCAGGCGAGCTCCCGGGGAGGCCCCGTCCTCCTCCGCATCGAGCAGAACAGCGGCCACGGCGGCGCGGACCTCGTGCGATCGACCGTCGAGCGCCTCGCGGACGAGATCGCGTTCGGGCTCGCCGAGGTCTCGAAGCCGCTGGTGAAGCCAGCCCGCTAGTCTTCGGGCGCGGAGCGGAGCGCCTCGATCATCGCGCGCTGGATCGCCGAGAGCACGCGGTCCTCGTGCGTGTGGAGATAGAGCGCGTCGGCGAGCTTCCAGCCCGGGATCTTGATCTCGACGAGGGAGCCCGCGCGGACGAGCCCACGCGCCGCGAGGACCGGTCCGAAGGCGAGCTGGTCGGACGCGGCGGCGATTTCGAACGCGATGGCCGCCGTCGCCGCCTCGTGACCGATCTGTCGCTCGCTGCGCGGGATCGGACAGCCGTCGTCGCCCGGGAGGATCTGGTTCGCCGACTGGTACACGGGCGTGACGAACGGGATGGCGCGTAACCGCGTGGGGCTCGGCTTCGCGCCGAGCGTGCGGGCGAGGCGCGGAGAGGCGAAGAGCCCGCGCCGCACCGTCGCGACGCGCGTGGCGACCCATCCCGGCGCGAGCCGCTCGGCGCCGAGCGTCAGCGCGATGTCGAAGAGGCCTTCCGTCGCGTAGCCGCGGATGAACGAGAGCCCGACCTCGAGGGTGCGGACGCGCACCTCGGGCAAGGCGCCCACGATTCCGGCGATGAAGGACGTGAGGTAGGACGGAGTCGCGATCGTCACGCGACGGCGAGGCTGCGCGAGCTTCTCCTCGGCGAGATTGCGGGCGCGGGTGACGAGATCGTCGAGCGCCGGCACGACGGTGGACGCGTCCTCCGTGAGGGCCACGCCTCGCGCCCGGCGTGAGAGGAGCGTGCGTCCGAGGACGCGCTCGAGCCGAGCGACGGCCTTGCTCACCTGCGACGGAGTCACGCGCTGATCGCGCGCCGCTGCTGTGATCGATCCGAGCCGGGCGACGGCCAGGAAGGTCGCGACATCAGGGATGCGCAGCTCGGCGAGATCTCCCATCCAGGAAACCGAATATCAGGTCCGGTTCCGCATGGGAAATACGGTCGACGAGCGCCCCGCGAGAACAGTTTCCTATCGGGAAACGGTGTGTGCCGGAGAGCGCCATGGCGTCACACGACACGGTTGGTAGATCGGGAGTCCTCGAGGTCATCCCATGAAGAAGTCCCTTCTCGCGCTCGCCATGCTCACGTCCTTCGGTTCCGTCGTCGCGTGCTACAGCGACACCTCCGATCCGGCTTCCTCGACGCCCTCGGGCGCGAACCTCCCGAGCGATCCGCCTCCGGAGGACGGTGCGCCTGCTCCCGAGACGGAGGACGGGCAGCCGACCACGCCGAAGCCGACCGAGCCGAAGCCGGGCGCGCCGGACGCGGGCGCGGACGCGGCGCCGACGCCGACGGGACCGCAGGCCTTCACGCAGGCCGAAGTGCAGTCGCTCTTCACGCAGCGCTGCGGCGGCTGTCACGACGCCGCCCCGATGAACCTCGCGTCGAGCTTCACGACGTCGACCGTGGGCGTGAAGTCGTCGCAGGCGCCCGCGCTGTCGCTCATCGAGCCGGGCGACAAGTCGAAGAGCTACCTCTTCCACAAGCTTTCGGGCACGCAGGCGTCGGTCGGCGGGATGGGCGCCCGCATGCCGAAGGGCGGCGCCGCCTTCTCCGCCACCGAGCTCGAGCGGCTCGGCAAGTACATCGACGGGCTCTGAGATTCCGAGGAGGTCGCGCGCGCCATGGCGTCGAGCTCCGCCTCGAACGCCAGGACGATCGCCTCGGGCGTCTCGAGCCGCTTCACGTCTGCCGAGACGCCCATCCGCACCTCGCCGGCGTAGCTCATCAACGTCACGCCGAGCCCGACCGAGCCGGACACGGGCGCCCAAACGAGGACGCTCCGGAGCGGGGCGCCGAAGAGGGTCACCTCCGCCTTCGGACCGGGGACGTTCGTGACGAGGACCGACGCCTTCTTCGTGAAGAGGGCGACGCCGATCCGCTCGATCGTCCGACTCGCCATCCCCAGCGCGCCGAGGATCTTCATCGCGACGAGCGCGTCGGGCGCCCCCTTCACCGCGTCCATCCGCGCCTTGGCCGTGTGGACGCGGCGGAGGGGCGTCGCGTCGTCGGGAAGGTCCACGAAGACGAGGCCGAAGTGGTTTCCCATGCGATCCGCGCCCCCGCGGATGTAGACGGGCACGAGCGCGCGGAGGAGGTGCGGCCATCGCTGGGCGTCTCCCCCGCCGAGATGGGTGCGCAGCGCGCCCGCGACGGCAGCGATGAGCACGTCGTTCACCTTCCCGGAGACTGCGCCCGCGACCGCACGGACGCGCTCGAGGGCGATCGGACGCGACCATGCCGCCCGCTTCTCGCGTCCGAGCTCACCCTTGATCGGGGAGCGATGGTCGCGAGAGAGGAGGAGGAGGCGTACGAGCGTCGCGAGCTCCGAGAGGGCGCGCATGACGGTCGCCGCGAGCCCGCCCCGCGCGGAGCGCGCGAGACCCACCTCGGGGGCGCCCGCGCCGTCGTCCGACCCCACGTCGGCGATGCCGAGGAGCACACGCACGAGGGCGACGCCGTCCCCCATCGCGTGGTGCACGCGCGCGATGATGGCGGTCCCGCCCGGGACGCCCTCGATCACGTGCGCGTCCCAGAGCGGCCGCGTCCGATCGAGGGGAGCGGAGAGCAGCTCGCTCACGAGATCTCGGAGCGCGGCGTCGCCCCGGACACGCTCGTTCGACGAGAGCTCGACCCGCTTCACGTGACGCTCGAGGTCGAAGGTGGCGTCGTCCGTCCAGCGCGCGGGAACGAACGGGACCACCGACGGGACGGGGACCTGGTGGAACCGCCCGTGGGCGCGGAGGCGCTCGTCGAGCCCGCGCCGGACCTCCTCGAACGCCACCTCACCGTCGAGCTGCAGGACGCCCGTGATCATCATCGGGTTGGTCGGCAGATCCATCCGCAGCCAAGCGGCATCGACGGCTGAGACGCGCTCGGAACGGGACATCCCCCTCCATCTAGCGCATTCCGTGGCGGAACGGCGCGAGCGGAGCGAAGCACCCCGGCGCGGTGCGGTCGCGCCGTTGCTCGCGCTGGAACGTCGCACCGAGCCGGAGGCGTCGCGTCAACGCGCGCGCATGAGGACTCCGG
The DNA here is from genome assembly GCA_022842465.1 of Polyangiaceae bacterium. Lineage (GTDB taxonomy): Bacteria > Myxococcota_A > Polyangia > Polyangiales > Polyangiaceae > Labilithrix. The sequence goes on along the minus strand of JALHPN010000121.1, from coordinate 22,024 downwards.
CCGTGGCCGCCACGAGCGCGAACGCCATCAGCAGAATCGCCAGCACGACCGCGATGAAGGGCGCATTCCGGCGGAGAGCTCCCGTGTCCATGAGTCACCTCGGCGGATCATGGGAGCAAGCGGCGCGCCCGACCACGGCGCCCTTCGTGCAGCGGCTCGTCTCGCATCCGCGACACGGCGGCCGCTCAGGGCCGCGCGTCCAGACCTCGAGCTCACGGCGCTCGTGCGAGACGATCACGTCTTCGAACAGCGCGGAGATCCGGTAGTCCTCGTAGCCGACCCAGCCGAAGCTAGCACGTCATTCCACGGGCGCGTCCGGGCGTGGGCACTTCGCGAGGGTGGCGTCCGCGATCGCGTTCGCGACGGAGGCCGTGTCGTCCGGATGCGCCCTCGCCCATCGCTCGAGCTCCGCCCGCAGCGTGGCGAGGCCGTTCGCGTTCTTCTCCTCGCAGAGGCGCCGCCTCAGCCGCGCGAGGGTGAGCGACGCCTGGGTCGTGTGATCGTGCCGATCGCGATCGAGGAGACTCGTCGCCGCCCGCGCCACGCCCTCGTCGCGCTCTCCCGATCGGGCGAGCGCCTTCCACGCGAACGGCGCGAGCTCGGCAGAGCGCGGGCCGAACGCGAAGAACCGCGCGAGCGCGTCTCCGCCGGCCGGGCCGCCGTGCTCGGCGGCGAAGCGAGGGGCGTCGCTGTCGGCGTAGTGGAGGCCGGCGCGCTCCCACCGCCTCGCGGCCAGGAAGAGGACGAGGCCGCGGCGTGACGGATGCGGCCGCCACCATCCCGCGGCCTCCGCCTCGAGGGCGTTCGCGACGGCGTCGTTGCGCGCCTGATCGACGGCGAGCAGCCTCGCGCCGACGCCGAACAAGCGCTCGTCCCGCCCGACCGCGTCGAGGAGGAGCGGCGCGTGCTTGCCGCTCCGCGACGAGGCGTTCAGGAGGACCGTCTCGAGGAGGCGCTCGTTCCTCTTCGCGAGGATCACCTCGGCGAGGCGACGGCGCCACTCCGGGTCCGTCAGCGCGACGTCGACCCAGGGGCTGCACGACGACGGGAGGCCGGGGCTCCCGGCCTTGCGCGCGGAGGGGCAGACGACGAAGCGCCATGCGTCGCCCTGCGCCGTGGCGGGCGGCTCGACCGGGGCCCCGCTCCGGACCCAGTCGTCGTGGACCGCGATGCCGGAGGCGAAGAGATCGACGCTGGGAAACGGCGCCTTCGCGGCGCACGTCTCCCCGCAATCGCGGACGCGCCGCTCGAGCACGCGGAGGACGGTCAAGTGATCGCGCGTGTCGAACGAGCCGGCGGCGCCGCGGAGCCAGGCGTCGTACGCCTTCGCAGCGCGCTCGGACACGTCCGGATCGGCGCGGTCCGCGAGGCGACCGGGCCGCGGCGTGCGATCGGCGACGTCGAACGCCTCGAGGAGCCAGGCCTTCACCTTCTGGCCGAGCGCGCTCTTCGCGTTCGTGTGGATCCCGAACCGCGCGATTCGCTCGAGGTGGGCGAGGCGGAGCGTGTCGTCGAGGTCGAGGCCCTTCTCACGGGCCTCCGTCCGCGCGGACTTCGTGCTCCGCACGCGTATCCACGCGCTCGTCTCCGTCATGTACGAGAACCACGCCTCGGCCTCGCTCTCGGGGAGTCGGCCCGGGGAGGCCTCGCCGTAGCGTGCCTCGGCCTCGCGGAGGGCGAGCTCGAAGATCGCCTCCGTCACGACCCCGGGCACGAGGAGCGGGAAGCGATCGGGGGGCGCGCGGACGAGGAGGACCTTCTTCCCCTTCACGAGCTCGCCGCGGCTCTCGGTGGCGACCGCGTCGTAGGTCACGACGACGCGCTCGACCCACGCCGCCTCCGCGAAGAGGCGCGGCGATCGGGCCTTCACGCTCGCGAGCTCGCGGAGCAGCGTCTCGAAGGAGGCGAGGACGGTCTCCTCGAAGTGCGCGGCGATCTCGGGCGAGAGCGCGGTGTCGAGCTCGAGGACGACAGGGTGACCGAGCATCGCGAAGAGCTCGCCCGTCACCCGCGTCAGCCGACCCCCGCGCGGATCGAAGGGGAGGGGCACCTGGCTGCCCTGCTTGAGGATGACGACGTCGCGGATCCCCGCCTCCGGCGCCCGCGTGCCGGGATCCGGGGCGCCACACGCGAGCGCGAGGAGCGCGACGGGGAACGGGAGGAGTCGGCGGATCAAAACGGCAGCTCGTTCGACCGGAGCGGCGGCTTCGGCGGGAAGAGGGTCGGATCGGGCGGCGTCGCCCTCGGCCTGGGCGCGGCTGGCTTCACGCGGGACGGCGGCGCACGCTCCGCGGCGCGCCGCGTGCACTCGCCGGGCTTCGTCGCCTCGAGCACGTCGGTGAATCCGGCCCCGGGGCGCCCCGAGAGCTCGCTCTCCGCGAAGGCGCGCAGCTCGGCGATCTCCGCGGTCGCTCCTTCGGCGCAGAGGAGGCGGCCCACGTGCGCGAGGACGCCGACGACGCCGGGCTGTCCGGGGTAGCGGCCGTTGCCGTGACGTCCGCGATCGAGGTGCGCGCGCGCCGTCTTCGTGAGGGCAGCGACGCGGCGGCCCTTCTCGAGCGCGGGCCAGATCGCGGGGACGAGATCGAAGGCGGGGAGCTCCCCCTCCTCGAGGTAGTCGGCGAAGAGCTTCGCGTCGACGCGCGTTCCCTGGAGGAAGTCGGCGAAGACTTGCGACTCCTGCTCGGGATAGAGACGCTTCGCTTGGCCGCCGAAGATGCGGAGCGCGGTGGGGCGGAGCGCAGGCGTCGTCCGCCAGAGGCGCCGCATCTCCTCGAGGAGAGGCTCGTCGGGGTAGCCGTCGTCGACCTCCTCGATCGCGAGCCGCCAGGACGTGGGGTCGGCCTCGAGCCGACGGAGCCAGCGGAGGTACTTCCCTCCCTTGTCGTTCGAGCTCGCGGCCTTGGCGCCGTGGGCGACGGCGACCGTCAGCGCGGGATCCCTCCGGGTGAGGACGAGCTCGGCGAGGAGCTTTTCACCGTCCTCCTTCGCGAGCGCCCAGCGGTAGAACCTCCCGGAGCATCGGCCGGCGTCCGTCATCCGCGGCTTGCCGTTCGGACGAAGGTTCGCGCGCGCGTTCGCGGAAGGCGTCTCCTCGATGCGAGGACAGAACGTGTGCTCGTACAGCTTGGCGGAGTCGTGGGCGGGCGGCGCGGGGGGCCGGCCCTCGGCGACCCATGCGTCGACGGCCGCGATCACGAACGCCCTCCGATCGATGCCCGGGTACACCCAGGCCGCGTCGCGCTCGCCGTCGACGAAGAAGAGCCACTCCGCGAGCTCGCCCTTCTCGTCGCGCGAGAAGCGCGGGACCTCGGCGCGGAGCCACCCGAGGAACGCGCCCTCCGCCTCGCGGAAAGAGGAGCCGGGCGGCGCGTTCGTCACGCGGCGCTGCTCGTTCCAGTAGGCGCGGCCGAGGTCGTCGATCGCGGAGACGAGGAAGCTGCGCGTGGTCTTAGCGAGCTCGGCGTCGCCGCGGCGCGTCGCGATGCCGTGGAGGGCGACCATCCCGCGGACGCGGAAGGACTCGAAGCCGGCGATGTACCCGTGGGGATCCGCCTCGCGGACCTTCGCCGACGTCCCATGTCCGCGGAGGTGCCACGCGGCCCATGCCCGCTGCTCGCTCTCGGAGAGCTGCTCGGGGATCGTGCGCTCGTACTTCGCGCGCTGGACGGCGTCGTGCTGAGCGAGGATCACCCGGCCGACGAGGTGCTCCCCGAGCGGCCGCCAGCGCGCCTCGCCGTGCGCCACGTCGACCGCGCGCGCGGGCACGTCGAAGCGGGCGTTCTCACGGCGTCGCTCGGCGGCCTCCGTCGGGGCATAGCGGACGACGAGCCGTTCGAAGCTCGCGCGGGCGAGGGCGAACGCCTCCTTGTCCTGGTCTCGGAGCGCGGCCATGTCGCGGGCGAGATCCTCGACGAGCCGAGCGATGACGTCCTGTGCGCCGTCGTGGTCCTGGGGGAGGAGCGAGCCGTCGATCTCGATCGAGACCGATCGTCCGAGGATCGCAGTCAGCTGCTCGTTGGCCCGGAAGATGCGCGCTACCTTCGGCTGGAAGGGCACGCGCGCGGGGCCCTCTCGGAGCACGACGACGAGCGTTCCCGTCGGCGCCTCCGGTCGCTCGGCGGGGCTCGCCCCACAGCCGGTGAGGACCCCGAGCGCGACGAGCACGACGGCAAGGACTCGCACGTCCTCGATCGTACGCCATTCGGACGGAGAACCTCCCTCTTCGCGGCGAACCGTCACGGATCCGTGACAGCCGCCGGCTGCGAGCTTCCGGTCTCCACCCGCAAGGTCGCGAGAGCTGCGCGTCCCGATGGCCGGGCGCCCCGGCATCGCGGTTGCACACGGATGTGGTCATGTTTCCTCTCTACGAAACGAATCGCGGCGCTCGCGTCCTTGGGTGTCGCAGGTCTCGCCGCCATCGGTTTCCGCCCCGTGCGGACGCTCGAGAGAGAGCCGAACGCGGGGCGCTGGTGAGCTTGCACACGCCTTCCGCGCGGTGCTCGCGGGCGGGGTTTCGTGGTCTCCCGAGCTCGCAGCGCGATGAACGCGCCCCCTTCCGCCGGCGGTCCTCTCGATGAAGCGCTGTCTGCAGTGCATGTGTTGCGCAACGAGAGGGTGCCTCATCTGCCGCGTCCCGACGACGGACGTTCCTGAATACCTCCGGGTGACCGAGATGGCGCGCACGCACTCGCTCATCCACATGGAGTTCGCGCAGGAGGCGGCGGCCGCGGGGAACGTCGCGCTCGCGCACAACGAGGCAGGTCAGGCTGCCCACGGCGCGCGCGTCGCCGAGGAGTACGCGCAACGCGTCGACGAGGTGGCGGCCAAGGCGTGTTGCTTCGGGGAGCGATGTGATCGACGGCGATGTCCCGCCAAGGAGCTCGCCGAGGAAGCGCGACGGGCACGCGAGAACGCGGTGGCCGCGCGAGTGAACGCCGACCTCGCCAAGATCACGGCCAACATCGAGGGGTCCGACCCGGGCATTTCGGGGACGCCCAACGCGCCGACCTTGAGGGGATACCCCGGAGGGCCGCCCGATCCTTTCCCCACGAGGACGTTCTAGCGCCTCCCAGAGGGGCCCGGCCGACCGACGACTCGGGCCCGTCGCCGGGCGACTCGCCGAGGAGCGACCGTGCGGCAGGTGAGAGGCACGCGCGCGCCCGCGCGCTCGTCGCGGCGACGAAGGCGATGACTGACAGAAGGGTGTCAGGTTTGGTTCGCCCGGATCTCGCCGACGATTGACCGGTCGCGGCAGAGTCCGCAAGGTGGTCCAGCCGTCCGAGCAGAGGGCGGGTCGAAAGGAGCCGAACGATGAGCACGAACGATGTCGCGAAGAGGTACGTCGAGCTTTGCAAGAAGGGGCAGTTCGATGCTGCCCTCGAGCTGTTCTCCCAGGACGCGGTGAGCGTCGAAGCCGTCGCGATGCCCGGAGGACTCCCGCAGGAGGCGCGCGGGCTGCCGGCGATCCGGGAGAAAGGCAAGGCGTGGGGGGACGCCCACGAGGTTCACGCGGTCGACGTCGACGGCCCCTGGCCCAACGGAAACCGTTTCATCGTGCGGTTCGGCCTCGACGTCACGAACAAGCCGTCGAAGCAGCGGATCCAGATGGAGGAGGCAGGGCTCTTCACCGTCGAGAACGGCAAGATCGTCCGCGAAGAGTTTTTCTACGAAGGAGGCTGAGACGCGAGACCACCTCGCCGAGGTGGCGATCGCGGACGCGTTGCGTACTCGACGAGGTCACACGCTCGGAAGGGGAGCGAGCGGGGCGAGGGTCGGCGCCTCCGCCCGGAGGCGCGCCAGGACCGCGTCGCTCATCCCGAGGTGGACGTGCCCGCAGGAGAGACAGACGCGGGCCACGTCGACGTTGAAGCGCCTCGTCGACCCGCCACTGAAGAAGCCGCCCCGCGCATTCGGGATCGCGAAGTGGACCGCGGCGTACCCGTCCGTGGGGTCGAAGCGCGTCCACGGAGTCAGCGAGGCCCCGTTGCACGCGATGCAGCGGGGTGCCGTGTCGGGGGCTCGGTACATGGAAGACGTCTAGCAAAAAGCGGGCTCCTCGATCCGTGCGACCGAAGTCCACCGCACGGCCTGGGGGGGCCACGTGAACGTGTGGAACGCGAGATCTTCCGCGTCTCTTCACTCCGCGGCGGCCGCGCCCCCGTGGAGGTCGACATCGGCGTCGAGCTCGGCCTCGCCGCGGTCCTCCTCGGCCGCGCCGCGGCGAAGGCGCTCGCGGAGCCGGCCGACGGCGAGCGCGGCGTCGTCGAAGAGGGAGTACGCGACGGGGGTGACGAGGAGGGTGAGCACGAGCGACAGCGTCTGGCCGCCGACGATGACGCCCGCCGTCGCGCGGTTGTAGCCCGCGCCGATGCCGGTCGACGTGACGAGCGGGATCATGCCGGCGACGAAGGCGATCGTCGTCATGAGGATCGGGCGGAGCCGGTCCTTGTTCGCCTGGAGGATGGCCTCGAGGCGCGGCATCCCTTCTCGCCGGAGCGCCAGCATGTGGTCGATCTGGAGGATCGAGTTCTTCTTCACGACGCCGAAGAGCACGAGGATGCCGAGCATGGAGTAGATGTCGAGCGCCTGCTTGAACACGATGATCGAGACGAGCGCGAAGGGCACCGTGAGCGGGAGCGACAGCAGGATCGTGATCGGGTGGAGCCACGACTCGAACTGCGCGGCGAGGATCAGGTACATGAAGACGAAGGAGAGGCCGAACGCCATGAGGAACGCCTTGCCCGTTCGCCCCATCTCCTTCGAGTTGCCGGTCGCCTCGACGGCGTAGCCGTGCGGTAAGCCGAGGGTGGGGAGGGCCCTGTCGAACGCTTGCTGCACGTCGCCCTGGGCGACCCCGACCGCGACGTTCGCGGTCACGAGGACCTGACGCCGCCGGTTCATGCGCTCGATCTGCGACGGGCCAGAGCCCTCCTCCAGCTTCACGACGTCGAGGAGGCGGACCGCGCCGAGCTTCTGCGACGGGACGGTGAGGAGCTCGAGGTCCTCCACGCTCCGCCGCTGCTCGGCCGCCGCGCGCACGTGGACGCGGTACGTCTCACCGTTCTCGACGTAGCTCGACGTGTCGGCGCCGCCGACGACGAGCTGGAGTGTCGCCGCCACGTCGGCGATGTCGACGCCGAGCTCGGCGGCGCGATCGCGGTCCGCGCGGAAGGAGATCTCGGGCTTGCCGAGGACGAGGCTCGTGTCGGTGTCGACGGCGCCGGGGATACTCCGGATCGCGTCGGCCGCCTTCTCCGCCGCGCGCCCGAGCTCGCCGAGCTCCGGCCCCGTCACGACGTAGGCGATCGGCGAGTTCCACGCCGCGTCGCCACCGAAGAGCGCGACCTCGAAGACCCGCACCTTCACGTCCTCCGGCTGCTTCGCCGCGATGTCGCGACGCGCGCGCGCCATGAGCTCCTCCTGCGTCGCCGTGCGCTTCTCGGGATCGACGAGGCCGACGTAGATGCTCGCGACGTTGGCCTTCCGCTCGTAGCCGCTGCCGATCGTCGCGACGGTCGACTCGACCCCGGGGAGCGACCGCACCTCGCGCGCGAGGCGCTCGGCGACGATCGCCGTCGCCTCGAGGCTCGTGCCCTCGGGGAGCCGCGCCTGGAGCTCGAAGCGAGCCTCGTCGCTCTTGGGGAGGAAGCCCTTCGAGGCGGCGCCCGCCAGCGGCGCGCAGGAGCCGAGCGTGCCGAGCGCGGCGACGACGACCACCCACCGGTGGCGCATCACCCAGGCGAGGACGCGCACGTACGCGCGCTCGACGGGCTTGTAGCCCATGTCGATGATGCGGGTGAGGAGCGGCGTCTTCGCCTCTGCGCTCGCGTGCGGCTTCGCGCGGAGCCAGCGCGCCGACATCATCGGCGTCAGGGTGAAGCTCACGAGGAGCGAGACGCCGATCGCGAAGGACATCGTCACGCCGAAGCTCTTCAGGAACTTGCCGACGATGCCGCTCATGAACGCGATCGGGAGGAAGACGGCCACGAGCGACAGCGTCGTCGCGAGCACCGCGAGGCCAATCTCCCGCGTCGCGTGGACGGCGGCCGGGAACGGCTTCAGGCCCTTCTCCTCGATGTGGCGGACGACGTTCTCGAGGACGACGATCGCGTCGTCGATGACGATGCCGACCGACAGCGCGAGGGCGAGGAGCGTGATCGTGTCGAGGGTGAAGCCCTCCATCCACATCAGGGCGAAGGTCCCGACCACCGAGACCGGGATCGCGACCGCCGCGATGACCGTGCTCCGGAGGTTGCCGAGGAAGAGGAGGACGACGATCGCTGCGAGGATGCCGCCGATCACGAGGTGCTCCGTCACGGCGTGGACGCTCGTCCGGATCGTGCGCGACTCGTCACGCACCACGCGAAGCGAGTAGCCCGGGGGGAGGTCCTTGCCGATCTCGTCCACGCGCTCCTTCACCGCGTCGACGACGGCGACGGTGTTCGCGCCCGACTGCTTGCCGATCGCGAGGAGGACGGCCGCCTTGCCGTCGACGTAGGCCGCGGTCTCGACGCGCTCGGCGCCGTCCTCGATCCGCGCGAGCGCCCCGAGGACGACCATGCTGCCGTCCCGCTTCTTGATCGGGAGCTTCGCGAGCTCCTCCGGCGACTCGACCCTGCCGCGCACGCGGAGAGTGACGTCCTTCGGGCCGCTCTCGACGCGTCCGCCCGGCGTCGTGACGTTGTCCCGCGCGATGGCGCGCTGCACCTCGAGGGCGGTGAGGTCGTGGGCGCGGAGGGCGCCGACGTCGAGCTGGATGTTGACCTGGCGCTTCGTCCCCCCGAGGACCTCGACCTTCCCGACGCCGTTCACGGTCTCGAGGCTGCGCCGCACGGTCTTGTCGGCGACCTCCGTGACGGAGCGCACGTCCGCCTTCGCGTCGACGGCGAGCTCCATGATCGGCACGTTCTCGGTGCCGAACTTCTGGACGAGCGGCGGGTCGATGCCCTTCGGCAAGAGCCCGACGACGGTGGCCACCTTGTCGCGGACCTCCTGGGCGGCGACGTCGGCGTCCTTCTCGAGGACGAACGTCACCATGACCTGCGACACACCTTCGCTGGAGATCGACTTCAGCTGATCGATGCCGCTGATCGAGTTGACGGCCTCCTCGATCTTCTGGCTGATCTCGGTCTCGACCTCCTCCGGCGCCGCGCCCGGCATGCGCGTGATGACGGCGATCGTCGGAAAGTCGACCTTCGGGAACCGGTCGACCCCGAGCTGGGCGTAGCCGGCGAGGCCGATGACGCAGATGAGGAGGATGAGCACCGTCGCGAAGACGGGGCGCTTGACCGAGAGCTTGGCGAGAAATTGCATGGTGGTCTCACTCGGCGCGGAGGCCGTCGTGCATCTCGGTCGTCGGCTTCACGACGACCCGTTCGCCCTCCTTCACGCCGGCGAGGACGTACGCCTCGGCCCCGTTCGACTCGGTCTCGAGGACCTCGCAGACGCGATCCTCGAGCTTTCCGTCGCGGAGGACGAAGACGCGACTGCCCGCAGAGACCTTGCGAAGCGCGCTCGCAGGGACGACGACCGAAGGGCGCTCGCCGAGGGCGAGGTGCGCGGTCGCGAACCCGCCGGGCTTCAGCGTCCGCTCCGCGTTCTCGACGACGGCCTCGACGACCAGCTCGCGGCTCGCGGCGTGGAGCTGCGGTCCGACGTAGCGGACGCGCCCCGTGAAGGTCCTGCCTGGCTCGCTCGACACCGAGAAGCGGACGTCCTGGCCCTCCTTCACCGCGAGCGCGGCGGCCTCGGGCACGAAGAGCTTCAAGCGCAGCGTCGAGACGTCGAGCACGGTCGCGACGCGGGCCGACGGCGCGACCCACTCTCCCTCGTCGACCCAACGATCGGCGACGAGGCCGTCGAAGGGGGCGCGGACGAGCCCGTCGCCGACCGTCTTCGCCGAGAGCGCGGACCGCGCGCCGGCCGCTTGCACCCGTTGCTCGGCGGCGCTCTTCCGCGCGCGTGCCCGGACGAGCTCGGCGTCTCCGATGGCGCCCGACGTCACGAGGCGCTCGGTGCGCGCGAGCTCGTCGGCGGCGAGGGCGGCGTCCGTCTCCGCGCTCTCCTTGTCCGCCTTCGCCTGCTGGGCGGTGAGGGCGGCGTTCGTGACGTCGAGGCGCGCGAGGACGGCGCCCTTCTTCACGAGCGCGCCGCGCTCGACGAACGTCTGGGCGACCTTGCCGGCGGCGTCGGACGCGACGTCGGAGTGCCGGTTGGCCTCGAGCGTTCCGCGGAGCTTGATCGTCCTCGGTACCGTCTTGGTCGCCGCCGTCGCGGTGTCGACCTTCATCACCACCTCGGCGGGGGCGGCGGGGCCTTGCGCCTTCGCCTCGCTCACGACCGGCGAGCGGCACGCGACGGCGGAGCCGGCGAGGGCGAGGACGAGGAGCGGGGCGAGGTGTCCGACTTTCGACATGTTCCTGGGGTTCCTTCGTGGTCCGCGTCTGCAGGCGCCGCGCCATCGCGAACCTCGTGAAACCTCGCGCGCCTCGCCCGGACACCTGTCCGGACACGGTCATCTGTCCGGCCGTCCGGGCGCAGTGTCCGGACGCGCACGCGCGGCTTTACGCAGGGGCACGACGCGTGCAGCGTCCGGTCCCGGAGCCCCCATGTCCCCTGTCTCTCCGAGCGCCTCGTCGACGAGCCTCACGGTGACGTCCGGCCCGCCCCCGCGGGAGGAGGCCGCCGCGCGGATCCGCCGCATGCTCCAGCGCCTCGGCACGGTACCGTCGTCGCCGGACGGCCTCCGCGATTTCCTCCAGAGCCGCATCACGTTCATGTTCGGGCTCGCGAGCGCGCTCTGGCTCGTGACGTGGGTGATCGACCGCGTCCTCTGCCACTTCATGGGCGGGGACTTCTGGCAGCACTCGGTCGACGAGGCGGAGCCGCACCTCCGGTACCACCTCGGCGTCGGCCTCGGGCTCCTCGCGCTCACGGCCGTCCTCCGGTACGTGAAGCCGAGCCTCCTCGCCCTCGGTGTGCTCGAGACGAGCGTGACGCTCGCGCAGATCTTCATGTTCTGCCTCATGCTCGAGAACGCGCCGCTGGATCTCCGGCCCGACCTCGCGATGCTCCTCGGCTCGGCGCACGTGCTCGTCCTCCGCGCGGCGCTCGTCCCGGCCAGCCCGCGGAGCGCCACCGTGCTCGGCACGCTCTCGGCCGTCATCGTGGGCCTCTACTCGTACGTGATCTGGCGCGATGCTCCGCCCGGCGTCGCCTTCGCCGGCAAGGTGTCCATCCCGATCATCAACACCGTGATCTGGAGCGTCGTGTCGATCGTCGGCACGACGGCCGTGTCGTTCGTGATCTACGGGCTCAGGAAGCGCGTCGAGCGCGCGATCGAGCTCGGGCAGTACACGCTCCTCGAGAAGGTCGGCCAGGGCGGGATGGGCGTGGTCTACCGCGCCCGTCACGCGCTCCTCCGTCGTCCGACCGCGGTGAAGGTGCTCCGCGACGTGAACGTCGCCCCGCCTTGCGCCGTGCTCGGCCGGGCCGGGATCGTGACGCGCGTGTGCCCCCCTCGTTCGCAGGTCGAGCAAGGGATCGACGAGGCGGCGCTCGCGCGCTTCGAGCGCGAGGTGCAGCTCACGGCGCAGATCTCCCATCCGAACGTCGTGTCCGTCTACGACTTCGGCCGCTCGCCGGAGGGCGCCTTCTACTACGCGATGGAGTTCCTCGACGGCGTCGATCTCCAGCGCCTCGTCGACGAGCACGGTCCGATGCCGCCCGCGCGCGTCGCGCACGTCCTCGCCCAGATCGCCGAAGCGCTCGCCGAGGCGCATGCGGTCGGCCTCATCCACAGAGACATCAAGCCCGCGAACGTCATCCTCTGCGAGCACGCCCGCCGGTCCGACCTCGTGAAGGTGGTCGACTTCGGGCTCGTGAAGGAGCTCTCCGGGCCGGCGAGCGGCCTCAGCGAGGCGCGCGTCGTGACGGGCACGCCGCTCTACATGTCCCCCGAGGCGATCACGCGGCCCTCGGACGTCGACGAGCGGAGTGACCTCTACGCCCTCGGTGCCGTCGGCTACTTCCTCCTCACCGGCGAGCCCGTGTTCGACGGCAAGACCGTGGTGGAGGTGTGCGGCGCGCACTTGCACAAGCCGGTCGTCCCGCCGTCGCTCCGCGCGGGCGCGCCGGTCCCGGCCGAGCTCGAGGCGCTCGTCCTCCGGTGCCTCGCCAAGCGGCGCGACGAGCGCCCCGCGTCGGCCGACGAGGTCGTCGCCTCCCTCCGCGCGATGAAGCTCGCCCCGTGGACGCTCGACCACGCGCGTGCGTGGTGGGCCGTCCAGAGGCGTGACGGTGCGGAGCGGGTCGCCCCTTCGCTCAGCGGAACGATCACGCTCTCGGTCGCTCCGCGGCGCGGGCTCGAGGCCACGCCGCTCGAAGGCGTCGCGAACGACGCCTGACTCAGCCGTGCGTCAGCGTGATCTTCGCCGCGGCCGGGGAGGTCGGCACGTCCCGCGGCGGCAGCGAGCACGTGACGCAGAGTCCGCCGCCCTCGCGGTTCTGGAGGCGGATCTTGCCGCCGTGCGACTCGATGATCTCGCGGCACAGGGCGAGGCCGAGGCCCGTCCCGCGCTCCTTCGTGGAGTAGAACGGGAGGAGCGCGCTCCCGAGCACCTCGCGGCTCATGCCCGGGCCGCGGTCCGCGACGACGACGTCCGAGCCGCCGTCCTCGCGCAGCGTCACCTCGAGCGAGACGTCCTCGCGCCTGCTCCCGGACTCCTCCGCGTTCCGGAGCAGGTTGAGGAGCACTTGCTCGAGCTGCGCGGGGTCGAAGAAGCCCTCGGAGCCGGCGGGCGGGGACCCGATCACGGCGAGGGGGAACATCTCGCGGATTCGCCCGAGGAACGTCGGCCAGGAGACCTTCTGGAGGCGCGGGCTCGGGAGCCGCGCGAAGCGGACGTACCCTTCCAGGAACTCCTCGAGGTGCTTCGTGCGCTCCTCGATGGTGTCGAAGACGCGCGCGAGCTTGCCTTCGTGCTCGGGCTTGCCGGCGATGACGCGCGCCGAGTGCACCAAGGACGAGATCGGCGCGAGCGAGTTGTTGATCTCGTGGGAGATCGTCCGGAGGAGCTTCTTCCAGACGAGGACCTCCTGCCGGCGCACCTGCCTCGTGACCTGCTCGACGGTGAGGAGCATGCACGTCCGCCCGTCGAGCTCGACGTGCCGCTTCGTGAGGCGGAACGTGTCGCCGCCCTCCTCCGCGTCGGCGCCGACGGTGAAGAGCGCGTCCTCCTCTCCGACGAGCGCCTCGCGGAAGGCGGGCGGGGCGTTGCCGAGGAGCTGGAGGAAGTTCTGCCCTTCGAGCTCCTTGCCCTCCGCGAACATGTCGCGCGCGGGCGCGTTCGTGAGGACGACCACCCCGAGATCGCTGAGGAGCACCGTCGCCGCCGGCGCCGCGTCCATCGCCGTGCGGAGCATCCGGAGGGCCTCGCTGGCGTCGCGGGCGCGCGCCTCGGCCTGCCCGCGCGCGACCCTCGCTGCCCGCACCGCGAAGCCGAACGCCACGCTGGCCGAGACGGCGACGGCGGAGGAGATGGCGGTCACCGCGAGCAAGGTCTCCAAGGCTCGGCTATCGTGCCTGCTCGGGCCCGCACATGAAAGTCCTCGTCGTCGACGACAACCCGGCCGTGTGCACGGCGCTCGAAGTCCTCTTCGACGTCCACGGCCTCCAGACGCTCGTGGCTCGGACGCCTTCGGACGCGCTCGACCAGGTGAGCCGCGAGGATGTGGGCGTCGTCGTGCAGGACATGAACTTCCAGCGCGACACGACGAGCGGCGTCGAGGGCATCGAGCTCATGCGCGCGATCCGCCGGCTCGATCCGGACGTGCCCATCCTGCTCATGACCGCGTTCACCTCGCTCGAGACGGCGGTGATGCTCATCAAGGAAGGCGCGAGCGACTACGTCGCGAAGCCGTGGAACGACGAGAAGCTCGTCGCGACGGTGAAGAACCTCGTGAAGCTCCGCGAGCTCTCGCAGGAGCGTATGCGCTTCGCCGCGCGGACCGCCCGCGCCCGCCGGGAGCTCGCCGAGCGGTACGATCTCCGCGGGCTCGTCCACGCGAGCCCCGAGATGCACGACGTCGTCTCGCTCGCCGTGCGGGTCGCGGCGGCGGACGTCCCCGTCCTCGTCACCGGGCCGAACGGCGCGGGCAAGGAGCGCATCGCCGAGATCGTGCAGGCGAACAGCCGCCGCGCGTCGGCGCCGTTCGTCAAGGTCAACGCCGGCGGCCTCCCGGACCAGCTCCTCGAGGCCGAGCTCTTCGGCGCCGAGGCGGGGGCGTTCACGGGCGCGACGAAGACGCGCGTCGGCCGCTTCGAGGAGGCGAGCGGCGGGACGCTCTTCCTCGACGAGATCGGAAACCTGTCGCCGACGGGGCAGATGAAGCTGCTCCGCGTCCTCCAGACCGGCGAGTTCCAACGTCTCGGGAGCAACGTCACGCGCAAGGCGGACATCCGCCTCGTCTGCGCGACGAACGCGGAGCTCTCCCGCATGATCGCCGAGGGCACCTTCCGGGAGGACCTCCTCTTCCGCATCAACGTCATCGAGCTCCGCGTCCCGCCGCTCCGCGATCGGCCCGAGGACGCGCTCCTCCTCGCCGAACACTTCCTCGCGGGGCGCGCGCCCGGACAGCGCTTCGCCGACGACGCTCGCGCGGCGATCGTCGAGCACGACTGGCCGGGCAACGTCCGCGAGCTCGAGAACCGCGTCATGCGGGCCGCCCTCGTCCAGACGGCGGGTCCCATCACGAAGGACGATCTCGGCCTCTCCGCGGCTGGCCCGCGCTCCGGCGAACGGTCCGTAGCGTCGTCCAAGGTGTCCTCTTCGACGCCTTCCCGCGATCCCGAGCCCGCCGAGCTCCTCGATCCCGCCGAGCGTGCCGAGCGCGCCGAGGTCGAGCGAGCGCTCGCCGACGCGGGGGGCGTCGTGTCGCGCGCCGCGGCGATGCTCGGTCTCAGCCGCCAGGCGCTCTACCGGAAGATGGATCGTCTCGCGATCGCGCTCGAGCGGCGCGTCCGAGATCTTCCCTGAGCCCGCGAAGCTCCGGGAGAAAGGGCCGACCAAGGAAGACCCACCCGCGCGGGTCGTAAGATCCCCGTGCCTTCTCCCGCCGTGGGTCACACTCCGGACGTCTCCTGCGACGCCCACACGCGAAAATCGCGAGCATCGCGTCCATCGGGAGAACAGCGCAGGTGAGCTGGTCGTTCTCCGATCCGAGACGAGCCGCATGGAGGTCCCGTGAGAGCCCAGAATACGATCCGCCGCATCCTCACCCTGGGGCCCCTCGCGTGCCTCGTCCTCGCGGCGTGTACGAAGGGGACGGACATCAGCGCCGAGGCGCCGCGGCCCGTCTCGTCGCCGCCGCGCGGCGCGATGTCGGAGCTCCCGCCGATGCCGGTGGCGTCGGCGCCGCAGGCGACCGCCGAGCCGGCGCGTCCGCCCGAGGTCGTCGACCCGCCAGGAGACTTCCACCTCGCGGTGATCGTCCACCCCGCCACCGACGCCCGCCGGGGAGACACTCTCGTGGACTACGGCGATCGCCTCGTCGTGCTCGACGATCTCCCCGTCGCGCAGGCAAAGGGGGACGGGCCCGTCGTCGCGTCGCGCGCGCTCCGACGAGGCTTGCCGAAGGACGCGCAGCACGCGATGCGCGTCCACGGCGCCGCCGGCGGCCCCGCGGGGAGCTGGCTCGTGTACGGGAGGCTCGCCACGCGCGGCTCCGCACCGGACGGCGTCGCCTATCGCTTCGACGGGAACGCGTGGCAGAGGACGGCGCGCTACGCCTTCGACCACCGGAACAGCATGCCGTGGATCTCCGGCGTCTTCGCGTGGAACGACGCGGGGATGGCCGTCGTCGAGAACGACGTGGTCCTCACCAAGGACGGGGACGAGAGCACGTCGGTCGTGAAGGTGCACTGGTTCGACGCGACGAAGCGGAGCGCCACGAAGCCGCTCCCGATGTTCGTCTCGCAGGCGGCCGGTGGGTCCGACGGTCACGTCTGGCTGGCCGGGACGCGCGAGGGCCACGACGGCGGGTGGGTCGCGCACCTCGAGCCGAGCGGGAAGAGCACGTGGGAGGCGCTCCCCGGCACCGAGACCTGCGGCACGAACGGGATGTCGAGCCACGGCATGTCGGCGCGCGAGGGGGGCGCGGTCGCCCTCCAGGTCGAGTACGAGGCGGGCGACTGCACGGGCCTCCGAGGCGTCCACGGCTTCGTGCGGGACGGACGCGGCTGGCGTCAAGCGGGCGCGCGCCCGGCGGGCTCGGAGCTCCTCGCCTACGATGGAGAGGGCCGGACGTGGTCGGCCGAGCGCGGCTCGCTCGTCACCCGAGACGCCGAGGGCAAGGTCGTGACGCGCCAGCGGATGCCGGCGGTCACCCGGAAGGATCCCGGAGACGAGGAGAGCCCGATCGTCCAGGTCGTCGACACGCGGAGCTACGACGCGGAGGGCGTCGCGACGGCGAACGACGACGGCTGTGACGATGCGAGCCTGCTCCTGCGCAAGAACGGCGATCGGTGGCTCGTCCGGACCTGCACCGTGGGGAGCGTCCTCGTGACCGCGATCTTCCGCGAGCGCGTCACGCAGACCGTCGCCGTGATCCAGCCCGAGGAGGAGCGTTGAAGCGAGAGATCGCGCTCGTCGGCGCGATCCTCCTGTCGTCCGCCCTCGCGGCGACGAGCGAGCCCGCGCGTGGCGAGGGCGTTCGCGCGTCCGCGTCGCCGGCCTCGGCGTCCGAGAACGAGCGGTGCACGTCGTGTCATGCCGACATCGCCGCGGAGTGGTCCTCGTCCCTTCATCGCTCCGCCTTCCGCGATGCCTCCTTCGCGCGCGGCTACGCGATCGAGCGGCTCGCCTTCTGTCGGAGCTGTCACGCGCCGGAGGCCGACCCGAGGGACGAGCCCGACGCGTGGTCGGCCGATCACGGCGTGACGTGCACGAGCTGCCACGGCGCGACCGTGTCGGCCGCTCACGACGCGACGCCCGCGAAGCGAGCGGCGCTCGGAGTGCGAGTCTGCGCGGGCTGCCACGAGTTCGGCTTCCCGGAGAAGGACAGCGATCCGCGCGCGCCGGCTCGTGCCGAGCCCGCGCGCATGATGCAGCGCACGGCGGCCGAGCATGCCTCCGGTCCCCACGCGCAGACGAGCTGCGCGACGTGTCACCTCCCGAAGGTCGGGGAGGGCGCCTCGCGCCACGCGTCCCATCGCTTCGGCATCACGCGGAGCCGAGAGGCCCTCGCCGCCGCGCTCACGGCGAGCGGCCGCCGCGACGGAGGCGCGTTCGTCCTCGATCTCGCGCCGAAGGGCGTCGGTCACGCCTTCCCGACAGGCGACATGTTCCGGCGCCTTCGCGTCGTCGTCGAGGTCGGCCCCGACGGCGCAGAGCCCACCGCTCGCTTCGAGCGGAGGCTCGCGCGCACGTTCGGGATGGTCAAAGGGAGGCGGGCCGAGATCGAGGACACCCGGCTCTTCGGCCCCACCGCGTTCACGTTCCCTCTTCCGCCCGCCGCCGAAGGGCAGCCCGTGCGGTTCCGTGTCGGCTATCAGCGCCTCGTCAACGTCCCGAGCGGTAACCGGCTCACCGCGCGCACGGAGCGCGTCGAGGAAGAGCTGGTCCTCGCCGAGGGACGGGTCCCGTAGCGCCGCCCGTCAGAAGCAGGTGACGAGGCACTGCAGCTGCTGGAGGTTGAAGCTACTGCCGCCCGTCGCGGCCTCCTCGCACTGGAGCGCGCGGTTGTTCATGCAGGTGCTGCACGCCGCGCTCGGAGACTTGCCTGCGCAGAAGGTCGCGCCGCACTCGGATGCGCAGACGCCGGGGCTCTCGCACGCGCAGGCGGCGAACGCGTTCGCCGAGTCGGCCGTCCCGTTCACGCAGCAGCCGACGCAGAGCTTCTTGTTGGTCGGCGTCGAGCAGGTGCCCTGCGGCGGGATCTGATCCTGCGTGACGGGACCCGTCGACGGCTCCGTCGGCGTGGGGTCCGTCGGCGTCGTATCCCTCGGCCTCGTCTCCGTGTCGTCGTCCTCGACGTCTCCGTCGGTGCCGTCCGTCTCGTCGTCCTCGTCGGTGGTCTTCTTCTTCACCGCCTTGTTGTTGTAGGCCTCGACCGGCGTCGCGGCGCAACCGACGACGCTGACGAGCGTGGGGACCGCGACCAGGAGAGCGAAGAGACGCGAGACGCGCATGTTCTTCGTGGGTGCAGGAGGCGGGCCATGACGTCGGGGCCCAGAAGTCCGGCGTTTTCGAGCTCGCCTCGTCGTCGGGTTCCGCGTCGATGATCCTCCGTGGATCGGAGGACGCGCTGGCCTTCCGCGAACCGGTGATCGACTCGATCAGGGCGCTTGCACACGCGCGACGAGGTCGAGCACGCCGTGTCGCACCTTCACGGCCGCCGAACGCGCCTCGGTGCGCACGATCCGGGCGTACGGCGCGACCTCGGGCCGGTAGCCGATCGGGCTCTCCGCGAGCGCGACGATCGCCATTCCGACCGCGACCATGCCGCACAGGAACGTCGCGACGCGCGGGCCGCTCTTCTTCGGCGCTGCCGTCTTCCTCGCGGTGGGGGGCGGCGCCGGCACATGGGCGACGACGTAGCCGGGGATGACGTTCGGCGCGTGGACGTGCGCCGGCGTGTGGACGGCGACCGCCGGCGGCAGCATGTGCATCTGCACCTGCGTCTGCGCGTACGCGAGCGCCGGGGAGTGCATGTGCGGCGGCGGCGGCAGCGGCGTCGGGATCGCGACGGCCCTCGACGGGAGCGGGCGGGGCGCCCCGACGCGCGTCCGGTCCTCCTCGGGCTGACGCACGATCTCGTTGATGCCGGAGCGGTCCATCCGCGCCGTCGTGTCGAGGCGCGCGAGCTGCTCGACGCGCGCGAGGAGCTCCGCCTGATCGTCCTCGTCCTGGTCGAGCGTCGCGTCGTCACGACTCTGCCGGAAGGGGATCGTCTCGGGCTCCAGCGACGGCGGCGGCCGCCGCTGCGTGCGCTCCTCGCCGTCCTCGTACTCCTCGTGCTCGCCGAAGAACCCGTTCGCCAGAGACTGCGGCGCGCCGACGGGCAGGGTGGGCGCCTCGGGTCGCATCGGCCTGCGAACGACGACGGACGGGGGACGCCGCGGGAGGACCATCGCGTGAGCGCTCATGGGGGTGAGGAGGGAGCACCGTTCATGCCGTCCATGCACACGGCAAAGCTCTTTTGTCCGCGCTCCAGGCGAGAAAATGACGTGCGATCTCCCGCGCGGGACGCGAGGGATCCAGGCATCGGCTCCTGCCGAGCCGATGGAACCTGGATCGGTCAGCGAGGACCGTCGGATCCGGGGGCGAGGTCGTCTTCCCGGCGACATCCTGCGCTTTACGTGGACGAGGACCACGTGCACGCTGCGGCGACATGGCCCGCCTCTCCCCGTACTTCGACCTCGTTCGCGGAGCAGGCGGTGAACAGCGCCTGCGCGTCCGCCTGGGCGGCGCGGCGCTCCTCCGCCTCGCGCTCACGAACAAGGGCACCGCCTTCCCCCTCGACGAGCGGATCGCGCTCGGGATCGACGGCCTGCTCCCGCCGAAGGTCGCCTCGCTCGACGAGCAGCTGGCGCGCGTCCACCAGGGCTTCGTGGACGAGCCGACGCCGCTCGCGAAGTACGTCTACCTCCGCGCGCTCCAGGAGCGGAACGAGATCCTGTTCCATGCCCTCCTCGAGCGCCACCTCGAGGAGATGCTCCCGATCGTCTACACGCCGACCGTCGGCGAGGCCGTGCAGAAGTTCCAGGCGATCTACCAGAACGCGCGCGGCCTCTCGCTCTCGATCGACAACATCGATCGCGCCGAGCAGGCGACGAAGAACAGCCTCCTCGACGACGTCCGGATGGTCGTCGCCACCGACTCGTCGGCGATCCTCGGGATCGGCGATCAGGGCTACGGCGGAATGGCGATCGCGATCGGTAAGCTTGCGCTCTACACGGTCGCCGGTGGCGTCAGCCCGGCGCGCACGCTCCCGGTCGGACTCGACGTGGGCACCGACCGTGAGGACCTCGTCGGCGCGCCGACGTACCTCGGCGTGCGTCGCGAGCGCCTCAAGGGCGAGGCCTATCTCGCGTTCATGGACAAGGTCGTCGACGCGCTCCACGCACGCTGGCCGCGCGCGATCGTGCAGTGGGAGGACCTCGCGAAGGACGCGGCCTTCGCGGTCCTCGAGCGCTACCGGAGGCGGGTACCCTCGTTCAACGACGACATCCAGGGCACCGGCGCCGTCGCGCTCGCGGGCCTCCTCGTGGCGTGCGCGGCGTCGAGCCGTAGGCTCCGTGACGAGCGCGTCGTCGTGTACGGTGCCGGCGCGGGCGGCGCTGGAGTCGCGCTGGCCGTCACCGAGGGCATGCGTCGCGAGGGCCTCTCCGCCGACGAGGCCAGGGCGCGCGTGCTCGTGCTCGACTCGAAGGGGCTCCTCGTCGAGGGGCGCCCGATGGAGGACTACAAGCGGCCGCTCGCGCAGCCGGCGGAAGCCGTCGCGAGCTGGCCTCGGGCAGGCTCCGCCGAGGGCTTCGGCATCGTCGAGACGATCACGAACGCGAAGGCCACCGCGCTCCTCGGCCTCTCCGGTCAGCCCGGCACCTTCACGGAGGACGTCGTGCGCGCGCTCCTCCCGAACGCGTCACGCCCCGTCGTCTTCGCGCTCTCGAACCCGACGAGCGCGTGCGAGGCGCAGCCGATCGACATCCTCGCCTGGAGCGAGGGCCGCGCGCTCGTCGCCACGGGCAGCCCCTTCGCGCCCGTCCGGGTGGGCGACCGCGACGTTCCCATCGGCCAGGGAAACAACGCCTTCGTCTTCCCCGGGCTCGGCTTCGGATCGATCCTCGCGGACGTGTCCGAGATCACGGGCGACATGGTCCTCGAGGCTGCCTACGCGCTCGCCGACTACACCCGCGAGCACCACGCCGCGGCAGGTCTGCTCTACCCCCCCGTGTCCGAGCTACGCGAGGTGAGCATGCGCGTCGCGGCCCGCGTCATCCAGCGCGCGATCGCGAACGGCGTCGCGCGGTCGACGAAGGTGACGGCGGAGACGGCCGAGGCCTACGTGCGGGCCCACGCCTGGCAGGCCACGTACCTCCCGTTCGACCGCGACCCCGCCGCCTGATCGGATCGATCATGGACGGCCTCCCGGTGGTCCGCGCCGGGGTCGGCGCGTCAGTCGGGGGCGGTCTCGATCTCGTCATTCCGAGGAGTTGGGCGCTGGTACGCGGTGTGCGACGACGTGGGGCATGAGCCTCACGCGCACCGCTTCGTACGCCGTCCTCGCCGCTGCCGTCACGGCCGGTGGACTCCTCGCCTGCGGGGTGACCTCCGAGGAGGACGGTGACGACGTGGACGCGACCGGCGCCGCGATCGTGCAGGACCGCACCGTCGTCCTCGGACGCTGCAGGACGCCGTCGTTCTCGTTCGACCCGACGACGGCGCTGCCGCCGGCCGCGCAGCTCACCTCGCCCGACCCGCGCGACGTGACCCTCGACGAGGTCATGAACAGCGCCGATCTCGTCGCGACGATCCGCACGTCGCGCGGCGGCAAGCGCTCGGTCGTCGCCCTCGACGCGCGCCTCACGGCGGGCTTCGGCCGCGGCAACGCTCGCGTCACCGTCGAGCGCACGACCGCGATGGCGACGACGCTCATGACGGAGTCGGGAAAGGTCGAGTACCAGGTCCGTACGCTCCTCGCCCCGCGCGCCGGCATGATGGGCGGCCTCACCATCAACGGGACGGGCGTAGCTCTCGGCTCCGCCGTGCTCCAGCGCGAGCCCGCGACGGGCCGTGGCTGGCTCCGCTTCGCGACGCACGACAATCAGCTCGTCGCCGTCGTCGCGGGCTGCACGTTCGACGAGAAGGCATGGACCGTCCTCGCCGACACGAACTGCGAGGCGGCGCTCTTCGAGGACGGAGGCGCCGACGCCGGCGCCTGCTCGCTCCCGCTCCCGGTCGTCGACGCCGGCGTCGACGCGGCGACCCCCCATGCCAGCACCGCCCACGCCGCCGCGCTC
>JALHPN010000120.1 GCA_022842465.1 Polyangiaceae bacterium | reverse complement strand
GCCGGGGCCGCGGTCGTCCGCGGCGCCGTGCGAGCGGACTTCGCGCTCGCGGCTCTCGGCGTCGACGCGTGCCCGCTCGGGGTCGGCGGGCTGGACGGCCACGCCGTCCTCGCGCTCTGCGCTCGTGTGGAGGCTGGCGTCCTCGACGCTGCGGCGGAGCTCGAGGCCACACGGCTCTGGGTTGCCGCCGGCGGCGCGCTCCACCATCGCTTCATCTTGGGGAGTCCCGGTACGACGAGCGCGTTTCTCGATCTGGACCTCGCGGCGACGACGCCGCTCCTCCGTGATCGCTTCGTCCTTCCAGGCGAGGCGCTGATCACGCCGAGCCCGGTCGCATGGAGCGCGGGGATCGGCGGCGGGGTGCTGTTCCGATGACGCGTTCGACGGTCGACGCTGGCGCGCCGGCATCGCCGTGGTATCCGCGCGTCGCCGTGATACCGCTGGCGAAGACCACGGCTCCTCGCGAGGCCCCTCCTGCACCCGCTGCGGAGCGAGCCGCGCGGCTCGCCGCGATGTTCGACGCGCATCATGACGCCATCTGGCGCACCGTGCGTCGCCTCGGTGTCCCCGACGCCCATGCCGACGACGCGACCCAGCGCGTGTTCCTCGTCGCGGCCCAGCGGCTCGACGACATCCGAGGCGGCGAAGAGAGCCGGTTTCTCTACGGGGTCGCGCTGCGTGTGGCCTCCGAGATCCGACGTCGGGACCCGTCGCGGCGCGTCGTCGGAGGGGACGACCTCATCGCGACGCTGCCTGACGCGTCGCCTGGCGCCGAGGCGCAGCTCATCGCGCACGAGGCGCGGGCGGCGCTCGACGAGACGCTCGCGGAAATGCCGAACGATCTGCGCGAAGTGCTCGTGCTCGTGGAGATCGAGCGGCTCGCGGTGGCGGACGTCGCGGAGCTCCTCCAGGTGCCCGTCGGGACCGCGGCCTCGCGCCTCCGGCGCGCCAGGGAAGCGTTCGGGGAAGCGGCGAAGCGCGCCCGCGCGCGCCTCGCACGAGGAGGGCGGAGATGAGCCTTTCACCCTTCGAAGAGGAGCTTCTCCGCGCTGGCGTCGAGGACGCGCCGAGCGCGGAGCGCCGCCGAGCGAATCGCGCGGAGGTGCTCCGCGCCGCGGGGCTCGTGACCAGCGCCGCAGCGGCCTTCGCGGCGGTGAAGCCCGCCGCAGCGAAGGCCAGCATCCTCGTGAAGGTCGTGGCGGCGAGCGCGGTCGGCTTCGCCCTTGCGGGGGGAGCGGTGCTCGCGGTGCCCGACGTGAAGCCCCCGAGCCCCGTGGCGCGCCCGAGCGACGCGCCGACGGCGGCGACCGCGAGCGCGTCTTCCGAGCCGTCGAGCGCACGTCCGATCCCGCTGGACGCGCAGGACGCGCCGAGCGAGCCGTCGGGGAAGGCGGTCGCGGTCGGCGCGCTTCCCGACGGCCCCTCGCCGCTGCGCGTGGCGCCTCCCGCAGCGACCCCTCCAGACCCCCTCGCCGCGGAGGCCAGACTCCTCGAGGAAGCGCGCGCCTGCGTGCGCGCCGCCGACCACGCCTGTGCGCGCGCCAAGTTGCTCGAGCGCGACGCGGCGTTCCCGAACGGCGCGCTCGCCGAAGAGGCGGCCTTCCTCGCCTTCGATGCGGCGCGTGCGCGCGGCGACGAGGACGGCGCGATGCGTGCGGCCGAGAGGCTGATCGCGCGCCACCCCTCGAGCCCCCACGCCAAGCGCGCCCGCGCGTGGCTCGAGCGTCGCGTTCCTCGCTGACTCCGTGAGGGCTCGGGCCAGGGCGTGCCCGGTCGCCCGCGGGCGAGATGACGCGCGGAACGCTGGGCGTCGCTTCGGTGTCCGTTCGACGCTCGCTCGATCGTCTTCCAGGCGTGCCCTCGAGGCACCACCACGGAAGGACGACCCCGATGATTTCGAAGCCTCCTGTCTCCCTGCCCACCTCGATGAGAGCGGCCCTCGCCGACCGGCGAGGCGCCGCCCTGGTGCTCGCGGAGCTGCCCGTCCCCGAGCCGGGGCCGGGGCAGATCCTCGTCCGGGTCGCCCATGCTGGGGTGAACTTCTCGGACTTGAAGCGGCGCCGCGGGGATCTGTACCCCTTCCCCACGGCTTTTCCGTTCGTGCCCGGCGGCGAAGTCGCCGGAACCGTGGTCGCTCACGGCGCGGGAGTCGACGCCCCACCCGTGGGCGCTTCCGTGTTCGCGCTCGCCGGAGCGGACGGCTGCGGAGGCTACGCGGAGTTCGCGGTCGCTTACGCCGCCACGGCCTCGCCCATCCCGGAGGGCGTTCCAACCGACGTCGCCAGCGTGCTCACGGTCGCGGGGCTGACCGCGAGGCTGATGCTCACCGAGGTCGCACGTCTCACCGCCGGCGACGCGATCTTCGTTCCTGCAGCCACCGGCGGCGTCGGGAGCTTCGCCGTTTCGATGGCTCGGCAGCTCGACGCGAAGGTCATCGCGGGCGTCGGGCACGAGAGGAAGCGCGCCGCGGCGATCGCGCTCGGCGCGCACGAGGTCGTCGACACCTCGCGAGAGGATTGGCCCGAGCACGTGCTCGCGATGACGAAGCAGCGCGGGGTCGACGTGGCGCTCGAGGCCGAAGGAGGGCCCATGTCGGAGCGAGCGCTGCGGTGCCTCGCGCCCTTCGGGCGACTCGTCGTCTTCGGCGCGGCGAGCGGCACGAGCGCGTCCCTCTCTCCCGGCGCGCTCGACCGCCTCTTCTACGCGCCCGCGACCAACCAGACCGTCACCGGCTTCAACCTCGGGAACTGGTTCCGCGAGCGTCCGGGGGTCGCAGGGCCCGCGCTCGGTGCGCTACTCGGAGACGTCGCGTCTGGTCGCGTTCGCCCGCCCCCGATCCGCACCCTTCCTCTATCTCGCGCGCAGGAAGCCCACGATGTGCTCGCCGACCGCGCCACTCATGGGAAGCTCGTGATCGAGCCCTGGCGCTGAGCTACGAGAGGAGACCCTGATGAACTACATGCTCATGTTCTTCCAGCGCCCCGGTGACCTCGAGCGAAGGCGCGAGGACCCGGCCGCGGCAGACTACTGGGAGTCCTGGCGGGCCTACATGGACGCGATCTACGCGGCGGGAATCGTCAAGAGCGGCAACGCGCTCGAGCCACCGCTCGCGGCGACCACCGTACGCCTGCGTGACGGCCGGCGGCACGTCCACGACGGGCCCTTCGCCGAGACGAAGGAGATGCTCGGGGGCTACCTCGTCATCGACGTTCCGGACCTCGACACGGCGCTGGAATGGGCGGCGCGGAGCCCGAGCTCGACGACCGGGGCCACCGAGGTGAGGCCTGTCCTCGCCGTCGACCTCGCGTGAGCCCCGAGCCGCAACCTGCCCGTGCGGCGGCTCGTGTTGCTGCCGAGCATGCGGCGCGAGAGTCGTACGGTCGCCTCGTGGCCTACCTCGCAGGTCGGTGGCGCGACATCGCAGCTGCGGAGGACGCGCTGGCGGAGGCCTTCGCGCGTGCGCTCGAGACGTGGCCCGAGTCCGGCGTTCCCGAGGCTCCGGAGAAGTGGCTGTTCTCGGTCGCACACCGCCAGCTCGCGGATGGCGCGCGCCACGCCGCCGTGCGTGCTCGGTGGGACGTCGTCGAAGCGGTGCGAGCCCAGCACGATTCGCCGGAGCCGCGGTTCTTCCCGGATGAGCGCTTGCGCCTCATGCTGGTCTGCGCGCATCCGGCGATCGACGCCGCGGTGCGCCCCGCGCTCGTGCTGCAGACCGTGCTCGGCCTCGACGCGAAGACGATGGCGAGCGCGTTCCTCGTCTCTCCGCAGGCGATGACGAAGCGCCTCGTTCGCGCGAAAGCGAAGATACGCCTGAGCGGCATGCGCTTCGAAGAGCCGGAGCCCGCCGACATGGGTGTTCGCCTGCAAGCCGTGCTGGAAGCCATCTACGCCGCGTACTTCCTCGGCGTCGAGGGTTCGCACGCGGAAGGGGACGGGCACGAGGAGCTGCGACGCGAAGCGCTCTATCTCGCGAACGTCGTCGCGGAGCGTTTGCCCGAGGACGCCGAGGCGCTCGGCTTCGTCGCGCTCCTCGAGCTCTGCGAGGCCCGTCGCCCCGCGGGAATCGGCCCCGAAGGCGAGTTCGTTCCGCTGCTCGAGCAGGACACCGCGCTGTGGGATCGCGAGCTCATGGCGCGCGGGCAGCGCACGCTCGCGCGCGCTGCGACGCTGCGCGAGCCGGGCCCCTTCCAGCTCGAGGCCGCCATCCAGGCCGCGCACTGCTATCGCGCAAGGTCGGGGAGCGTTCCCTGGCGAGAGATCGCGACGCTGTACCGCCGCCTCGTCGGGCAGTATCCGACCATCGGAGCGAGCGTCGGGATGGCGGTCGCCGTCGCGCATGCCGAGGGCGCGCGGGAGGGGCTCGCCCTGCTCGAGCAGCTCGATCGGAGCGCGATCCGCGATTACGCCCCCTGGTGGGTGGCGGCGGCTCACCTCCACGAGCTGGATGGCGACCTCGCCGCGGCGAGGCGCTGCCTCTCGCGCGCGGTCGGCCTCACGACGCATCCGCGCAGCCGCGCCTACCTCGAGCAGCGCCTCGCCGCCCAGACGTGAGCGCGCGTCAGTCGCTCGTGGGGAGGAACGCGCTCTCCACCGCGGCGTAGTCGACCGCGACGTCGAGCCTCGCGAGGACGGAGTAGAAGCCGAACTGGAGGCGGTTCAAGAAGAGCATCTCGGGCGGGAGGGGGAAGACCTCGTCGTCGGGGAGCTTGCGGGCCTCGAGGCCCATCTCCTTCATCGTCGCGAGGAGATCGGCGGCGTAGGGGCGGGTGATGCGGAAGGGGGCGGCGAAGAGGGGCTCGAAGCACTTTCGCGAGAAGGCGATCGCCAGGTCCTCGAGGCGGCCGGGCTTCGACCGCACGAAGAGACGCACGTGATCGGCGAACGCGCGCTCGTCGCGGACGAACGCGGCGCGGTGGATGTTCCGCGCGTGCGGGCGCTGCCACTCGGGAATGACCTGGACGCAGCCGTAGTCGAGGAACGTCACCTTGCCGTCCTCTTGGAAGAGGTAATTCCCCGGATGCGGGTCGGCGTTGAACATGCCTGCGACGAGGTTCCCCTTGAAGACGAAGCGCCAGAGCGTCTTCGCCCACGCGACGCGCGCCGCCTCGCTCTCGCCGGCGACGTCCTCGAGAGAGGCGCCCCGGACGAACGCGGTCGTGAGCACGCGCGACGACGAGCGGCCCGCGAAGAACCCCGGGACGGCGATCGTCGGGTCGCCCTCGTGGAGGCGCGCGAAGGCGATCATGCGCTCGCCCTCGAGCGCGTAGTCGAGCTCCTCGCGGAAGCGCGCCTTGAGGATGTCGAGGTGACCCTTCGAGTCGAACTTTCGGCCGCCCCCCATCGCAGCGAGCCCCTCGAGGATGCCGGCGTTCGCGAGGTCGCTCTCGACGGCCCGGCGGATCCCGGGGTGCTGGACCTTGACCGCGACCTCGTGCCCGCCGAGCTCCTCCGGCAACCGCGCGCGATGGACCTGACCTATCGACGCGCTCGCGACCGGATCCGCCTCGAACTCGGCGAAGAGGCGATCGAGGGGCGCGCCGAGATCCTCCTCGACGACCCCCCGGATCTCGTCCGAGCTCGACCGTGGCGCTTGCGACCGCAGGACCTTGAGCGAGGTCTCGAAGGCTTCGCGCTGCTCCTCGGGCACGATGCCGTCCACGTAGCTCGCCATCTGCCCGACCTTCGCGGCGAGGCCGCGGAGGTTGCCGAGCACCTCGGCGGCCTTGTCGGCGGCGGCCTTCTCGGAGCGCCCGAGCACGAAGCCGGCCCCCGTACGGAGCCCGAGCCCGGCGAGCCGAGCGACACGGCCGAGCCTGCCGGCGGGGACGGAGCGGGACCGGTCGTTCATGAGGCGGCCTGTCGATGTAGAGCTCCGTGCCCTTCCTGGGAAGAGGCGATGGTGCCGGGACCCCTCGTCGTGATAAGGATTCGGGCTCCCGATGTCGGAGGACGCGACTGTTTTCGACCGCTTCGTGGCCCTCGCGAAGAAGGAGCTCGCGGCGGAGGACGTCCAGATCCTCGGCGCGGGCGAGGCGCCTCCGCGAGCGTCGAACGTCGTCGTCGCTCGGCTCCCCGACGGTCGCCACGTCGTCGCGAGCTTCGCCGACGCACCGAAGGAGCCCGAGGTCCTCTCGCGCCGCCTCGGCATCCTCGCGGGCACCTTCGCCGGAGCGCTCGCGGGCTCGCCCTCCGAGCGTCAGCGTGCTCGTCCGCCCGTCGGGACGTCGCTCCACGAGGAGCTGAAGGCGCTCGCCGTGCGCGCGCGCGCACGAGACGTCGTCGTCGTCGACGTCGACTCCCCCGTCGTCTGGGGCTCGGCGACGGTGCCCGCGCGCCCGCGTGCACGGAACAACCTCGTCCTCCGCGAGCTCTCGCAGCGCGAGCTCGTCTCGCATCCCGACGGCGAGTCGGGCCCGCTCCAGGACGTGATCGCCCCCGACGAGTCCTCGCCCTTCATGGGGAGCGAGATCGCCAAGAGCGGCACGCCGGAGGAGGACGGCGTCACCGACGCCGATCCGGAGGTCACGCGGCGCGCGATCGAAGCGCTCCGCAAGAACCCCGATCTCGCCGCGCTCCACAAGGGCCGGCACCTCCGCCACGTCGCGCGGGACGGAGACTTCTTCCTCGCCCTCTCGTTCTCGGGCATCTACGTCCTCTGCCTCGTCTTCGACGGCGACTTCGACGAGCTCCGCGCCGAGCGCGCCGCGCAAGACTCGCTCCCCCGGGTCGAGCGCCTCGTCGAGGCGTTGCCGCCGCTCGATCCGGAGCCGCAGCCCCTCGGTGGCGTCGTCTCGCTCCGCGCGCGCCGCCCGCGCCGCTGAGCCGTCGCTGGCCGTGATCATCCCGCCGATCTTCGTCGCGCACGGCCCAGGAGGCGCGGCGACGCCGCCTTCCCACGCGCGCGAGCTCGAGGCGTGGGGCGCCTCGCTCCCTCGGCCTCGCGCCGTGCTCGTCGTCAGCTCGAGCTGGAGCGAGCGCACCCCCACGCGCGGCTCGACCGCGCGACCTCTGGCCCCCGAGCACGCGGCGTGGTCGCCGCCCGGCGCCCCCGACCTGGCGCACGACCTTCATCAGCTCGGCGCCTTCGATCGCGCGCCCGACCGGAAGCTCGCGGAGACGGCGTGGTCGCCGCTCCGTCTGCTCTTCCCGCGGGCCGACGTCCCGGTCCTCGAGCTTTCGCTCGTGACGGGCGCGACACCGACGCGTCTCTACGCGCTCGGTCGTCGCCTCGGCGAGCTCGCGCGTCTCGGCTACCTCCTCGTCGGAGCCGGCGCGATCACGTCGAACGTCGAGCACATGGCGCCCGACGTCGACGCCGAGCCCCTTCCGTTCGCGCGTGCCTTCGACGCCTGGGCGGGGAACGCGCTCGCGGACTCCGAGATGGAGCTCCTCCTCCGCTTCCGGACCACGGCGCCCGAGGCGCGCCTCGCGAACCCCACGACGACGACGCTCGATCCGCTCTTCGTCGTCGCGGGCGCCGCGAGCCTCCACGAGCACGCCGTCGGGTTCCCCGTGCGCGGCTTCGCGCACGGGACCTTCAGCCGCCGGTGCGTGCAGTTCGGGATCAGCGGTTCGGCGCCGCCGTCCTGAGGCACATGTCGCTCGTGCGACACGCGGCGAGACGGCTGATCGTCTCGAGCGGATTACCGCAGCTCTCGTTCTTGATCGAATCGAGGCACTCGTTCAGCTCCTTCTGGTCGACGCCGTAGGGGCAGTCCGTCGAGTTGAGGTCGTCTCGCATGTCGTTGCGGATCTCGCGGCCGCACACGTCGTTCGACGCGAAGCGCTTCTCCGTTCCGACGTTCTTGCACGACATCTCACGCGCGCAGCGCGCCGCGACGATCTTCTCGATGGCGCTGGTGTTCTGGATCGCGCCGACGTTCGCGCCCGTGACGGTCGTCGTGCCGACGCCGTCCTGCTTCTTGTCGGTGAGCCCGGTGTGCTCGCGGTCGAGCGGCGCGACGGGCAGGTCGACGCGGCCGGGCCGGTCACGGTCGACGTTGTCGGTCGTGGTGCGATCGCGCGTGCAGGCGAACAGGCCGATGACACAGAGCGCGGGCACCACATGACGAACACGATTCATCTCGATCACCTCCGGACGAGCCCGTGTGCAAGGGGGGCGCCACCTCACGCACGAGCGCGAGCGCGAGCGCGCCGAGGACGGGGCTCGCGCAGGCGTTTGTGGCGCGTCCGGCGGAGGTCGCGGCGTCAGGGCGTGGCTTCGCGCGCGATCTCGCGCCGCGCTCCGGCGTGCCGCCCGGGCACGCTGCGGGGCATCACGTCACCACGGGAACCACGCGCGCGGCACGTTCTGCCACGCGGTCGGGCGACGCGCATCGTTCTCCGGGAGGACGAGCGAGCCGACGGCGTCGGCGTGCTCGTACACGCTCCCGATGGACCGCGAGATGCTGTCGAGATCGACGTCGCTGACCACGCCGTTGCTCGTCGCCTTGTAGAACTGCACGGTGATGCGGACCGGAAAGCTCGGATCACGTTCGAAGCGGAGGCGATGACCTTCGTTGAACGGTCCGAGGTTCGGACCATGGCCGAGGACGGCCTGCTCGACGTCGCTCCGCGCTGCCCGACCGGGGCCGCTCTCGTCCTTCGCCGACTTGCTCTCGGCCATGGGCGCCGAGCTCGGCATCGCGCCGCCCATCGGCATGGGCGGCATCGGCTCGGGACGCGCCATGCGCGGGACGCGGAGGGGGACCTGCACCAGGAAGAGGACGTCGGCGCCCTTCGCGAGAGCGCTCCGATCATCCTCCGTCTTCGGACCGCCCTGCGCCGCGATGCGCTGCTCGACGTCGCTCTTCCGCTCGGCGGTGAACGCCGCGCGCTGGCCCTTGTTGTTGAAGTAGAGCTCCTGACCCCACCCCGCGCTCGTGACGTCCTCCGAGCGGTTCTCGATCACCTGCATGCTCGTCCCCTGCCGCGTGACGAGGATGGACAGGACGGCGGGCGCGCCGGGCGACGACTGGTAGTTGAAGAGGACGGGGTTGAACGAGGCCTTCCCCGTCTTGGGGATCGGGAGGAACACGGCCTGCGCGCTGACGAGGAAGTGCGTGTCGCGGGGCGCGAGGAGGTTGCCGCTCCCGAGGATGGAGTCCGACGCGGAGGCGAACCCCCTCAGGTTCCGGAGCACGTCGGTGAGCGGCACGGTGCGGAGCGATCCGCCGGGCCCCTCGTTGCCGACGCGGACGAAGAAGCGGTCGGCCGGGACGTCGCCCGTGCGGTCCGAGAAGTTCGGGTGGCGGATGACGGGCATGATCGCGGACTCGAACCCGCCGCTCTCGCCGCGGTGCCTCACCTGGAGGGAAAGGTCCGAGATGTTGGGGCCGACGGAGGAGCCGATCGAGCGCCCCGTGTCCTCCCACGCGACGTTCACGAGCGAGAGCTGACGGCGCGAGACGCGGCTCGCGAGATCGCCGTCGGAGGTCATGTTCGTGACCTTCCGGACGACCTCGGCGTACGCGCGCGCGGCGCTCGGCTCGCGGATCGCCCACTCGGCGTCCTCCTCGTGCGACGGGCCGTCCGTCGCGAGGAGCTTGTCGCCCGTCGTCGTCGTGGGGCCGGCCGGCTCACGGAGGACGACGATGCGCTCGCGAGGCGCGCAGGCGGCGGCGAAGAGGGTGAGGAGGGCGGGGACGACGACGTGCGCGCGCTTCATGGGACGGTCACCTTTCGTGGAGTGCGGTGCCGGGTCCTACGTGGCCGCGCGCCGGACGATCTGATCGACCGAGGCGAAAGAGCCTCGAACTCTCGCGCGATTCCGCGACGTTCGCGGGGCCCGGTCCTCACCCCAAGGTCCAACGGGGAGCGACGAAGACCCTTACACGGCGCAGCGTGTCAACGCGCGCGGCGGGGGCAGTGGTTAGCACGCGCCCTCCCCCACGCACGCGGTTTCGCCTTTCGGAATCGAGATAGGTAGGACATCGGCAAGATCGATTCCATCCCTGAAATCGAGGGTTGACCGCGCGCCTTCCATCTCGTAGTCCGCACTCCGCTTCCATGACGTCCTTGAAGGGCAAGACCCTCTTCATCACCGGCGCGAGCCGTGGCATCGGCAAGGCCATCGCGCTCCGCGCCGCCCGGGAAGGCGCCAACGTCGTCATTGCCGCGAAGACGACCGAGCCTCACCCGAAGCTGCCGGGGACCATCTACACGGCCAAGGCCGAGGTCGAGGCCGCCGGGGGCAAGGCGCTCGCCCTCGTGGTCGACATCCGGTTCGAGGACCAGATCGCCGACGCGGTGGCGAAGACGGTGGAGCACTTCGGCGGGATCGACGTCCTCGTCAACAACGCGAGTGCGATCAGCCTGACGGGGACGCTCGAGACGCCGATGAAGCGGTTCGACCTGATGCACGGGATCAACACGCGCGGCACCTTCGCGTGCTCGCAGGCGTGCATCCCGCACCTCGCCAAGGCCGAGAACCCGCACATCCTGAACATCTCGCCACCCCTGAACATGGAGGCTCGGTGGTTCGCGGGCCACGTCGCCTACACGATGGCGAAGTTCGGGATGAGCATGTGCGTGCTCGGGATGGCCGAGGAGCTGAAGAGCAAGCGCATCGCCGTGAACGCGCTCTGGCCGAAGACGGTCATCGCGACCGCGGCGGTCCAGAACCTCCTCGGCGGCGACGTCACGACGCAGAAGAGCCGCAAGCCGGAGATCATGGCGGACGCGGCCCACGCCATCCTCACGAAGCCGAGCTCGTCCGTGACGGGGAAATTCCTCGTCGACGAGGATGTGCTCCGCGCGGAGGGGATCAGCGATTTTTCGGCCTACGCCATGACTCCGGGCATCAAGGACGAGGATCTCCTGCCCGATTACTTCCTGTGACGGACTTCGACTTGGCCGAGCTTGGACTTCGACGTACGAGAAATTAGCCTCTGAGGCGGGGATCACGGAGAGTTGGGAGGATGCGACGTTCCATGAGCAGCGCGATGAAGCAGGTAGGGGCGGACCGCCAGAAGACCGAACGCCGTGGCATCGCCGATGACCGCGCGTCTGGCGTGGTGAGAGCCGGCGCCGCGAGCGCGGATCCGAACGAGCCGGTGGCGGCCTCGATGGTCGACGCGCTCGAGGACATCTTGAAGTGGGAGCGCACGAGCGAGCGTGCGATCTACGTCGCGGACGCCCGCGACGTCTCCTGAAGCAGGCGACGTGAAGCGCCTCGGAGCTTGGGGCGTAGGCTCGAGGGGGCGGAGCCTCCTCGGCGCGCTGGTCGCCTTCGTGGCGACGGCGGTGGCGTGCGCGGAGGGGGCCGACGAGACCGGAGCGGGGCTCGCCGGCGGAGCGGGCGACGGCGGGACCGACGGCAGCGTGTCGCTCCCCGAGGGCGGCGTCGCCCCGTCGGACGGCGGCTCGAGCAGCGGCCGCGACGGGAGCAGCTCGGGCGGAAACGAGTGCACGGGGAAGGTCGTCATCAACGAGCTGACCACGGCGAGTCCGAGCAGCCCGGATGACGAGTTCATCGAGCTGTTCAGCCCGAACGACTGTGAGATCGACCTCGCGGACTTCGAGCTCAAGTACAAGCCGGAATCCGGCGCCGGAACGGGGACGGTCCTCGTGACGTTCACGAATCAGAAGATCGCCTCTCGCGGCTTTCTCGTCGTGCGCACCACCGGGTTCGCGAGCGGCGGCGACGTTCCGATGGCTGGCAAGATGGCCAAGGATGGAGGGTCGGTCGGCCTCTTCGGAGCCGGAGGCAATCAGGTCGATGCGGTCGCCTGGGGCGGCGCGACGGCCGGCTTCACGGAAGGGCCCCGCGCGCCTGCGGCGCCCGAAGGCTCGTCCATCGCACGCAAGACCGACGGCGTGGACACGAACGACAACAAGGCGGACTTCGCGGTGGACGCGTCGCCGACGCCGGGCGCGCCGAACTGACGCGGGGCGGAGGCACCGGAGCGCGATGGGGGAGAGCCGCATCGGCGAGGTGCTCGCGGGGAAGTACCGGCTCGACGAGGAGCTCGGGCGCGGCGGCATGGGCGCCGTCTACCGCGCCTTCCACGTCGGCGTGCACCGGAGCTTCGCGGTCAAGGTCCTGAACGTCGAGCTCGCGAAGAAGAAGTCGATCGCCGATCGGTTCTTGCGCGAGGCCCAGGCGGCAGGGCGCATCGGGCACCCTGCCATCCTGGAGGTGTTCGACGTCGGGGAGGACGCGCGGGGCCGCCCCTTCATCATCATGGAGCTCCTGGACGGCGAATCGCTCGCGGAGCTGCTCGCGCGCGGCCCTCTCGAGCCGGACGTCGCATGCTGGATCGCCGCGAAGCTCCTCGACGCGCTCGTCGCCGCTCACGCCGCCGGCGTCGTGCATCGCGACGTGAAGCCCCAGAACGTTTTCCTCGTCGGCCGAGCGTCCGGCTCGCGGACGGTCAAGCTCCTCGACTTCGGGATCGCGAAGTTCCTCGAGGGGGAGGGGGCGTCGATCACGCAGTCCGGAGAGATCATCGGCTCACCGCTCTACATGGCGCCGGAGCAGGCGCTGGGCGAGTCGGCCGTCGACGCCCGCGCGGACGTCTGGAGCGTGGGCGCGGTCCTCTTCCAGATGCTCACAGGGCGCGCGGCCCACGAGGCGGCGTCGGCGGTCGGCGTCATCGCGAAGATCCTGACCGAGCCCGTGCCGCCGCCGAGCACGAAGCGCGCGGGGATCGCCGTGGAGCTCGACGCGATCGTCCTCCGGAGCCTCGCGATCAAGCGCGACGAGCGCTGGCCGTCCGCCGCCGCGATGCGGGACGCCCTCGTCGCCCTCCGGGGGGCGTCCGCCGAGGCCCCGCGCTTCACCGCGGTGCCCGCGCGCGGCACGACGGTCGTGCGCCGCGACGGGGACGCCACCGGCGAGGGCGCCACGGCCGCGGCGGCGACGGCGACGGGTGACCTCCTCGACTCCACCGGCGGAGCGCCGATGGTCGCGACGAGGTCGAACGTCGATTCGGCCGCGCGGGAGGACAAGGAACGCGGCGGGCGACGCCTCGTGCTCGCCGTCGCCGCCGCTGCGCTCCTCGGAGGCGCCGCCCTCGTCCCGTGGCTCGTGCCCGAGTGGCGCGGCGCGACCGGCACGATCCCTCCTCCTCCAAGCGCCTCCCTACCCATCCCCGCCCCGGCGTCCGCGTCCGCGCCGTCCCTCGCGTCCGCGCCGTCCCTCGCGTCCGCGCCGTCCCTCGCGTCCGCGCCGTCCCTCGCGTCCGTATCGCCCTCGGCCTCCGCCGTCGCGCCCTCTCCCCGGCTCGCGGCCCCCGTTTCGACGCCTGTGTGCGCGCCGACTGACGTACTCTCCGAGGGACATTGCTGCCCGCGCGGAATGGTCTGGCAGTCGGCCGCGGGGCGTTGCGAAAGGCCCCTCGCCACGACGTTCTGAAGGCGCTCGTGCTCGCGTCGACGCTCGCGCTCGCCTTGCTCGGGAGAGGAGGCCTCGCCCGCGGTGACGTCGACGAGGCGCGCAAGGTCTTCGCCGAGGGCGTGCGGCTCTACCAGCGGGGGGATTTCGAAGGCGCGCGCCGCGCGTTCAAACAAGCCGACGCCGAGCACCACGCGCCCGCCATCGTCTACAACCTCGGTCTCGCCGAGGAGAAGCTCGGTCACGTCCAGGCCGCCGTCGACGCCTACGAGGCCTACCTCGCCGAGGTCGGCGACAAGGCGGATCTCAGCTCGGCGGCCGCGGTCGCGCTGGCGCAGCTGAAGGCGCGTGCGACGCGCCTCCGGATCGACTCGCGCCCGCCCGGCGCACGGCTCTTCGTGGACGGCGCCCCCGTCGCGGAGCCAGCCCCGGCGACGATCCTCGTCGGCGCCGGCCGTCACGTGGTCGTCGCGCAGGGGGCGGGCTGGCGGGCGGAGCTCGACGTCGACGCGAAGGGCGCCGGGGACGTCCTCCCCGTGACGCTCGAGCCTCGCGAGGCCGATGCGGCGCCCCCGACGCTGCTGGCCCTTCCGGACGCGGCTGCCGATCCGCGGCCGCTCGCGACGACGGCGACGAACGACGCCGGCGTACCCCCGCCTCGCGAGGACGACGACAGCGGTCCCGATCTCCGCTGGGGAGCGGGCTTCGCGTTCGCCCCCTACTACCTCGTGGGCACCAACAACACGCCTCCCTCCGCGAACGCCGAGGACGCCCGGTCGGTCGTGGCCGGCCCGATCCTCGAGGGCGGACTCGGCGTGACGCGGAACCTCGCTCTCCTCTTCCGCGGCTTCGTCGCGATCGGCCCCGACGCGAAGCCGACGTATGCCTTCATGGGCGGGCCTGGGCTCTCCCTCCGCCTGGGCTCGTTCAGCTTCGGCGGCTCCTTCATCGGTGGCCAGCTCGAGAGCCGCGCGAACGACGCGCGCTACGGCACCGACCTCGTCTTCGGGGGCATGGGCGAGCTCTCTTACGTCGTCGCGCAGAAGCGCCGCGGCGCGTGGCTCGTGGGCATCCAGCCTGCGTTCCTCCTCACGGAGCTCCGCGCGGACAACACGGCCTTCCTCCTTCCTGTCTCCTTCGGCTATCGAAGCGAGTAGGCTGACTCCGCGCCTCCGAGGAGCGCTCTGCTACCTTCCGACCATGCGCTACCCGCCGCGCGAGGACCCTGGAGGCCGGCCGCCGAACGCCGACGTGCACGGGTTCCTCACCGAGGCGCTCGCGGACACGGATGTCGTCATCCGCAGCGTTCCGTGGTGCGCGGTGGAGCACGACT
Organism: Polyangiaceae bacterium; assembly: GCA_022842465.1. GTDB lineage: Bacteria > Myxococcota_A > Polyangia > Polyangiales > Polyangiaceae > Labilithrix. The sequence continues at coordinate 12,633 of JALHPN010000120.1, read as the reverse complement.
CCGGGGACGAGCTCCTCATCTACGGCTTCGCGTACGATCCGGTCCTCTCGCCGCTCTGCTTCTACCTCCTCTTCACCCGGGACGTGCTGGGCGAGCCTCGGTGGGAGGTCGGCTTCGACGCGATCGAGGAGTCGGGCGAGTCCGTGGCGGTCCCGTTCTTCGCGCACCCCTGCGTCGGCGCTCGGCCGTCGGCGACCGCGTGGCTGCACCGTCGTGAGGGCGCGGGCGCCGTCGCCCTCGACGCGCGGTGCGCCGAGGAGTCGCGCGAGACCTGGCAGCGCGTCTTCGACCTCGTCGTCGGCGACGCGGAGGCGATCGCGCTGGGCGTCCTCATCGACCGGATGCAGGGATCCATGCACGCCAACGGCCACAACCTCGACATGCTCACCGTGAACACGCTCGGCGCCGGCTTCATGACCGAGAAAGGCGTGGCGTCCCTCATGGCACAGCTCCTGGACGCGCGCGACGGGGGGGCACGGGAGAACTACCGCTTCTACTACGCGATCCGGGACGTCGACCTCGGCCACGAGGAGATCACGCAGTTCGACGAGCGCTGCGCCGCGCGCGGCGTGCGCTTCGGGCGCGCGGGTGAGCGCTGAGCGTGGCGTGCTCCCTCCCTCAGGGGGCGCAGTTCTCCAGCCGGATCTGCCCGAAGAGATCGCACGTCGCGCCGAGGTCGTTCGCCGCCCCCATGCACGTCACAAGGCCCCAGTAGCGCCCGGGGCCGACGCCGCCCTGGGGAGCCAGGGCCGAGACGTCGAGCGTGCACGACGGGGACGACCACGAACGCTCCTCGGCGAGGGACACGGCGGCGTTCGAGGACGAGCCCTTCAGGTCGGTCTTCGCGGCGAGGGTGAGCCTCGCGCCGCCCTCGACCGTGACGGCCGCGTCGATCGCGAACCCGTCCGCGAGCGAGGTGACGCGGCAGGTGACGGCGACAGGCTTGCCCTGCAGGCGCTCTCCGTCGGTCACCGGCACCGCCGGCGCGCCCGCCGCGGGATCGCCGAACGTGCCGAGGGTCATCGGGGGCACCGTGACGCAGCCCGGAGCCGCGCCGCCGTTCATCGCGACGATCACCCGGGCGGCGGGAGCTGCTGCGTCCTCGCTCCCCTCGGAAGGCGCGCCGGCACTGCCGGAGTCCGGCGCGGAGGACGCGTCGGGAATCGCGGCATCGACGGGGTCGGCCGTCGTCGCGCCACCGCACGCCGCGATCGAGGAGACGACCAGCCCGAAGGACACGAGAGGCCGGACCCGCATGGTCCGACGGTAGCGACCCTCGCCCCCGCCGGCAACCAGGGCGCCGACGACGCTACTTCCCCCCGCCGCCCGCGCAGAGCGGCGACGCGTTCGCCTCGGGCCGTGCCGCCCACTCGGCCGGCGACCGCGAGGTGATCGCGAGCGCGTGCACGCCGGGCTTCGCCTTCATCTCCTCGTCGAGCACGCCGTAGACGAGCTGGTGACGGCGCACCGCGGGGAGACCCTCGAAGCGCGCCGAGACGACGACGACCTTGAAGTGCGTCTCGGACCCCTTCGGCACGTTGTGCATGTGGCTCTCGTTGATGACCTCGAGGTGCTCGGGCGCGAGCGCGTCGCGCAGCTTGCCTTCGATGTGTTCGGCGAGGCTCATGCCCGCATCCTAGTCGATCCGCTCAGCCGCCGATGTACGTACGGAGCTTGCGGTGCTGCGACGGGAGGCGGAGCTTGCGCAGCGCCTTCGTCTCGATCTGACGGATTCGCTCACGGGTGAGCGAGAAGCTCTCGCCGACCTCCTCGAGCGTGTGGTCGCGCGGCTCGTCGATGCCGAAGCGCATGCGGAGGATCTTCTCCTCGCGCGGCGTGAGCGTCTTCAGGAGCTGACGCGTCTGGTCGTTGAACTTCATCTGCGCGTACGCCTCGTCCGGCGAGATCGACGACTCGTCGGGGATGAACTCCCCGACGTGCGACTCGCCGTCCGACCCGACCGGGGTCTCGAGGCTGATCGGCTCGCGCGCGATCTTCATCACGGCGCGGACCTTCTCGACCGGGATGCCGGTCGTCTCCGCGAGCTCCTCGGGCGTCGGCTCGCGGCCGTACTCCTGGAGGAGCGAGCGGCTCGTGCGCGTCAGCTTCTGGAGCGACTCGTACATGTGCACGGGCACACGGATCGTGCGGCCCTGATCGGCGATCGCGCGCGAGATCGACTGGCGCACCCACCACGTCGCGTACGTCGAGAACTTGTAGCCGCGCTTGTAGTCGAACTTGTCGACCGCTCGCATGAGGCCGATGTTGCCCTCCTGGATCAGGTCGAGCAGCTGGAGGCCGCGGTTCACGTGCTTCTTCGCGAGCGACACGACGAGGCGGAGGTTCGCCTCCACGAGCTCGGCCTTCGCCTTGTCCGCCGCCCGGCGTCCGCGGGCGATCGTCTCGAGGGTCGCCGACGTCTGCTTGCGCGCCGCGGGCATCTCTCGCGTGATGATCCGGAGCTTCTTCTCCACGCGGTCGATGATGGAGCGGTCGAGCCGGAGCTCCTCGAGGTTCGCGACGATCTCGTCTCGCGCGATGTCCGCCTTCGTCTTCCGGGCGGGCTTCTTCGCCCCCTTGACCTCGGGCTTCTTGGCCTGGCGCGGCCCGTGCACCTCCTTGAGCGGACGCTCGAGGAGGCGCGCGATCTTCAGCATCGTCGCCTCGTCGAACGCGTCCTCGTCGTCCACGTTCCGGACGACGTCGCGCACCTTCAGCCGGCCCTTGTAGAGGAGGCTCCCGACGTGATCGAGCTCGGCCGCCGCGAACGACGAGTCGATGATCGCCTCGATGATCTGTCGCTCGCCCACCTCGATCCGGCGCGCGAGCTCGACCTCACCCTCGCGGGTGAGGAGCGAGACTTGCGCCATCTTGCGGAAGTACATGTCGACCGCTTCTTCGGCCTCGGCCGGCGGCGTCATGTTCGCGATGGGCGCGTTGGAGAGTGTGACGACGGACTTCTTCAAGGGAGTACGCTCGGCTTCGCGTGGACCTCAGAAAACTCGGGGAGACCGCCAACCACGCTCGGGGCTCCGCGAGCAAACACATCGATAAGTACGAACCGACGCACGCATCCGATCTGCCGCTTCGTGAAATGACTCGTTCACGACGAACGTCCTCGCGGGCGCCGAGGTGAGAGATGCGTGCGTCGTCGCGCGCACGGACACGTGAGGACGCCCGCTCCTCCCGTCTCCCTGGAAGTCTGGCACGTCCGCCAGCAGTCGGCCAAAAGACGCTAGGAGGAGGGGGGAGCGCGGACGACCAGGTGCTCGGCCACGTAGCTTGTCCCACGTGCTCATGTGACCACCGCGCGACACGGCCCTCCGCCCTTCGCCAGATGGGTGTAGATCGCGAAAATCGTTCGATCCAGCTCAGCCGAGGCAAAAGTGCCGTCCGCGCGAGCGGGTGCGGTCCGAGCGGGGCCGCGCGTGAATGTTCAGCTCAGTCGTGCCGCGATCGGGAGGGCCTCCGCGAGGCGGGCCAAGTAGTCCTTCCGCGGGATCTCGACGCATCCGAGCGACGCGAGGTGCGGGTTCTGGACCTGCACGTCGAAGAGCACGAAGCCTCCTGCGCGGAGCTTCTCGACGAGGGTGGCGAAGGCGATCTTCGAGCAGTCGGTCCGCGTGTGGAACATCGACTCGCCGGCGAAGACGCCGCCGATCGCGAGGCCGTAGATGCCGCCCACGAGGGTGCGCGCCCCGCCCTCTCCACGCTCCCAGACCTCGACGGAGTGCGCCCATCCGAGCTCGTGGAGCCGGATGTACCCCTCGACGAGCTCCGGGATGATCCAGGTGCCCTTCGCCCGTGTCTCGCCGCACATGCGGATCACCTGCGGGAAGTCCGCGTCCAGGGTGACCTCGTAGGGATGGTGGCGGAGCGTGCGCCGGAGGCTCCGCGACCAGTGCGGTGGCTCTTCGAGCGGGAAGACGGCGCGCGGGTTCGGCGAGAACCAGAGGACGAGCGGCTCGCCGCCTTCGCCCTCCTGCTCCTCGCCTCCGTGCGGCCAGGGAAAGATTCCGGAGCGGTACGCCTGGAGGAGCGTCCCCGGATCGAAGTCGCAGCCGAACGCGAGCACCTCGGGCGCGCGGGCACGACCCGGATCCGGGAAGCGGACGCGTGACGCACGCGGCTCGAGGGGAGGGAACGGCGGCGCCTGGCGCACGCCGCACAGCCTAGCGGCCTTTTCGACCGTCAGGCCTTGAAGGTCGCGAGATCCTTCGCGAGGCCGAGCACGAGGCTGCCAGACTCCTTCACGACGGACGCGCTCGAGACGATGCCGTTCTTCACGAGGTCGAGGTGGGCGACGAGCTTCGGGTTCGTGATGGACGTCGGCGCCTGGAGGACGAGCGCTTCGCCCTGCGCGACGAGATCGCCGATCTTCCCCCCGATGCGCGGGAGGATCGAGGCGAGCGCTCGTCCCATGTCACGCATCGTCTCGAGGCTCGCCACGAGGCCCGCGTCGGCCTCGCCGCGCGCGCCGAGCGCCTTGTCGACCGACGCGGCGAGGTTCGCCTTCGCGTCGATCTTCGCGCCTAGCAGCTTGCCGGCGAGCTGGCGCATCTGCCCGACGACCTGCGTGGCCTGGTAGACGAGCGCGTGGAGCTCCTGGGAGGTGCGGAAGAAGTCGTCGTACGCCGGGATCCCGAGGCGGACGTACTGGAACTTGAGGGGTTGGCCGTTCGCGTCTTTCGCGCTGACGAGGAAGTCTCGTCCCTTCTGTCCCTTGTACTTCGCCAGCTCGGGGGAGAGCTCGTCGAGGTTCACCTCGCCCGGCGGCGGGACGTCGGTGAGCTCCTTCGCCATCTTCGCCGTGACCTCGCCGAGCTGCGCGCCGGCCTTGCCGAGCTGGGCGGGGAGCTGATCGAGCGTCCCTTCCCAGTCGCTCGACGTGTGCTCGGCGGTCCCGTCGGCGTGCTGGATGTGCGTCTCGGTGTGGAGGTGAACCGGGATCGACGCGCAGCCGAGCGCGAGGCTCCCCGCGAGCACGAGGAGGGCCAGGCCGGACGGTCGGAGCAGGGCAGGGGGACGCATCGAGGACCTGGTACGAGGTGAGGCCGCGAGATCTCCCCTCCATGCCGCGCTAGGATGCCGCGCCATGGGACAGCCCCCGACCGCGGCGCGCGGAGAGTCGCCGGACGACGTCGTCCGCCACGTGAAGAGCGGAGATCGCGTGTTCGTCCACGGCGCCTCCGCGACCCCGACCCCGTTGCTGGAGGCGCTCTGCCGGCGCACGGACCTCGAGGGCGTCACGCTCTATCACCTCCACACGAGCGGCAGCTGCGCGTTCGCCGATCCGTCCCACGAGGGTCGGTTCCGATCGGTGTCGCTCTTCGTCGGGCCCGCGCTCCGGAAGCCCGTCGCCGAGGGCCGCGCCGACTTCGTGCCGGTCTTCCTCTCGGAGATCCCCGCGCTCTTCTCGTCGGGTCAGATCCCCCTCGACGTGGCGCTCCTCCAGCTGTCGCCGCCGAACCGTCACGGCGACTGCACGCTCGGCACCTCGGTCGACACGGCGATGGCGGCCGCCGTGGGCGCGAAGACCATCCTCGCGGAGGTGAACCGGCAGATGCCGCGGACGCTCGGGCACTCGGTCGTCCCGCTCGCGCGGGTCAAGGCGTTCACCGAGACGGACCGCGCGCTCGCCGAGCACCCGCCTGCGTCGCTCACCGACGTCGAGATTCGCATCGGCGAGCTCGTCGCCGACCTCGTCGAGGACGGGTCCTGCCTCCAGCTCGGCATCGGCGCCATCCCGGACGCGGTTCTCGCGCGGCTCGGGAACAAGCACGACCTCGGCGTGCACACCGAGATGTTCTCGGACGGTCTCATCCCCCTCGCCTTGGGCGGCGTCATCACCAACCGGCGGAAGAAGGTCCACATGGGGCGGAGCGTGACGAGCTTCGTCACCGGCACCCGGCGGCTCTTCGACTTCGTCGACGACAACCAGCAGGTCGAGTTCCACCCGTGCGACCGCACGAACGACACGGCGCTCATCTCGAAGAACGAGCGCGTCGTCGCGATCAACTCGGCGCTCGAGATCGACCTCTCGGGTCAGGTGTGCGCCGACTCGATCGGTCACGCGATCTACTCGGGAATCGGCGGCCAGATGGACTTCATCCGCGGCGCCGCCCGCTCGCCAGGGGGTAAGCCCATCATCGCGCTCCCGTCCACCGCGGCCGGCGGCACGCTCTCGCGCATCGTCATGCAGCTGAAGCCCGGCGCCGGCGTCGTCACGACGCGCGGCCACGTGAGGTGGATCGTCACCGAGTACGGCGCCGTCGACCTCCACGGCATGACGCTTCGCGAGCGCGGCGAGGCGCTCGTCTCGATCGCGCATCCCGATTTTCGCGGCGAGCTCGGGAGAGAGCTCGCCGCCGTGCGCCACTTCACCCTGGGGTGAGCCCCGATCAGTCGAGCTTCACGGAGTAGACGAAGCTCGCCTTCGGCTGCCGGTTCCAGCGCTCCATGACGGTGTCGTGGAGCTTCTTCTTGTCGCCCGTGACGTCGACGAACTCCCTCACGAGCGCGTCGGCCCCCGCCTTGTCGCCCTTGCCCTTGATCTGCGCCACGCGCGTCATGAGCGACTTCACGCTCGCGGGGAACTTGTCGAGCGAGACGGCGAGGCAACCCTTGTCCTTCCCGTTCGCGGCCGTCTCGTCTGCCTTCCAGGCGACGGCCCCGTCCTTGAGCAGCCAGCCCACCTGGATCGCGGCGAGCTGGCTGTAGTTCTTCGGGTGCTTGTCCTCGTCGTACATCCCGCGTGAGATGTGGCCGAGGCCCCAGACGATGTCGCGGACGTGCGCGAGCTCGGCGTCGTTCTTCGAGATCTGCTTCTTGTCCACCAGCCAGTCGGTGAAGTAGAGCGCCGCCGTCTGTGCCTTCAGCTCCTCGAGCGTGCTGGCGAGGGGGCCGCCGAAGGCCTCCCGATCGATCTTCCCGTTCACCTTGTACTGGTGCGCGGGGCCGAGGTTGTGCGCGGCCTCGTGGAGCACGGTGCTCATCAGCTGGGGCGCGGGCGAGGCGGTGTACTTCGTCATCGCCTCCTTGCAGAGCATCGACTCCGCCTGCTCGCGGAGGGACGCGACGCTGTCGGGGTCGGTGTAGAAGTTCGTCATCGCGACGGTGCGCCCTCGGCCCTCGTTCGCGACGGGGCCGAAGTTCGGGAGCGACTGGCCGATCGTCGCGCCGAACGGATTCCGCGAGTCTCCCGCGTTCAGCGCGATGTCCACGAAGTCGGGGAGCTTGAAGCTCACGTCACGCGCCTTGTACGGCGGGCCGGCGAGCTCGGCGAGCGCCTTCTCCATGTCCTTCTTGAGCGGATCGAGCTTCGCCTGCCACTCGAGCGAACCCTTGTTGATGAGGCCGAAGCTGACGTGGAAGAGCGCCTTCGTGCTGCACGGCTCCGCGTAGACCTCGTCGGGCGCGATGCGCAGGTAGAAGCGGCTGTTCTTGGCGTCCATCTTCGCCCACGCCTCGTCGGCGGGCCACCACTTGTCGTCGGTGAAGGCCCGCGCGGCGGCCTGCAGATACGCCTTCAGGGCCGGCTCGGTCCCGCCCAGCGCATCTGCGGCGGCGCGGAGCTGGGCCGCGATCGCCATCGTCTCTTGCCGGTAGGCCACGTGATAGGGAACGGCCTCGAGGGCATCCTTTCCGCCGGTGACGACGGTGAACGGATCGGCGAGCGCCTTGTCCTTCTTCGAGAGCGACTCGCAGAACTTCGGCTCCGCGAGGAGGGCCTCCGGGTAGAGCCCGGAGAGCTTCGCCTTCGGGAGATCGGGGATCGCGCTGCACGAGGCGTCGTTCTGCGTGAGAGGCGCCTCGCACTTCGGCCCCTGCCCGCGGAAGAAGAGGGTCTTCGACGCGCTGTCGTCGGCAGGGACCTTGGCCGCGAGCGCGAGGGTGCCCTGCTGCTTCGCGTAGAGCTTCTCGATGAGCTCCGCCGCCTGGAGGACGAGGCCGACGAAACGCTTCTCCTCCGTGGTGGCCTTGGAGAGATCGGTCGCGACGAGGGTGACGCGACCCTGCGCGAGCTCCTTCAGGACCGCTTGCCTCCGCGCGGACTCCTTCGGCGCCAGACCGGCCTGCGTCAGGGGCTCCTGGCTCCGCTTCTGGACCCTCGCGATGGCGCCGAGCGCCCGCGTGGTGAACGCGCCGCGGTCGACGTACGTCGCCGTCGTGGTTCCGGGCTCGAGCCCCCAGTAGACGGCGAGCTCGGCCGCGTCGACCGCACCGTTCTTGTTCGTGTCCTCGCTCCAGAAGAGTGGGAACGCGAGCTCGGCGGCGAGCCGGTTGAAGTCCGCGCGGGTGACGTCGACCTTCACCATGTCGGTCGACGGGCCCTTCGCGTCGCTCGTCGCGTCGGTCGCGCCGGCGTCGGCCGCGGCGTTCTTCGCGGGGGTCGCATCCCCCGGGACCGTCGGCTCGACCGCGGGCGGCGAGCCGCCGCCGCAGGCCGCGAGGGCCGGCGCGACGAGGAGGAGAGTGCCGACCACGGAGCGGAGCGAGCGCGAGGACGTCATGGCGGCGGTCTTCTCTACCGCGGTCGGCGGCGTGTCAACCCCGGGGAGCGCCCGGTTGCGCCGCGTCGTGCCAGGTGGCGTGTTCGGGTCTGGCACCAACTGGCACACGAGGGGCCAAGGTTCTTCGGGAAATACGCCAGAGCGGCCCTGGCCCGTCGCATGCTTGACCCAATGCGACATGGTCCGCCACATCCCGCTCGCCCTCCTCCTCCCTGCCATCGCCACCGTCGTCGCCTGCGGAGGCGCGGTCTCCACGCCGGAGACCTCGTCGGGAGCCACGAGCACGGGCGAGGGGAGCTCGTCGAGCTCGTCGAGCGGGGGGACCACGGGCTCGTCGGGCGGATCGTCGAGCTCGTCGAGCGGAACGCTCCCGCTGCCGCAGGGCTCCGTGAACGTGTGCGTCGACGGCGCGTACCGGCCGCTCGCGAACGTCATCCTCGAGAAGGCGGGGGCGCCCGGCTACCTCGAGCTCCGCGAGCGCTACCGGACGCCGGAGCCCGTCGACGAGCCGCGGACCATCGACAAGGAGGGCAACGCCTGCGACGGGGACGATGGCCCCGACGGCATCCGCTGCGCCAAGGAGGTCGCCGCGGCGACGACCGCGGGCTGGCCGATGGAAGGGGTCGGGATGGAGATCGCCCGCGACCGCTTCCTCGTCGCGACCCGCGGTACCCAGGTCTTCACCGCCGGGACGCGCGACGAGGTCCTCGGCTTCATCGGCGTCGGTAGCGCGGAGCAGGCCGCCTTCCATGCGACCTTCGACGGGAAGTACCGCATCGCCTGCGACGGCACGCCGAACGTGGCCTGGACCGAAGCCGGCTACGTCGTGCGCGCGCAGAGCGGCATCGCCTGCGGCACCGGGACGAAGATCGAGGAGCACCACCTGCTCGTCGCGACCGGCGGTGTCGTCACCGTCCAGCAGACCAAGCTCGTGAAGGAGGGGGATCCGAACTGCGCGATCGGACGCAAGCCGGCAGGCCTCGTCGCGCGAGAGCCCTCACGCTGCGCGGACGCGCTCGGCCGATTCTTCGCGGAGGCGGCCTACCTCGAGGCGGCCAGCGTGGTCTCGTTCGACCGCCTCGCCGACGAGCTCACGGCGCTCGGGGCTCCGCGCTCGCTCGTCACGCGCGCGCGTGACGGGGCGGCGGACGAGGTCCGGCACGCGCGGACGACCTCGGCGCTCGCCCGTCGCTTCGGTGGTGACGTCACGATGCCCGAGGTGGCGCCGGCGCGCGCGCGGAGCGTCTACGAGATCGCGCTCGAGAACGCCGTGGAAGGGTGCGTGCGGGAGACGTACGGCGCGCTCGTCGCGCACTGGCAGGCGACCCACGCCGGGGACCTCCGGATCCGCGCGGCGATGCAGGTGATCGCGGAGGACGAGACGCGGCACGCGCAGCTGTCGGCCGACGTGGCGGCGTTCCTCGACGGCCTCCTCGACGACCACGAGCGCGCCCGGGTCGAGGAGGCGCGTCACGACGCGATCGAGCGCCTCCTCTCCGAGCTGGACGCCGAGCCCGAGGCCTCCCTGGTCGCCGCGGCGGGCATGCCGCGCGCGTCCGACGCGAAGCGTCTCCTCGCGCTCCTCGACGCCGCCCACCTCCGCGCCGCGGCCTGAGGTACGCTCGGCGCGAGGCTCGCCCTTGCGCATACCCGTTCATCCCGACGTCGAAGAGCGGCTCGAGCGCCTCGAGATCCCGTGGAACGACTACGGCGTCGATCCGTACGGCGTCTCCAAGTCGTACCTCGGGCCGTCCTTCACGATCCTGCGCGCGCTCCACGCGCAGTACTTCTCCTTCGAGGCGCACGGCACCGAGCACGTGCCGCGGCGCGGCCGCGTGATGCTCGTCGGCAATCACTCGGGCGGCTTCGCCCTCGACGGGATCATGACGATCGCGTCCTGCTTCTTCGACCTCGAGCCCCCGCGGCTCGCGCAGGCGATGGTCGAGAAGTTCATGAACCGGCTCCCGTTCGCCTCCCAGATGTCGAGCCGCCTCGGACACCTCACCGGACTCCCGGAGCACGCCGAGCGGCTACTCGCCGACGAGCGCATGCTCATGGTCTTCCCCGAGGGGGTGCGCGGGACGGCGAAGCTCTACAAGGAGCGCTACTCGCTCGTGAACTTCGGCACCGGCTTCATGCGCCTCGCGATGAAGATGCGGACCCCGATCGTGCCCTTCGCCTTCCTCGGCGGGGGGGAGGCGGTGCCCACGATCTCGAACGCGTACAGGCTCGGAAAGCTCCTCGGCGTCCCGTACGTCCCCATCACGCCGTGGCTCCTCGCCCTGCCGCTGCCGGCGAAGCTCGAGGTGCAGTACTCCGCGCCGATGACCTTCGAGGGGTCGGGGACGGAGGAGGACGACGTCGTCGTCGCGAACGTCGAGAAGGTGAAGGCGCGCATCGCGCAGCTCATCGACATCGGACGGAAGCGCCGCACGGGGGAGCTCTCGTGAGGGTCCTCGTCCCGGGGATCGCCGGTCGGCTCGGGAAGCTCCTCGCGGAGCGCCTCGTCGCGGAGGGCCACGAGGTGATCGGCATCGACCGTCGGCCGTTCCGCGACGCGCCGGCCGGCGTCGAGATGCACGAGCTCGACATCCGCAAGCGCGCCGCAGAGGACGTCTTCCGTCGCGTGCGGCCCCACGCGGTCATCCACATGGCGACGGTCACGCATCTCGTCGTCCAGAGCGAGGACCGCTACCGCATCAACCTCGGCGGCACGCGCGCCGTCTTCGAGCACTCGGCCGCCTACGGCGTCGAGCACGTCGTCTTCGTCGGGCGCCACACGTACTACGGCGCGGCGGCGGACTCTCCGCTCTTCCACACCGAGGACGAGCCTCCGATGGGGCTCTCGTCGTTCCCCGAGCTGGCCGATCTCGTGGCGGCGGACCTCTACGCCGGATCGGCGCTCTGGCGGTACCCGAGCTTCACGACGTCGGTCCTCCGCATGGTCTACACCCTCGGGGCGACGGGGCACGGCACCCTCGCGACGTTCCTCCGGGGATCGCGCGTGCCGACGATCCTCGGCTACGACCCCCTCTTTCATTTCATGAACGAGGAGGACGTCGTGTCCGCGCTCGCCCTGACGCTCGAGAAGCGGCCGCGGGGCGTCTTCAACGTGGCGGGGCCGCAGCCGGTGCCCCTCTCCGTCGTCATCCGCGAGACCGGGCGTTCGGCGGTCCCGATCCCGGAGGTGCTCCTCAACATGGCGCTCGGACGCTTCGGCCTCCCCAAGCTCCCGAGCGGCGCCCTCGACCACATCAAGTACCCGGTCACGGTCGACGGCGGCCTCTTCAAGAGGGCGACCGCGTTCGCCCACGCCGTCGACGAGAAGGGCGCGATGCAGCGCTACAGTGCGGCATTTCCGCCTCCGCTGGAACGGCTACAGCGTCACCGTTCGCCCTAGGTCTCCCGCCATCTCCCTACTGGCGGCGCTGCGTGCGGTCGCGTCTGGATCGATGGACCCCCACGAACGTGCTTCCCGCGAGGATCACGGTCGAAGTTCGAGCCCGGCGGAGGGGGCGCCCCCCTGGCCCGGACCTCGCATCGACGTCTTGTCGCTCGACCCGAGGAGCGATCCCCTTGCTGCCGTTCTCACGCCGCGCCCCACCCCGCCATCCAGGCCACGACGGTCACGACGCGGACTCGTCCCACGATCCGTATGGCGCTCGCCCGCCGCGCGGATCGCTGCCCCCGGCGTTCGCGTCCACGTCCCAGACGCCGTTCCAGCGCATGGCGCCGCCGCCCGCGGGTTACGGCTTTCCGCAGGCGCAGCCGTCCTACCGCGATCTGCGCGGGCCCGCGTCGAACGTCGAGCTCGCCCCGGAGGTCCGCGCCGACGCGCGCCGCTTCGGGTCGCCGCATCCCCCCCACTCGCTCTCGCCCGTCGCGATGGGCGCGCAGTCGAGCTCGAGCACGGGCCCGAACCTCGCGCAGACGGTGTCGAACCGTCGGCCGAGCATGACCGGCGGCATCGCGATCCTCCTCGCCGGGGTCGTCGCCGGTGGCAGCTTCGGCATCGTGATGAAGGCGCAGCAGGACCGGCCGGATCGCGCCGGGGTGGCCGCCTCGGGCGTCGCCGACCCCGCCGCCGCCGAGGCCGCCGCGCAGGGGCCCGTCGGGATCG
>JALHPN010000119.1 GCA_022842465.1 Polyangiaceae bacterium | reverse complement strand
GTCCGACCGAGCGGGCGCGACGCCGTCACGTCGGAGTACACCTTGCCTTGCCAAGCCGGGTCCTCGACGAAGCCCGAGGTGCCGATCGCGGCGCCGACGCCGATGTCGACGCGCGCGCGCGGCGCCGGCGCTCTCTCGGGCGCGGCGCGCGGCTCGGCGCGAGTCGGTGCGACGATCGGCACTTCGGCCGACCGGGGCTCCGTCTCGCGGGCCACGTCGACCACGCTCTCCTCCGCGTCGAGCGCGACGATCAACGCGAGCGCATCGACGACGGCCGCGCAGGTGCGCGCCTCGACGGAGCGCGCGACGCGATCCTCGCTGTCGCCGAGCACGACCTCCCCGCGGTAGCCTCCGCCGTGGCGGTGGATGGAGAGCGTCGCGGGGCGTCCCTCCCGCGCACGCGCCTCGACGGCGCGCACGGCGTCCTCGCGTGACGGACACTCGACGGGGGCGACGTACTCGACCTCGCGCGCGGACGTCGGGCTCGCCGCCGCGAGCGCGGCGAGGCCGATTCGCCCGATGCCGAGCGCCCTTCTCACGGGCGCATCACGGCGACGAGGACGCGGTTCGCGCTCGTCACGACGGCGCTGGTCTCGTCCCTCGCAGAGATCGCGAGGGCCGAGAGATCGCCGCTGCAGTGCTCGGTCCCAGGAATCGGGCTCGCGATCTCACCGACGAGGTCGGGGAGCGCATTGATCTCGACGTGCGCGGCGACGAGCGCCCCGGCGTGTCGTTCGACGGCGCGCGCGGCGCGCAGCGCCGCAGCGGTCGCCCCTTCGGCGAGCACGACGCGGACCGTCGCGTCCGCGCACGATGTCCGGACGAGCGGCGCTCCGTCTGGTCCTGTGAGGCAGGCGGCTCGTGGCGTCGTGCTGCACCGCGAAGCGTCGCTCTCGAGGGACGCCGCCGCACCGACGAGGGCCACCTCGACGCGCGCCGCCGCGTGCGCGCACGCGTCCTGCGTCGCGCCCGCGAGGTCCTCCCCGATCGCCGCCTTCTCTCCGCCGAGCTCGACGGAGAGCGCATCGCACGCGTCACGCACCCGCTCGGCGCGCTCGCGCGCCTCCCCGGCGAAGGCCGTCAGCCGTCCCGCCAGCGCCACGAACGGCGCCCGCTCCTGCGGCCCGACGCGAAACGCGCGCCCGCAGACGTCCTCCCCCGGCGCCATCGCGCACTCCGCCGCGCCGAGCGCCGCGCGCGAGGGCCCGAGCGGCACATCCTCGCCCGCGCAGCCGCCGACGAGCAGCCCCGCAAGGACACCGACCGAGACGAAGCGAAGACCCATTCCCCTTCTTGGCAGCCCCCACCCCTGGCGATCACGAAATCGAACGGGCCCCAGAGTCGCGGCGCGGGGATTGGCCCGTCAGATGGGAGGAGGCGAGGTCCGGTTGTGTCGCTCCATCATGTCGATGCACATCTTGTCGTTCAGGATCTGGCACGCGCGGATGCACATCGTGCGCTCGCACATCGGCCGTTCGGGATCCTGCCAGCACGTCTGGAGCTTGATGCTCTTCGCGGCGTTGTTGTCCGGCGCCTTGTTCTGCGCGAGCTGGAAGCTCAAGTGGTCGCACTTGGCCTGAGCGTTCCGGCGCTTGGCCTCGAGCTCCTCGGCCGGCGTCAGCCCACGCGGCGGCGGCTTCGGCCCCCCGCTCGGCGCGCCTGCATCGACGGCGGCGGGAGGCGGTGTCGACGGCGCCCCGGCGTCCTTCTTCGCGGCGGGCCCCGCGGGCACGACGATGCCCGGCTTGGCGCCGCCCGTGCTCGCCGTCGTCGCCTTGAGCGCGCCAGAGTCCGCCACGGCGAGCGTCGCGGCCGCACCGGCGTCCACGGGGAGCTGCGCCGCGGGGGCGACGCCGGCATCGGCCTGGACGCCGGCCTGATCCTGCTTCGCGTTCACGTACGCCCAGACGCCGCCGACGATGACGAGGAGGAGCACGACGCCCGTGAGGACGCCGAGCATCGCGACGAGCGCCGCGCTCATCCCTCGCTTCTCGCCCGTCTGGGTGAGGTGCCCCGTGTTCGTGTGCTGCCAGGTCGACTGGGTGCCGTTCGGATGGTGCCCCGGCCGGTGCATCGCGGGCGGCGGCATGGCCGAGCCGGCGACGGCAGCTGGCCTCATCGATCCGTTCGGCGCGATCGGCGTCGGTCCGTACCCCGGGTGAGCGCCGGGCGGCGGGCGCGACCAGGCCGGCCCCGGCGCTCCGAGGAGCTGATGGGGAGCGTTCGACACCCGTCCGACGGCGTCGACGGTCGGACTCGAGCCTGGCTCACCGGGCGCGCCGAGATGGGCGATCCCCTGGCCTCCCGGCGTGAGCGCCGGCACGCCGCCCGACCCTCCGAGGCCGCCGCCGGAGCTCCCGCTCGAGCGCACGACGCGCGAGACGCGCGTGGCCGAGGCGCGACCGCGCTCGGTACCGAAGGGCGCGAGCGCCTCCGCGAGCTGCGCGACGTCCTGGAAGCGACCTGCCGGATCCTTGTGGAGGCAGCGCAGGATCACGGCCTCGAGGCCCGGGGGAGCGCTCGGGAGGCGCGCCCGGAGCGGGATCGGCGGATCCATCGCGATCATCGCGCAGAGCGCGCTCGCGCTCGGGGCCTCGAAGATGGGACGCCCCGTGACGAGCTCGAAGAGGATCGACCCGAGCGCCCAGACGTCGGACCGGTGATCGACGTTCTTCAGGCTCCGGACCTGCTCCGGGGACATGTAGAGCGGCGTCCCCATCACCTGATCGGTCGACGTGAGGTTCGGCGCGCCCTCCTCGATCGCCTTCGAGATGCCGAAGTCGAGGATCTTCACGCACGGCGACCCGTCGGGCCGCTGCGCGACCATCAAGTTCTGGGGCTTGAGATCGCGATGGACGATCCCGCGTCCGTGCGCTTCGCCGAGCGCCTCGCAGGCCTGGAGGAGGTGGTCGACGGCGAGCGGGATCGGAAGCGGGCCGCGGAGCTGGAGCTCGTGCGAGAGATCGCTCCCGCGCAGCTGCTCCATGACGATGTACGGCGCCCCGTTCGGCGCCGTCCCGACCTCGAAGACGCGGACGACGTGCTCGCTCTGGATCGCGGCGGCCGCGCGCGCCTCGCGGAGGAAGCGCGGGACCGCCCCCTCCCGGCGCGCCTTGTGGGGCGAGAGGAACTTGATCGCGACGGCGCGTCCGAGGGACGTGTCGGTGGCGCCGAGGACGACGCCCATGCCGCCGCTCCCGATGACCCCGTCCACACGGTACTTTCCCGCGATGACCTGCCCCGGCCGGGGCACATCCATGTCGGCGGAGCGAAACGTGGGGTCCATGCTCGGTCTGGAGAGAGCGTATCACCGGCGCCGTGACGCGAAGCTCCAGGCTTACTAGGTTCTACGCCCCTCCCCCGCCGTCGCTTCCCCGTCTCGCCTTCCCCTCGGTTTTCGGCCCATGAACGCCCGTCGCCCCCGCTTCGCCGCCTTCGCGGCGCTCGGCGCCCTCGTCGGGGCCTCCTACGCGTTCCGACTGCCGGCGCTCCTGAACGCGCGGTCCACGAACTCGGACGCGGCGGTGGTGGGTCTCCAGGCGATGCACCTGCTCCGGGGGGAGTGGTCTCCCTTCCTCTGGGGTAGCGGGTACCAGACGTCCGCGGACTCGGTCGTCGCCGCCGTCTTCTTCACCGTCCTCGGCGCGTCTCCGCTCGCGCTCATGCTCTCGTCGTTGACGCTGCAGGTGATCGCCACGCTCCTCGTCTTCGCGACCCTGCGACGGCGCGTGACGGACTCCGCGGCCCTCCTCCTCACGATGCCGATGGTGGTGACGACGAGCTGCCTCCACTCCTATGCGCTCTATCCGCCGCGGCAGGCGTCGCTCACGCTCGCGGTCGCCGCGTTCTGGGCGATCGACCGAGGCGCGAGGGAGAGGCACTGGCTGACCCTCGGCGGCGCGCTC
The DNA here is from genome assembly GCA_022842465.1 of Polyangiaceae bacterium. GTDB lineage: Bacteria > Myxococcota_A > Polyangia > Polyangiales > Polyangiaceae > Labilithrix. Next base: position 23,512 of record JALHPN010000119.1, on the reverse strand, counting down.
GCGACGCTCGCGGTGAGCGCCGATCCGTACCCGATGCTCCTCGTCCCGCTCAGCGCGCTCTTCGCCCTCCTCGTCGCGTGGGACGGCGAGACGATGCGCCTGCGTCTCGCGCGTGTCCTGTCGTTCGGGGCCGGCGCGCTGCTCGGCCTCCTCCCCTTCGTGCTCCTCCGGAGCGCGCGCGGCGCGAAGTCGGGCCCGATGGGGCTCACGACCTCGATGCTCGCGCACCACTGGGATCTCCTCGTCCGCGAGTGCCTACCGTGGGCGATCGGGCTAAAAGTGTATCATGCACGCAACGTGATGGACTACGGCCCGTGGGACGCGCCGCTCGCCGTGCGGGTGGTGCAGATCGCGGGCGCGGCCTCGCTCGCCGTCGTCGTCGTCGTCGCGCTCGCGTCGGCGTTCGCTCCAAGGCGGAGGCTCGCATGGCCGGACGCGCGCCTCGGGCTCGTCTCCGGGCTCGTCTACCCGCTCGCCGTCGGAGCGTTCCTCGTCTCCGTCATGGTGATGGACCACTTCTCGATGCGCTACCTCGCAGCGCTCGCCCTCCTCACGCCCTTCGCGGCCCTCCCGGCGTACAGGCTCTTCGGCGGGCGCCGGTTCGCGCTCGTCTTCGCGCCGCACCTCCTCGCGACGGCGATCGGCGGGTGGGTCGGCTACGGGACGTTCGTGCGCGGCCTCGTTCCGGAGCAGGCGCCGGAGCTCCGGGACGACCTCGCGCTCGAGGAGCTCCTCGCCGCGCGCGGGATCGAGGTGGCGACCGCCGACTACTGGGCCTCGTACCGCCTCACCCTCCTCTGGAAGGAGCGGATCGTCGTCGTGCCGACGAACGCAGGCGAGGATCGCTACCGCCCGTACCGCGACCGCTTCGAGGCCGCGAAGCGGTTCGCCTACATCCATGATCGCGGGCGATCTCGCGAGGATGTGAGCGTTGCAGAGCGAAGCCTGCGGGCGTCCGACCGCATCGTGGAGACGCTCAGGACGGGCTCGCACGTGGTTTTCGTCGCGGAGCGCGCCGCCCCCGGTGACGGATCGATGTGAATGCGGCCATGGGCGGGCGGGTCCAACGGCCCTCTTCGTCCCTTTCTCCCCCGGAGCCCCGATGCGCCTCGCCTCTTCCTCCCTCGCCCTCCTCACGCTCCTCACCCTCGGCGCCTCCGCCGCCACCGCGAGCTGCGGGAAGACCACGGACGCGATCGCGGACGAGGGCACGCCCGGGGCGGACGGCGGGACGACCCCCGATGCCGAGATCCCCGAGGACGTCCCGCTCGTCCCCGCGTCGAAGGTCGACATCCTCCTCGTCGTCGACAACTCGGCGTCGATGGGGGACAAGAGCGCGGCGCTCGCGGGCTCGATCGGCACGCTCGTTCGCGGCGTCGAAGCGACGAACGACGTGCACCTCGGCGTCATCTCGAGCTCGCTCGGGAGCATGGGCGGCGACACGTGCTCGAGCGGCGACGCGCAGAACGGCCGCGCGCGCCTGCGGAAGACCGGCCCGGACGGCGTCGCGATCCCCAGCGCGTCGCAGGGCTTCCTCGCGTACGGCGGCGGCGCGGGCGCGACGGGTGACCTCGCCGCGTTCGCCAAGGACGCCGAGGCCCTCGTCCGCGGCGTCGGCGAGAACGGGTGCGGGCTCGAGGCCCAGCTCGAGAGCGCGTACCGCTTCCTCGTGCAGCCCGATCCGTGGGAGAGCGTCCAGGTCGACGGCAACAATCAGGCGACGATGGGCAAGGCGGTCGACGTCCAGCTCCTCGCCGAGCGCGCCGCCTTCCTCCGCCCGGACTCGCTCGTGATCGTGCTGCTCCTCACCGACGAGGACGACTCGAACGTCGACCCGCTCTCGATCGGCGGCCAGGGCTGGGCCTTCGCGTCGCAGCAGTTCCCGGGCTCGACCGTCTTCCGGCCCGACGGCAAGAGCACGACGGCGCCGCGCGCGACCAGCGCGTGCAAGACGGCACCCGGCTCCGCGGCGTGCACCTCGTGCGGCTTCGCGGCCACGTGCGAGGCGTCGACGGCCGAGTGTCAGGCGATCAAGAGCGATCCCGAGTGCCAGAAGAACGGCGGCTACTACGGGCCGACGGAGGACGAGCTCAACGTCCGCTTTCATCGCATGAAGGAGCGCTTCGGCGTCGACCCGCAATATCCGCTCTCGCGCTACGTGACCGGCTTCTCGAGCGCACGCGTGCCCGATCGCGCGACGGAGCACGTCGAGACGACGGTCTCCGGGCGGCGCGTGATCGAGCCTTACACGGGCGCGCCGAAGTGCACGAACCCGCTCTTCGCCGCGAAGCTCCCTGCGGCGCCCGGGGACGAGCTCTGCGATCTACCGCGCGGCCCTCGTTCGCGTGAGCTCGTCGTCTTCGGCGTGCTTGGCGGCGTCGTGCCTGCCCTCGCGACGGCGACGCCCGACTGGACGAAGATCCTGGGCGCGGACCCGGGCGCCTACGACGACACGGGGATCGATCCGCACATGATCCCGTCCACGGCGCCGCGCGCCGGCCTCCCCGCGCCGAGCGCCACGCGCGGCGACAATGGCCCGGACCCGGTCCACGGGCGCGAGTGGGAGACCCGCGGATCGGATCTCCAGTACGCCTGCACGTTCACGCTCCCGGTCGCGAGGCAGTGCTCGGCGGCCGATCCCTCGTGCGACTGCGCGCGTGACGAGAACCCGCCCCTCTGCGGCGCGGCGGTCGGCCAGCAGATCCGGGCCAAGGCCTACCCGAGCTTGCGTCCTCTGCGCGTCGCGAAGGAGCTCGGCGACCGCGGCGTCATCGGATCGATCTGCCCGACCGATCCGACGAAGGGCTACGACGCGACGCTCGAGACCCTCGTCGCACGCCTCACGTCGCGCCTCGCGAAGTGACGGTCAGTCCGTGCAGGGAACGTCGGCGTACTCGTCGCCTTCCGACGGTTCGCGCTGGACGACGACCGGTGCCTCGAGGCGCTTCTCGGAGGGACGCCGGGCGTCGTTTGCGACACGAGCACGCGCGGCGGAGATGCTGAGATCGCGTCCCACGATGAAGGGAACGTGACGCGGCGCGGCTTCCTTCTTGACGACGGCGTTCATGACGAGGAGGAGACCAGCAAGCGACATGCCCCTCGCCGCGTCCCCGTGCGTCGTCGAGTTTCGGCGGGGATCAGCCACGCTGCGCTGCGCGATGCGCAGGCGCTTTCGCACCCAGGCGTGAACGTGGCGCCGCAAGCGTGAGGTCGGAACCACACTTCATGAAGCGCCAGAACGCTCCGAATCATGACGCATCGCCTACGATGCCCGAGCGGCGCTACGGCTGAGCCCGTCCGCCGCGGCCTCCATGCCGAAGCTCGACGAGTATCGCCGGAAGCGGAACGAGGGCGCGACGAACGAGCCGTTCGGCGACGACGGCGCCCACGCCACGGCGACGCTCGCGGGCGCCTTCGTCGTCCACCTCCACGACGCGACCCGACGCCACTACGACCTCCGGCTCGAGGTGGGCGGCGTGCTCGCGAGCTTCGCGGTCCCCCGCGGCCCGTCGCTCGATCCCGACGCGAAGCACCTCGCGATGAAGACGGAGGACCATCCGTTCGAGTACCTCGAGTTCGAGGACGTCATCCCGGCCGGTCAGTACGGCGCGGGCCCGATGATCGTCTGGGACCGGGGCTTCGTGGAGTACCTCGAGGGCCCCGCGGAGGAGGAGCTCGCGAACGACAAGCTCCACGTCCGCGTGCACGGCTTCAAATTGCGCGGCGCCTTCGCCCTCGTGAAGCTGAAGAAGAGCGCGAAGGGCGACGAGTGGCTGCTCTTCAAGAAGGCCGACGAGCACGCGAGCACGGCGCGCGACGTCCTCGCCGAGCTCCCTCGCTCCGTCCTCTCGGGCCTCACGGTGGAGGAGCTCGCGCGAAGAGGCCGCATCGGTGACGAGCTCGTCGCGAAGGCCGCGCGTGCGAAGCGGGCGACGCGGAGGGCGAACCTCGCGGAGCTCTTCCGACCGACCGCGCGCGTCCTGGCGACGGCCCAGAAACCGACCGCTGTGCCCCCCGACGGCGTGCGTTACGACGCCGAGCTGGACGGTCTCCGCGTGCTCGCGACGAAGGACGACGACGTGGTCGCGCTCCACCTCGAGGATGCGCAGGGCACGGTCCGACCGATCGAGGCGTTCTACCCCGACGTGGTCCGCGCGCTGCGCTCACTCGCCCCCGCGCGGCTCGCGCTCGACGCGACGCTCGTGGCGTTCGACCCGTCGGGCAGGCCGAGCTTCACGCGGCTCGCCGAGCGGGCGACGAAGGTGCGGCGCGGCGATCGGCACGTCGTCCACGCCGTTCCCGTCGTCCTCGTCGTCGAGGACGTGCTGGCGCTCGGCGACGTCGACCTGCGCGACGTGGCGTTCGAGGCACGCCGCGAGCTCGTCGAGAGGCTCTTGCCGGCAGCCGCGGTCGTGCGCGCGGCGCCGGCGCTGGCGGGTGACCTCGACACGGTGCGCGGGGCGTGCGCGGCGCTCGGGATCGGCGGCGTGGTCGCGAAGCCTCGCGGCGCTCGGTACGGCGAAGGCTGGACACGCCATCCGACCGGCACGTCGATCCGCCCGCGCGTGGCGATCGATCACGGCGCCGACGACGCCCGCGCGGCGCTCCGTCGCGTCGACGTGACGAACCGGAGCAAGATCTTCTTCCCGGACGCGCGCCTCACGAAGGGCGACCTCTGCGACTACTACGCCGCGGTCGCGGACGTGATCCTCCGCTACCTCCACGCGCGCCCGATCATCCTCGTGCGCTACCCCGACGGCATCGAGGGGAAGAGCTTCTTCCAGTGGAACGTGCCGCCCGGCATGCCGCCCTGGGTGCGGACGCTCACCTTCCGCGCCGAGGACGAGGGGGCGATGCGGCGCGGGTTCTTCGTCGACGATCCGACGACGCTCCTCTACGTCTCGAACCTCGGCAACATCCCGATCCACATCCTCGCTTGCCGCGCGCCCGACCTCGCGCAGGCGGACTTCTTCACGATCGACTTCGACGTGAAGCAGTCGGAGCTCCGTCACGCCGTGACCCTCGCGCAGACGTTGAAGGGCGTGCTCGACGCTGCCGGGCTCCCCGGCTTCGCGAAGACGTCGGGGCAGACCGGGCTCCACGTGCTCTGCCCGCTCGGCCCGGGTCAGTCGTGGGGCACGGCGCGCGCGCTCGCGGAGCTCCTCGGGCGCGTGCTCGTCGAGCGCCACCCCGATCTCGCCACGATGGAACGCGTCGTCGGTCGTCGCGGCGCGAAGGTCTACGTCGACACCGGGCAGACGGGGGCGACCCGCGCGATCGTCGCGCCCTACTCCGTGCGCGCGGTCCCGGGTGCGACCGTCTCGACGCCGCTCGCGTGGGACGAGGTGGAGCCCGCGCTCGATCCGAGGGCTTTCACCCTCCGCACCGTTCCGCACCGCCTCGCGAAGCACGGCGACCCGATGAAGGATCTCCTCCACGTGCGCCCCGACGTCCCCGCCGCCGTCGCCAAGCTCGCGGCGCTCCTCGGGCGGGGGTAGACGAGGGGAGATCGCGCATGGCGTGCGCGTAGGACGGAGCGTGCTACGCCTCACGTCCGTCATGCGCCACCGGCTCTCCTCGGCCAAGAGCGTGCTCCCCGGCGTGATCGCGCTCGGCGCCTTCGTCGCGTGTGGTGAGCTCCGCAGCGGGAATCCCGCCGGCGATCCGAACGATCCGAACGCCGTCCTCGACGGTGACGGCGGCGGGAATCCTCGGTCCGACGACACGCCGCCTCCCGACGGCAGCGCGCCGCCGCCGGTCACGGGCGGGGACGCCGCGCCGTCCTCGGCGTGCCGGCCCGCCGTCCTCGACTGCCTCGACCCCACCGCCGACGACGTGCTCGAGGTCCCCTCCGAGAAGACCTTCCAGGAGGCCCTCGCGACGGCGAAGGCGAACGACGTCGTCCAGGTCCGCGGTCTCTCGATCCCGTCCGGCTACCGCATCCCGCCGTACGTCACGCTCCGCGGCTGTGCGGGCGCGAAGCTCGTCGGCTGGGTCGCCTTCAAGGGCGGCGCCGGCACGGTCGAGGGCTTCACCGTCACCCCCGCGGGCACGGTCTACGCGCCGGAGACGGGGAGCTACGTCGTCCGCCAGAACCGCTTCGTCGGCGCGCCCGGCGGGGGGCAGAGCGAGCCGGGCGTCTCGGGAAGCTCGATCGAGGCGTACATCTCCGCGCAGGTGAACCTCGTCGTCGAGGCGAACGTCTTCGAGGACCGCCCGCTCGGCGTCGAGGGCCGAACGCGCTACGACACGCTGACCCACCAGGTCGCGCTCACGGTGAGGAACAACACGTTCCGCGGCGTCGCGAGGCCGATCCTCCTCAACGAGGCCGGGCTCGTCGGCGTCATCGACGCGCGCATCGAGCACAACACGTTCTACGACTTCGAGACGGCGATCGACCTCTTCGACGTGGGCCGCATCTCGAAGACGAGCGGGAACCTGTTCGTGAAGGGCACGAAGGCGATCTCGGGCTCGCCCTACGAGGTCCACCACTCGTTCGCGTGGGAGGTCACGACCCCGGCCGGGACGCCGCCGAACGCTGGCGCGTTCGCGAGCGGCGATCCGCTCCTCGTCGACCCGGCGAACGGCGATCTCCGCCTCCGCGCGGGCTCCCCCGCGATCGACGCCGTGCCGAGCGGCACGCCGATCCCGGGAGACGATTTGCAGGGATGCCCGCGCCCCGCGGGCGCGGCGGGCTCACCGCCGCGCGCCGACGTCGGCGCCTACGAGAACCAGTAGCGCCTCACGCTGGCCGGCGACGACGGACCATCGCCGCGAGGACGGCGAGCGCGCCGAGGCCGAGACCGAGCGTCCCGCCGCTCGCGGTGCCGACGACGCGGCACCCGCAGCTCGCCGACGTGCCCGCCGCGCCGCCGGGCATCACGGTGACGTCCACGCGCGAGGCGGGGCTCACCAGCTTCCCGTCGTTCGCGCGGAGCTGGAGGCCGACCACGGTCGGCTCCGTGACGTCAGGCGCGTCGAAGGTCGGCGCGAGCGTGTCTGCGCCGCGGAGGACGACCTCGGGGCCGGCGACCTGACGCCAGACGTACGACAGCTCTGCCTCCGTGGGGTGCGACGCAGCCCCCGCGAGGGTCACGAGCGCGCGCGCGTCCACCGTCTGCGGCACGCCGGCGTCCGCCGTCGGCCCGTCCGGGTCGCAGGCGTCGGCGTGGGGCGTGAAGCCGAAGAAGGGCTTCGACGTCGCGCCTTCGAGCGCGATGTCATCGACGAACCACCCGTCCGCGCCGGTGAAGCCGCTGCCGGTACCGATGCGGAAGCGCACCATCACCGTCTCGGGCGGCGCCGGGAGCGTCAGCGTCATCTTCGACGTGACCCACTCCTTCGGGTAGCCGGGGCTCTCGGCGCCGTACGCGTTCTGCCCCTTGAGCGGGTTGTCTCCCCGACCGCCCGAGTCGAGCCGCCCCGTGTAGTCGACCTTGCCGAGCTTCTCGGCGTCGGTCCACGTCGTGCCACCGTCGGTGCTGACCTCGACGACGCCGCCGTCGATCGCCGCGTTGCGACGGCGCGAGATCCGGAAGGACCACTTGTGGCGGAACGAGAGCGTGAAGCTCGAGCCCTCGATCGTGAACGGCGCCGAAGTGAGACGCATGTCCGTCGGCTCGATGCCGTCGGGCACCGTCCAGAACGTGTTGCCGGCCTCGGTCGCGCGGTCCCAGGAGGACGGCCCGAACTCACCCCTGCTCTTCGGCTTCCACGACGTCGCCTTCGTCTCGACGTCGTCCGTCGTCGACGCGTCCGGCGTCTCGTCCGTGTCGTAGCGCGCGCGGACGACGACCTTCACGGGCTCGGGCAGCGAGGGGTCGCCGATCGTCGCCGTGAAGTCCGAGGGAACCGTCGGCGCCGCCCCGTGGACGCTCGTCCGCATGACGAGCTTCGTGCTCTCGAAGGGCGCGAGCGCCGGCACCTTCGCGAGGGTCTCCTCCTTCAGCGAGATGCCCTCCGTCTTCGGCGTCAGCTCCACAGTCGCGCCCTCGAGCTTCCGCGCGCCGACGTTCTTCACCGTGACGGTGAGGCTCCCGACCTCGCCGTCGTCGAGGATGCCATCGCGATCGCAGGTGAGGATGTCGTCGGTGAGCGTCGCGGAGACGACCTCGAGGGCGGCCCCCGACGTGAAGCTCTCGACGACGCCGACGTTGCTCGCGCTGTCCTTCGGAGGACCCTTCGCGCCCGCCCCTGCACCGCGACGCGCGAACGCGTCGAAGAACGTCTGGAAGTCCCTGGCGTCGGTCGCGAGGGCGACCGCGAGGACCGCGTCCCGAGCCTCGAGGAACGTCGGATCCACCGGCGTCGCGGCGAGCGACGCGACGAGGTACCGCCGCATGCGCGTCTGCGCCTCGTCGAAGGTGTAGCGACCGTCGCGCACGAGCGCGACGAAGCACTCCCAGAGCATCGTGGCCCACACCTCACCGGCGCTGTGCACCTGGGCGTTGAAGCTGCCGTCCTCGCCGAAGCTGACGGCGGCCGTCTCGGGCAGGGGGACGCCGTTCTGGATGTGCTTGAGCGTGAGCGGGCTCTTCGTCTGGTCCACGGAGTAGGGGACGCGGCGAATGCCGAAATAGATGTCGTCGCCGCTGCCGCTCGTCGCGTAGGCGCCGTTCGCGTAGACACCAGAGAGGGCGTCTGGGCCCTGCACGGTACCGCCACCGCCCGTCGTCGGCCGCGCCATGACGAGGAGCGAGACGAAGTCGCCCCATCCCTCGCCGAGCCCGCCGGCCTGGTTCGTCGTGAGGCCATTTCCGTTCCCGACGAGGCGGCTCGAGAGGACGTGCCCCCACTCGTGCGACACGATCGACGTGTCCAGCGCGCCATCGAGGTCGGCGCCGAGCGAGCGCTTCATCGTGATCGTGGCGCCGCCGCTCGCGGCCGCCGCCTCGAGCGCTGCGCCGTCGGCGAGCGCCAGGGAGAGGACGGGGATGGTGATCCCGTTCGCGGTCCCGCCCATGTAGGGCGGCGTCGTCGGAGACGTCGACGACGCCACGTTCGCGATGACGAGCGCCGCGGCGCCCGCGGCCTCCGCGTTCTGCGCCTTCTGCGCGAACGAGCACAGTCCGCGGTGCGCGAGCACGATCTTGCCCGTGACGGCGACCTCGAGCGGCTCGCACGCGTCGGCGAGATCGGCGCCCTGGCCGTCCTGAGCGACGACCACGTCACCCGAGAGATCGAAGACGTCGTCGCCGAAGCCCGGCGCGATCCCGACCGGCTTCGCGCCGGCGATGTTCGAGGGCGCCGTGACCTCGATGCTCGCGCTGCTCGCCCCCGAGAAGACGAACATCTGGATGCGCGGCGAGAAGCCGTCGGCCGGGACGAGCGCGTTCGCGTTGTTGCGCCCGCTGAAGTCCTGCGCCTCGGCGACGAGCGGGTCGCCCGAGAGCCCGCCGCGGCCCTTGTTGTCCGACTGGTGGTTGCCGTTCTTCTCGTCGAAGCCGGCGTCGTAGAACCAGTCGTGGAGGAAGTTGAGGACGTAGAAGAGGTGCGTGACCGACGCCTGCTTCGAGGCAAGCGACGCAGAAGGCGACGCGGCCGTGTCGTACGAGTGGTCGAACGCGAGGGGCCCCGTGAGGGTCGCGCGCACGTCCGGCTCGCCGGAGAAGCCGTTGCCGCCGCCGATGTCGGCGTAGGCGTCGACGTTGTTGCCGGTCGTGACCGTGGCATCGGCGGGGAGCCACGGATCCTCCGCCGCCTTCGAGAACGGGAGGCTCTCCATCGTGACGAGCTGGCTCGGCACCCACGCGAGCTTCGTCCGATCGGGCCTCGACGTCGGGTGCGGAGCGAACGCGTTGCCCTGCGGCCCGTCGAGCGGCACCTTCGTCTCGGGGTCGGCCCACACGCGGTAGGCGTAGGCGGCGTGGCGGACGAGATCGTTCTCGAAGAGGACGCGGCCGTCCGTGCCGGAGACGACGACGCTGTGCGCCGGGCCGTTCGCGACCTGCACCTCGACGTACCACGCGGGGACGAGCTCGGCGCCCGCGCCGCGCCCGCGCGGATAGAGCACCCGCTTCGCGCGCGTCGGGGCGGCGAGGCCGCGCGCGCCGAAGAGCGTGTACTCGTCGCGCTCGCCGCGGCTCGAGAGCGAGACGCCCGCGAGCGCCCCCCCGCTCGTGCGCGTGACGGCGACGGCGGTGGCCGCCTCGGCGGCGACGGCGAACGGGGTGTCGGAGCCATCGAGCGTCGTCGCGAGCGAGCCCGTCGCCGCGACGGGCGCGAGGTCGCGCGACAGGACCACGTTCGCGGCGCCGCGGAAGACCTCGAGCCCGCCCACGCGCTGCTGGTAGCGGAGGACGATCGGCCCGAGGGCGCCGTCCTGGATCGCGGCGAGGTGGAGCGACGACGCGAGCCCGCGCGGGACGCCGAAGGCCTTCGCGAGCCGAGGGGTCATCTCCGCGGCGGCGACGTCGAGGCTCGCGTGGCGGGCCGACGGCTTCCCGTCCCACCACACGAACGACGGCGCGCCGGTGCGTGGATCGCGATGCGCGACCGAGGCGCCGTCCTGCGACGCGGGGTCGACGTCGCTCCCATTCGCGGCTCCGTCCGACGACGGCCTGGTGGCCGCGCAGCCCGCCGCGAGGAGGAGGACGAGGGAGAGCGAAGGAAGGCAGCGCAGCGACATCGCGCGCTTCTCTCGCATCGCTCCGGCCTGTCGTAAAGCCCTCCGTCCGCTTGACACAGGCCGGCCCCCGCGCAAGAAGACGCCCGCCGTGGCAGCCAGCTATTTCGACGTCGACGGAACGCTCGTCCGGACGAACCTCGTCCACCCGACGCTCTGGTACCTGCTGCACCAGCGGACCCCGTTTCGCAGCCTCCAGAAGGTGGCCCGCGCGGCGCTCCGGGCGCCGCAGCTCGTGGTCGCCGAGATGCAGGACCGACGCATCTTCAACGAGATGCTGTTCAGCGCCTACGAGGGGATCTCCAAGGACCGCCTCCACCTCCTCGCGGACGACGCGTTCGAGCAGGTCCTGAAGCGCGCCCTCTTCCCCTCGGCGCGGGATCTCGTGACGCGCTGCCGCGACCAGGGCCACGACGTCGTCCTCATCTCGGGCGCGCTCGACTTCCTGATGCACCGCCTCGCCGACCACCTGGGCGCGACGCACGTGATCGCGAACAAGCTCGAGATCAAGGACGGCTTCGCGACGGGCCGCCTCCTCCGCCCCGTCGTCGCCGGCCCGGAGAAGGCGCGCCTCATCCGCGACCACGCCCGCGAGCGCGGTCACGACCTCGACGATTGCTTCGCGTACTCGGACAGCTACTCGGACGTGCCGATGCTCAGCGTGGTCGGGCACCCCGCCGCCGTGAATCCCGACGGGAAGCTCGCCCGCCTCGCGCGGACGTACGGCTGGCCGGTCCTGTCGCTCGACAAGCCGAACTGAGCCCCGCTCAGCGGACGTTGCCGCTCGGGTCGACGCCGCCGGACGGGACGGCGGTCGCGCAGCCGAAGATGATGTCGAGCTTCGCGCCGACGGCGGCCTGCGCCGCCGCGCAGCTGCCGCCGCAGAGGACGACCTGCGTGGGCGCCTTCGCGTCGTCGTAGTGCCAGCCGTCCGCGTTCGCGCAGTCCGCGCTGTACGGGAGGGTCTTCGAGGCAGCGCCCGCCGGCGTGAAGTTCACGTTCACGGCGTTGACGTCGAGCGTCTGCCCGCTCGGCGGCGCGGGCAGACCGTAGGTGCAGCCGAGGAGCGAGTTGGCGATCTGGTTGACGGCCTTGATGAGATCCGCGCTCACCTGCGCCGCGTCGTTCGTCGGGATCATGATGGCGGACGTCGTGCCGCCGTTCGACGCGAAGGAGTTCAGGTTGCCGGTGCTCGGGCCGACGCCGATCACGTACGTGCGGATGCCGTCGGCGAGCCCGGCGGCGGCCGCGGCCTCGACGGCCGAGACCGACGAGCTGCAGTTGTTCGGCTGGCCGTCCGTGGCGAGGACGACGGCGACGTTCTTGCCCGCGTCCTTGACCGCCTTCGCGGCCGCGATGGCGCCGCTGAGCGCCGGCGCGGTGGGCGTCCCGCCGCTCGGTCGCGTCGCGGTGAAGGCACTGGCGAACGGGGTGGCGCTCGGGAGCTGTGTCATCGGGACGACCTGCTGCGCGTACGCGCTCGCGTCGCACGCCATCTCCACGTCGATGCAGACGTTGTTCGAGCAGCTCTCGCCGCTCCGGCAGTCGCGGTTGCGCTGGCACGAACGGTTCGAGACGGTGATCTCGTTCTTCGGGAAGAACGCGAGCGAGGCGGAGACGTTCGCCGAGGCAGCGTCGCCGAAGAACGACGTGAGGCCGCTCACGACCGGGTTCCAGCGGAGCGCGCTCACGTCGTCGTCGTCGACCTCCACCATGCTGCCGGAGCGATCGATCATGAAGACGAGGCTCACGGGCTCGAGCGCGGCGCCCGCGTTCGAGCTCGCGCAGGCCGAATTCGGGTCCACGTTTCCCACGGCGCCGGCGCCGCCCGGGCCGCCGGACGCGCCGCTGACGGGCTGCGCGCCGCTTCCTCCCGCGAAGCCCTCCCCGCTCGCGAGCTGCCCCTCACCGGCTCCGCTGCCGTCGCCGAACTGGCTGTCCTTCGCGGAGCCGCAGCCCACGGCGAGGGCGCCGGCCGCGACGAGAGACACGAAGAGCGAGGCATTTCGGCGGGGACTCGTGCGCATTGGGCTTCCTCCGGGGACCTGATCGCGCGAGCGACCGGACTCCAAGGATGCCTCGGGTCTGCAAAACGACTGGTGAGATTCTTTTGAGACGTGCGAAATGAGTAGGTGCGTTTTCGCCTGGTCCCCGACCTCGCCCCCGGCAGCCCACATCCGGTGCAAGGCCACGGTTTTGCGGGAGGCCGGCGCCGTGGTAGAGCCCGGCCCACGATGTCCCACCCTCTCGTCGTCACCCTCGATCGGAAGAGCGCTCCCCGCACGATCTTCAGCGGAGACCGCCTCGTCGAAGTCGACATGCCGCCCGGCACGCGGGTCATCTATCCGCGCGCTCCGCTCGCCCCGCTGAAGGACGTCGAGGCCGCGATCCGCTTTGCTATCAACCACCCCTACGGCTCGGAGCCCCTCCACGCGAAGCTCCGGCCCGGGATGAAGGTCGTCATCGCGATCGACGACATCTCGCTCCCGCTCCCGCCGATGAAGCGGCCGGACGTGCGCGAGCGCGTGCTCACGGTCGTGCTCCAGATGCTCGCGGACCACGGCGTCGAAGACGTCCGCATGATCATCGCGACGAGCTTCCACCGTCGCATGACGGGCGAGGAGATCCGCTGGATCGTCGGCGACAAGATCTTCGACGCCTACTACCCGCATCGTCTCTACAACCACGACGCCGAGGACGCGGCGAACATGGTGGAGATCGGCACGACCGAGCAGGGCGAGGTCGTCGAGCTCAATCGCCAGGCGGTCGAGAGCGACTTGCTCGTCTACGTGAACCTGAACCTCGTCCCGATGGACGGCGGTCACAAGAGCGTCGCGGTCGGCCTCTGCGGGTACAAGAGCCTGAAGGCGCACCACAACCCGAAGGTGATGCGCGACTGCTGGTCGTACATGGACCCGGGAAAGTCCGCGCTCGCGACGAGCGTCGCGCGCATGGGTCGTCTCACGAACAAGAAGCTGAACGTCTTCACCATCGAGACGACGATCAACAACCGCATGTTCGACAAGCCGCTCGAGTTCCTCGCCAAGAACGAGGACGACCTCTCCGGGTTGGAGCGAACGGCGCTGAAGGCGCTCACGATGACCCTGTCGAAGGTGCCGCAGGCGGCGCGGCAGGCGGTCTTCCAGAAGGTCCCCTCCCCTTACGGCGTCACGGGCGTCTTCGCGGGCGAGACGGAGGAGGCGCACGAGCACACGCTCGCGCGCTGCCACGAGCAGTACCTCGTCCCGATCAAGGGGCAGGCGGACATCCTCGTGACGGGCGTGCCGTACATCAGCCCGTACAACGTCAACTCGTTTCTGAACCCGCTCCTCGTCCAGGTCATGGTGAACGGGTACCTGTTCAACATGTACAAGGGCGTCCCGCTCCTCAAGAAGGGCGGCACGATGATCGTCACGCATCCGTGCACCGATCAGTTCGACAAGGACCACCACGCGCCGTACATCGAGTTCGTGCACAACCTCCTCCCGGAGACGCGCGACGCGATGGAGCTCCACAAGCGCTACGAGGCGAAGTTCGCGGCGAACCCCGCCTACGTCCAGGCGTACCGCACGGGGCACGCGTACCACCCGGCCCACCCGTTCTTCATGTGGTACTGGGGCGAGGCCGGGCGGCAGCACACCGGCCGCGTGATCGTCGTCGGCGCCGACAACGAGTACATCCCGAAGCTGATGGGCTGGGAGACCGCGCGCTCGATGCACGAGGCGCTCGAGATGGCGAAGGACACCGCGCCTGCGAACCCCGACATCGTCATGCAGCACACGCCGCCGATCGTGATGGCAGACGTGACGGCTTGACGGTTCGCCGGTAACCCGGTGGGAGCATCACGTAGCCGAGCGGGCGGCTCGGTGCCGGACCCGTCTCTAGCTAGGTGTCGCGGCGAATTCCGGCTCGCGCCAGGAACGCTTCGAGCGCGGGACGTTCGCCTTCGAGCTCCCGATGGATGATGCGCTCGATGAGGCGCGAACCGCCGACGCTCACGTCCTGTGCGCAGCGGTAGCGGTGGGAGAGCCCGCGGTGTTCGAGGAGATCCTCGAACACGATCCGCGCGGTCCCTGGCGCGATTCCCTCGACGTGCGAACGGTAGCGCACCCGCTCGATGGTCCGGCTCGCCCACGCGTGGTTGTCGCGATAGGAGCCGATGATGCGCTCGGGGCCGGAGAGCGTCGTGCCACGGTCCGAGTCGTAGCTGCAGTCCGCGGTGAGGCAGCCGAGGGCGGCGTCGAAGGCGGCACGGTCGAGCGCCGTCGCAAAGGTGTTGGCGACCGACAGGAAGCCACCGGACTGCGCATGCTTCATTCTCCGCCACTGGGCTTTGGTGTCCGCGCTCGCCAGCGAATGCATCGTTTCGAGCATGCTCGCGAGCCATGCGTAGCGTTCGCTCGCCGTGAGTGAGCGGAAGCGACGTACCTGATCCGCGGTCGGACGGACGGCCAGGTCGATGCGCTCACGCATCGTCGTCACCTTCGAGGAGCTCGGCGTCGACTCGGTCCTTCTCTCGCCCCGTCGCGAGCTTCATGGCGCGCAGCACCGCTCGCCCCACGACGACGACCTTCACGCCCGCGAGCTCCCGCGAGATCGTCGAGGCGGCGATTTCCTCCCACGACATCGGCAAGACGAGGAGGATGTCGATCTCCTCCATCGTCCGAACCGGGTGGTGGAGCGAGAAGGCGACGACGTTGCGCTTCGACACCCAGTCCTCGCGCTTCGCCGGATCGCGCAGCTCCGCGAGAGCGATGGGCAGGCGCGGCCGATAGCCCAGGGCCGTGAGGACGTCCACGAGTCGGTCGACGTTGTCGTCGGCGAGATCGATGACGAGATCGAGATCGAACGTCATCCGCGGAACGCCGTGGAGGACGACCGCGAACCCGCCCGCGATGGCGTAGCGCACCCCCGCGCCGTCCAGCTTCGAGAGCAGATCGAGGTAGGCGGCGCCGCTCACCACGAAAGAGCAACCGCTCGCGTGGTCACTGTCAAGGCGGCAGGTCTGGCCGGCGTTGCGCCCCGGAGCGCCGCCGGCTATTCCGCCTGGATGCGCGCCGTGATCTACGCCGCGATCCTCGCGGTCGCGGCATGTTCGCCCTCGCCCAAGCCGCAGGAGTCGAAGGTGCCTCCCGCTCCCTCATCGCCCCCGACGAGGACGGTCCGCGTTCCAGGAGCCGCCGCGTTCCGCGAGGTCGCCGACGCCCTCGCGAACGTGCCGCGCGCAGGCGGTCCGCCGTGGGCGCTCGCGCTCTTCGGCGTGCCCGCGTCCGAGCCGGACGTCACGTGGGTCGACCTCGCCATCGGTCCCAAGACGCTCCGCCTCGCGCTCGTCGCGGAGGGGCGTGACGTCCACTACCTCCGCGAGGACGCGCGCGCTCACAACCAGGCGCTCGTCAGTTGGACCGCGAGCCGCCGTCTCGCGCTGACGCATGCGTCCGACACGAGCGAGTCGGCGCCCGTCGACTTCGGTCGCATGGCGACGGAGAACGCCGCGATGACGGGCGCGCCGCGTGAGGGCGTCCTCGTGCTGCTCGCGCGAGGCGACGAGCCAGCGTCGGAGGTCTTCGGAGACCTCGAGCCTGCTCCGCGCGCCGTCCACTACGTCGTCCTGATGATCGGCCCCTGAGCCGCCCGCCATCGCCGGCACCACCAGGACGCTCACGCGTGCACGACCGGCCGCGGCCCTGTCGGCGTGACTCGCGGCCCATCAGCGCGCGCGGAGCGACAGCGCGCCGACGAGCCGGACGTCGTCGACGTTCGGCGCCCGGAACGTGACGTCGAACGCCGCGTCGAGCGCGAGGCCAGCGTCCGAGCGCTCGCTCGACAGCGTCCTGAGGCTGACAGTTCCGCTGGGGAGTCTGTCCCTGAGCCACACGAGGTCGAGGACGGCCTCTCGGGAACGGATCTCTCCGGGCGCGGCGAGGGCGACGGCCGTGAGTGTCGTCGGCACGGGAGCGTCACGAGCGACGGTGAGCGTCACGCCAGTGGGAACGAACCAACTCTGGTCCGGCAGATGAACTTCCCAGCTCGCGGTGTCGGAGGCGCCGTCGATGCGCACGGTGCAGACGAAGTCCTCGGTCGAGATCGGACGCTTCGCTCCGTCGGGCTCGACGAAGGAAAGTTCGAACGCACCGACCGCGCACCCCTCGGGTCCGACCCGGAGGCGCGGAGTCGGCTCCGCGTCACCGGAGCAGCCGGAGGCGAACGCGCCGACGAGCGACAGAACGAGAACGGCGACGGACCGGTTCATCTCCGCCGGGGACAGCAAGCCCCGTACCCGACGCTCGCCCGCGCTTCTGCGTCTCTCGACGCGATGCTGCACCGTGCCGTCACGTGATTGACGGCACCCGAGCGTGCGTCGGTCGAGCAGCGCGGCATCGAGCGGTGTGAAGTCCGCTGCCACGTCCTTCGCGCCGGCTGCCCGGAGGGTTGCCTGGAGGTTTCATCAGTACCCGGGCGGGAGCATCACGTAGCCGAGCGGGCGGATCTTCCGGCCGCAGCTCGACGTCGTGTAGCCATTCTTCTCGGTGCAGAGACCGATCGGCCCCTCGAGGTAGTCGAGCGCGAGGTCGTGGTACCCCGGCATATCGGGCACCATCGCGCGATCGTCGCGCGCGCTCCCCCACGAGTTCTTGATCCGGAGGAAATCGATCCGCGTGTCCTTCTCGAGCGCACGCGCGAGGAGCCGGGCGTGCTCGGGCTTCGCCGGATCGAGGGTGCGCCCGGCGCGGAGCACGTGACCGTCACCGAGCGTCGCCTGGTAGTCCTCGAGGACGGTGATGTGCCAGCCCTGATCGCCGGCGCCGTACTCCTTCAACGTCGTCATGTTGAACGAGCCGCGGCGGGGGTTCGAGCGGTTCTCTAGGGCGTTGAAGTCGACGAACCACGCGATCACGACGGGCTCGCGCGCATGCAGCGCGCGCTGGGCCGCTCGATACAGGCCCGGCCGGCGCTCGGCCTGGGACGGCGTCCAGCGTATCGACCATTCGCGCGCCGCCTGCGCGAGCGAGGTCCTCTTCGGTGCCCCGGTGGCGCCGTCGGTGTACTCGACGGCGAAGTCCTCGGCCCGAAGGATGCCGGGGGCGCCGCCCGAGCGGTCGCGCGTCGCGAAGGTCTTTCCGGCGTCCTGCCCGAAGGCGCGGTCGAGCATCGCGCGGACCTCGGCGGAGAGCCCCCACGCGTCGTCGAGCTCGCGTCGAACCCGCCGCGGATCACGCCGCGCGCTCTTGTCTCCGAGCGTGCCTTCCTTCAGCGCGAGGCCGATCTTCTCGAGGGCCTTCTCCTGTCGCGTCGACATCTCGTCGCGCGCGTCGGCCGGGACGAAGTCCTTCTCGTGAACGATGCCGTAGCGGCGCGCAAGGTCGATGGCGACGTCCATCTCGCCGCCCTCGTCGACGGCGTCGGGCGCGCTCCTCGTGATCTGATCGAACCAGTGCCAGTACGTGAGGTACGACTCCGAGACGTCGAACGACTCGTTCGTCGCGCGGAGGTGGAGCGACTCGGCCCAGCTCGCGTACGCGTAGAGCCAGCAGTTGCCGATCGACTGGCGCTCGACGTCCGTGTGACGCACGTCGACGATCTCCTCGTCGGCGGTGACCACGCCTCCCTCGCGCGCCGAGCATCCGACGGCTCCGCGGGAGAGCGCGACGAGTCCGAGGCCTTCGAGGAGCTGACGGCGGCCGAGCATGGATCTGGAACGGCGTACGCAAAGGTGGGACCAGGTAGGCTTGCTTGGATCTGCGGGGGATTTCGCCGATGACCTTGCGCGCCCCCTTCGCTCCGATCGCCCGCTGCGGATCACCTTCGATCCACCTCCCCCGGGCGCTCGAGCGGTCCGAGGTCGTCCTCGTCGTCGTCGACGCGCCCGCGGCGAGCGGTCCCCTCCCCGACGAGCTTCGTCACCTTGTCGACCTCGCGCCGGAGTCCCCGGCTCGCGGCGAGGACGTCGTCGAGCTTCGCGCGCTGCGCGCCCGTCGCGTCCGCGCGCGCGTTCCAGATGTCCTCGAACATCGCCTCCGTCGCGCTGACGTTCAAGGACGGGAAGGCGCCGTCCTCCACCTCGCCGATGCCGACGAGGAGGAGCCTCGCCCAGAGCGCCTTCATCGCGTGCGTGAAGACGCTCTCGTAGGCCTTGCCCGTGAGCCCCGCCTCGGCGCGGAGCTCCTTCGTCGAGAGCGGCGAGCGCTCGCGGAGGAGCTCGAGGATCTCCGTCGCCTCGCGCGGCAACCCTGCAAGAACGTCCCCGGCCTCGGCCAGACGCGCGAGGAGCGCGTGGAACACGTCGAGCGAGAAGAAGGTGGCGCGACCGCGGAACCACTTCGCGTAGGCGACGTCGCCCGTCGCTGCGAGCTCGTTCTTCAGGTGCCAGAGCTCGACGACGCGACCGTCGGCGCCTGCGTCCCACTCCCACCGCATCGTGGTCTTCGGGTGGAGCTCGGACCAGAGCGACGGCGGCTCCTTCGCGTTCTTGATCGGGTAGACGAGGATGATCCCCACCCGCTCGACGATCTTCCTCGCGCGCGCGACGGTGACGGCCATGACGGCCTGATTGTCCGCCTCCGCGCGGGCGTCGCGCCACCTTTCGACGCGAGACGCGCTACGCTGCCGCGGCGTCGATGCGGCGATCCGGAAAGCGCATGCTCGTCCTCCTCTCCGTCGTCCTCCTGCTCTACGCCGGGCTCTGCCTCTTCGCGCGGAGCGTCTACCCGCGGGTCCTCTTCCCCGCGCCGCGGCTCGACGCCCCGCCTCGGGAGGTCACCGAGGCCATCGCCAGGGGTGAAGCCGCGATGTGGCGGCTCGCGCAAGCCGACGGGCGCGAGACGCTCGCCCTCTACACGGCGCCGAAGGACGACGGCGCCCGCGTCGTCGTGATGCTGCACGGCAACGGCGAGAGCATGTTCGACCGGCTCCCGCTCGCCGAAGAGCTCACGCGCCGCGGGCTCGGCGTCGTCCTCGTCGAGTACCGGGGCTACGGCCTCTCGCACGGTCCCCCGCCCTCGGAGGACGACGTCTACGCCGACGCGTCACGCGTCCTCGACGAGCTCGGCGCCCGCGGGATCGCGAGCGACCGCGTGGCGTTGTGGGGCACGTCGCTCGGGACGGGGCCCGCGGCGGAGATGGCGCGCCGAGGTCGGGTCGCCTCCCTCGTCCTCGTGACGCCGTTCACGTCGATCGCGGACATCGGCGCCCGCCTCGTCCCGTTCTTGCCGGTGCGGCTCCTCCTCGCCCATCGCTTCGACACGCTCTCGAAGGCGAGAGAGATCACCTGCCCCACCCTCGTCGTCCACGGGGATGCCGACGAGGTGGTGCCGTTCGACATGGGGGAGCGTGTCGCGCGCGCGATCAGTGGCGCCACCATCGTCCGCGTCCCGGGCGGCCACCACAACGATCTCTTCTGGGAGGGACGCGGCGAGGCTCCCAGCGCGGAGCAGCTGCTCGCGCGCGTGATCGATCACCTGGCGCGGCGCGTAGCGCTCAGCCAAGGCCGCGCGCCGACTTCGACGGCGGGAGCGGGAGCATCGACGAGCGCGCGTCCGGATCGAGCCCGAGCTCGATCATCCGCCTCCGCATGGCGTCGACGGCGGACGCGTGGGCGGGGCCGCCGACCTGCTCGGCGATGCGCATCCCGCCCTCGCTCGGCACGAGGCGGTACACGCCGGGCGCGAGGCCGCCGTCGACCGGAGGAACGAGCGAGCCCTCGGAGGAGTGGCCGTCACCTTCGGCGCGGATCATCGTCGGCGCTTCGGAGAGCGGCGGCTCCTCCATCACCATCGTGCCGGCAGACGGCGGCGGCACGCTCGCCGTCGTCTCGTCGGCGCGAGCCTCGGCCTCGGTCTCGACGCCTCGGACCGTCTCACGCATGTCCTCGCATTGCGTGCGCGCGCCGATCGACGACGGCGGGAACGCGTGGAAATGTTCCTCGCCGTCGGTCGAGAAGGGGTGGCCCTCGGGGGTGTCCGGCGCGGCGGGGTTCGTCTGCGGCACGATCCCGAGGTCGGCGCGCGGCACGAACCCGGACGCGCGCATCACCGGCACCGACGGCGATCGCATCACCGGCATGCTCCCCGAGTCACCGAGCGAGGCCGGCGTGCCCGGCCCCGTGGGCGTCACCCAGCTCCACCGAGCGCGATCGCCGAAGCGCTTCTCGTTCGTGCTCGCCTCGACGGCGGCCTCGACCCGTCCGAGGAGGAGGCGGAGGGCGTTCTCGAGCGAGCTCGGACGACCTGCGCGCGCGGCGATCACCCTCCGCTGCACGACGAGGAGGCGGAGGAGCCGGCCGTCGAGCGCCGCGGCGGTGCGTCCGGCCTGGACGGCCTCCGAGATGTCCTCGACCTCCGGCTCGCCGAGCCTGTGCTCCGACAGCGCGACGATCGCGCTCTCGCCGACGCGGACGTCGGGGTCACTGATCATCGAGACGAGCTGCGAGCGGGCCTCGCGATCGTCGATCCTGCGAAGCGCGATGGCGGCGGCGGCGCGGACGGGCGCCTCCGGATCGCTTCCGGCGTGGATGATGGCCGGCAGATCCGTCGTCAACCCCGCGTTGCCGAGGGCGAGGAGGAGCGCGCGCTTCTCCGACGTCGTGCTCACGGCGAACAGATCGCGTCGCACCATCTCGGTCGCGCGGACGGCCGCGTCCTCGTCGCCCGCGCGGAACGCGTGCCCTGCACACGCGCCGAGCGCGTAGGCGCACGCGGCGCGCACGTCCTCGGGCTCGCCGCGCGCTTCGGCGTAGACGCTCATGAGGTACCGGAGCGTCGGACCGTCGGGCTCGTCGAGGAAGCCGAGGCGCTGGACGAAGGCGGCGAACGTCCGGTTGCTGCGCCGCGCGACGGCGAGCGAGAGGAGCCGTCGCATCGTCGACTGCACCTCGAAGGTGCCGGCGCCCGAGAGGAGATCGAGCACGAGGAGCCGCGTGTCGTCGCGCGTGGCCTCCTCCTCGAACACGGCCGCGAGCAGCTTCACCTCCTCGCCGTTCAGGCGAAGGAGGGAGAGCGCGGCGCCGCGCCAGACCTCCGACGGGCTCGCCCCTACGGGCAGCGCGCGCACGGTCTCTGCGACCGAGCCTTGCTGGGCATGTCGGGGGAGCGGCGGAGGTGCGATGGAACTGCGCATGCGACGAAGAGCCTGACGGGTGGTGGGACTTCGTAACCTACTTCGCTTCCACGGCCCCGCCAGTCGTCCGAGCGGAGATGTCCCTCTTTCCTACGCAGACGGACGCCTACAGCTTCCCCTGCGGCCGGCACCACGCAAGCCCTCGGGATTCATGCGTCTTCCGGTCCGCGCGCGGGCGCCCACGACCAGGCTCGACCGTGAACGGTGAGGCACGGTCGAGGGCTCGAGCACGCAAACGCCGGATTCAGCGCGCGGCGCTCGCCGCCACCGCGGTCGTCAGGGGCTGGCCCGAGAGCTGCGCCGCCTTCCGCACGAGGCCGAGCATCTCGACGCGATCCTGCCGGCCCGTCGCCGCCCGCGAGGCGATGCGCTCGACGTCGGCGAAGCGCCACTCGGCGGCGTGCGGGCTGTGCCGAAGGATCTCCGCGAAGCCGGAGACGGCCGCCGCGAAGCGGAAGTTGTCGGGCGCGTCGTCGAAGGATCGGAGGACGGCCTCCTTCGGCATCGCAAAGCTCGCCTCGCTGGCGACGTCCGAGCCGCCGTGGAGCGCGTTCTTCGCCGGCTTGTGGCGGAGGCGGACGGTGAGCGGCGACGCGTCCGTCCGGAGGAGCTCGACGTCGTAGAGCGCCGTGACCGAGTGGCCCGCGCCGACCTCGCCGGCGTCGACCTTGTCGTTCCGGAAGTCCCTGTCCTTGATGTCCCGGTTCTCGTAGCCGATGAGGCGGTAGCGAAGGACCACCGACGGATCGAGCTCCACCTGGATCTTCACGTCGCGCGCGACGACCTGGAGGAGGCTCTCCGTCTGCTCGACGAAGACCTTCTTCGCCTGCCGCTCGCTGTCGATGTACGAGTAGTTGCCGTCGCCCTCGTCGGCGAGGCGCTCCATCATCGTGTCCTTGTAGTTGCCGGAGCCGAAGCCGACGGTGCTGAGCGTGATCCCGCGCTCTTTGTACTTCTTGATGGAGGCGAGCACCTCTTCGTGGGTGGTGTTGCCGATGTTCGCGTCCCCGTCGGAGAGGACGACGACGCGGTTCACGTGCCCCTTCACGAGCGTCTTCGACGCGAGGTCGTAGGCGTTCTGGATCCCCGAGCCCATCGACGTGCCGCCGCCCGTCGAGAGCGAGCGGATGGCGGCGAGGATGTCCGCCTTGCGATCCACGCTCATCGGCGTGAGCACGGTGCGGACGCTGCCGGCGTACGTGCAGATGGCGACCGTGTCGCCCGGCCGGAGCGCATCGGTGAGCATCTCGAGGCTCTTCTTCGCGAGCTCGATCCGGTCGTTGCCGCCCATCGAGCCCGAGACGTCGACGAGGTAGACGAGGTGGACCGGCATGCGCTCGGCGGCCGAGATGCGCTTCGCCTGGACACCGACGCGGACGAGGTGGTGCCCCTTCGTGAAGGGCGACGGCGCGGCGGTCATGTGCACGCGGAAGGGCGTCTTCTGAGCTGCGTCGGGGCCTTCGTACGCGTAGTCGAACGAGTTCAGGTACTCCTCGGCGCGCACGGAGGCGAACGGCGGGAGCGTGTTCTCGTTCAGCTTGCGCCGCGAGATCGCGTACGAAGCGGTGTCGACGTCGATCGAGAACGTCGAGAGGCGGTCTCGCTTCGTCTCGACGAAGCCGTTCACGCCGTAGTCCTTGTAGCCCTCCGTGCCCATCGGCTCGGGCGCGCCCTGCGCGATCGCCGCCGACGGATACCCAGGCTGCGGGGGCGGAGGAGCGAGCGCGACCGCGCCGCCGCTCGGCTTCGGGGCCTGCGCGGGCGGCGCCTGTC
>JALHPN010000118.1 GCA_022842465.1 Polyangiaceae bacterium | reverse complement strand
CGGCGCCCTCGCCCTCGGCGGGTCCTTGCGCGAGCGCGATCGCGGCCGCGGCGACGTGCGCGCAGGGGTCCGCCTTGCTGTCGCAGTCGCAGGACCACTCCTCGTCCTCGAGATACAAGGTCACGGTGGGCGCGACCGCGTGCCCGGGCGCACGCACGCGGAGCACCGCCTCCTTGGCGTTTCCCGAGACGCGCGCGACGCCCTGCTCGCGAACGAGCTTCACCCCCTGCGACCACACGCCGGGCAGCGCTGCCTTCCGCACGACATCGGCGAGGGTGGTCACGGAGCGAGGCGTCATAGCGCATGCCGCGCCGCGAATCATCCCCGACGCGCCCGGCGTCGCGCCGCGGCGCGCGTGGTCTGCACGGCGAGGCGCGCGAACGCGACCGGGTCCCCCACGACTCTCTCCTTCGCATCGCGGCCCAGCCGCTTCACCGCGAGCTCCAGCCGGAGCGCGCTCCCCTTCGACCCGCATCGCCGGATCGCGAGGACGCGCAACGGACCGCGGCCTCGCGTGTACCGGGCCCCCTTGCCGGCGTCGTGCTCGGCGATCCGCGCGTCGACGTCGCGCGCGATCCCGGTGTAGAGCGAGCCGTCCGCGCAGCGCGCCACGTAGACGAACCATCGTTCGCGTGGCGTCGCGCCGGCCATGCGCCCATCATCGTCCACGAGGGGCGTGCGCGTCGACCCGTCCTTGTCACGTCGCGCGAGACGCCTATAGAGGAGCGATGACCCACTTCCCACGAGGCACGGCCGCGCTGATGCTCGTCGCCACGACCGCGGGGCTCGGGTGTGGCAAGGACAGCCGCGCCACCTCGTCCGCGACCTCCGCCGCGCCGGCGGCATCCAACGGTGCGACGACGATGACCGACTCCCCCTCCCTCCACGCGCTGAAGGCGAAGCGACTCGACGGCACGGAGGAGGCGCTCTCCGCCTACGCCGGCAAGGTGCTCCTCGTCGTGAACACCGCCTCCGAGTGCGGGTACACGCCCCAGTACGAGGGCCTCCAGAAGCTGCATGCGGTCTACCAGGGCCGCGGCTTCACGGTCCTCGGCTTCCCCTCGAACGACTTCGGGGGCCAGGAGCCCGGCAGCTCGAAGGAGATCGCGACCTTCTGCAAGACGAAGTTCGGCGTGGACTTCCCGCTCTTCGAGAAGGTGGTCACGAAGGGCGACGGGCAGTCCCCCGTCTACGCGCTCCTCGCGTCGGCCAAGGGCCCGCCGAAGTGGAACTTCCACAAGTACCTCGTCGACAAGAAGGGTCTCGTCGTGGCGGCGTGGCCGAGCTCGGTGAAGCCCGAGAGCCCGGAGATCACGCAGGCGATCGATCGCGAGCTCGCGGCGAAATGACCTCGGAGAGGATACCCTCGATCCCGTGAGCTCCTCTCCCCTTTCCCGCCGTCAGCTCCTCGCCGCCATCGCGACGGCGAAGACCTTCGCGGCCTGCCGGAGCTCCCCGTCGGAGATCCTCCCGAGCGGCGGCGTGACGAGCGCGAGCCCTTCCGGTCCGGCCGTCCCCGCCGAGCGCAACGTCGCGCGGATCGTCCCCGCAGTGCCCACGACGGAGGGCGCGGGCGTCCACCTCCGCCGCTCCCTCGGCGGCCGCGCGCTCTCCATCCTCGATCCCTTCCTCCTCCTCGACGAGATCCACTCGACCCGCCGTGAAGAGTTCGCGCCGGGGTTCCCCGAGCACCCGCATCGCGGGTTCGAGACGGTGACGTACGTGATCGACGGCGCGATGGAGCACGGTGACAGCCTCGGCAACCGGGGCCTCCTCGGCCCGGGCGCGGCGCAGTGGATGACGGCGGGTCGCGGCATCGTCCACTCCGAGATGCCACGCTCCGAGAAGGTCATGTGGGGCTTCCAGCTTTGGGTGAACCTCGCCGCGCGCGAGAAGATGAAGGCCCCGCGCTACCAGGACATCCGGCCCGAGAACATCCCGGAGGTCTCCGTCGCGGGCGCGAAGACGCGCGTCGTCGCAGGCGAGATCGCCGGCGTGCGAGGCCCGGTCGACGGCATCGCGATCGCGCCGCGGTTCTTCGACGTCACCCTCGGCAAGGGGCAAGCGCTCGAGCACCCCCTCCCTCGAGCGCACAACGCGTTCGTCTACGTCATCGAGGGCGACGCGCGCGTCGGCGCGACGCGCACGCGCGCCGCCTCGGGCGATCTCGCCGTCCTCGGGCCCGGCGAGGTGGCGCTCGTCTCCGCCGAGGCGGGCGCACGCTTCCTCCTCCTCTCGGGCGAGCCCCTCGGCGAGCCGGTGGCGCGGCGGGGCCCCTTCGTGATGAGCACGGAGGCGGAGCTCGATCAGGCGATTCGGGACTACCGCTCGGGTCGCCTCGTCTCGGGCTGACGCGGCGGGTGGCTCCGTGCTGCAGGGCGCGCTTCGCGCGGGCATCTGCGGAGCTTTGGCTGCACCTTCCCGCGCTTCTTCTCTTCCGCTCGTTCGCAGGCGCACGCGATTCTAGGGGGGAATGACCACGTGCCGGCCGTAGGCCGACACATGAAAGAACGTGCGCGTCACCACGCGTGGCTCTCGGGCGTCCGTTCCCTCGCCGCCATCCTCGTTCTGCAGGCTGCATGTTCAGGCGCGGGAACGTCGGAAATGGCCACGCCGGGCCCGCAAGGAACCAGCGCCGACGGGACCACCCCCGGAGCCCAAGCGGACGCGTCCGCGGGAGACCTGATCACGCCCGGTGGCGCCTCGGCGGGTCCGGCGAGCTGTTCGTCGCCGTGCAGGCCCGATCAGGTATGCGCGAACGGCAGCTGCGTGGACGTCCCGAAGACCTGCCCTTGCCCCGTCGAGACCTACTGCGACCTCGAGACGGGCTCCTGCAAGGTGGGCTGCACAGACGACAGTACGTGCAGCACCGGGCGCATCTGCGACATGGCAAGACGGGAGTGCAACGACGGCTGCCGCGAGGACGGACAATGCGGCACAGGCAAGATCTGCGAGGCGCTCACGTGCCGGAGCGGCTGCCGGAAGGACGACGCGTGCGGCGTCGACAGCATCTGCGACGCGCTCACCTGCCGGCCGGGCTGCCGGAAGGATCCCGACTGCGCGGCCAGCCAGTATTGCGACATGAGCGCCCTCGCGTGCAAGACGGGGTGCCGTACGAGCACCGCGTGTCCCACGGGTCAGTGGTGCGACTTCGCAAGCGGGCACGCGTGCACGACCTGCGCGGACGCGTTCGAACCCAACGAGACCCAGGCCACGCAGACGGAGTGGTCGGTGACGCAAGGCAGTACCGCGGCGCCATGGAACGCGACGGTCTGCGCGAGCCGCGACCACGACTACAGCCGTGTCACGCTCCAGTTCACGTCGACTTCGTTCTCGAGCGCCACGATCGACGTGGTCGTGACCGCCGCCGACCCGACCGCGGTCCTGCGTATCGACGCCTACGACGAGACCGGGGACCCTGCGTTTGCAGCCGATACGTACTACGTGACCGGCACCGGGACCGTCCGCGTCCACAACATCACCAACGGCAGGTGCGCCGGCACCTGCCGTCCCCTGAGGATGCGGCTTCACATGTCGACGACCTGGCCGAAACCCATCGCGTACCGAGTGCTCGCGAACGCCACCTAGCCGACCATCGCGTCCGGTTCGTCTCGAGCTGACGCCGCGGGTGGCTCAGTGCTGCGGGGCGCGCTTGCGCACGAGGCCCTCCTGCGAGGTCGAGGCGACGAGCCGTCCGTCGCGCGTGAACACCCGACCGCGCACGAGCCCGCGCGCGCCCGAGGCTCGCGGGCTGTCGATGACGTGGAGGAGCCAGTCGTCCACCCGGAAGCGGCCGTGGAACCACATCACGTGGTCGAGGCTCGCCACCTGCATCCCGGGGCTGAGCCACGTCACGCCGTGCGGGAGGAGCGCCGTCGTCACGAAGGCATGATCGGACGCCCACGCGAGCAGGTACGCGTGCAGCGCGGGATCGTCCGGCAGCGCGCCGGCGGCCTTCAGCCAGACCGCGCGCGCCGGCGGGCGCGGCGTGGGCCGGAGCGGGTCGTCCTCGACGTCGACGAGCCGGATCTCGAACGGCGCCTTTGCCGTCGCGCGCTCCCGCAGGAACCTCGGCAGGCGCGCGGCATGATTGGCCAGGCGCTCCTGCTCCGTCGGGCACGACTCCGGAGGCGGCGCGGACGGCATCTCGTCCTGGTGCTCGAACCCCTCCTCCTCGCGCTGGAACGAGCAGGCGAGGTTGAAGATGGCGTGTCCGCTCTGGATCGCGACCACGCGTCGCGTCGTGAACGAGCTCCCGTCGCGGATCCGGTCGACGTCGTAGACGATCGGCTTCTTCACGTCGCCGGGACGGAGGAAGTACGCGTGGAGCGAGTGGACCTGCCGCTCCGGAGGCACGGTCTGCACCGCGGCCGAGAGCGCTTGCCCGAGCACCTGTCCTCCGAAGACGGTGCCCCAGCCGAGGTCCTGACTCTGACCGCGGAACAAGTTCTCCTCGATGCGCTCGAGGGCGAGGAGCGTCACCAACTCGTCGAGGACGGAGCTCATGTCCCGCGCAGGCTACCACCTCGCCGCCGCACGACGCCGGCGCGCGAATCCGTGCCGGGA
The DNA here is from genome assembly GCA_022842465.1 of Polyangiaceae bacterium. Classification (GTDB taxonomy): domain Bacteria; phylum Myxococcota_A; class Polyangia; order Polyangiales; family Polyangiaceae; genus Labilithrix. The sequence continues at coordinate 22,932 of JALHPN010000118.1, read as the reverse complement.
TCCGGGCGGGGGAGCGCGGCGTCGAGGATCATCTCGGCGACGAGGGTCCGGTGGCAGCGCGCCGCGTCCACGCACGCCGACGAGCAGAGCACGGTGATCCGCTCCCCGCCCCGGACACGGGCCGCGAAGCCGTCGATCCAGAACCGCGAGCGCGTCATCTCCTCGCGGAACCGGCGCACGTAGTCCTCCCACGGGAGGGGCTCCTGCCCTTTCCCGTACGCGGCGGCGTGGAGCTCCTCACTCGGGGCGAGCGCCTTGCACCACGCATCCCACGTCTCCTCTTCGCGTGGGACACCTCGTGGACGGTACCGGCACACGAGGAGGCGGTAGCCGTCGTCGTCGGCGCGCGGATCGTTCCAACGCTTCGTTCGCACCCTTCCGCTCACGTCCTCCGGCGTCACCTCGTGGAGCATGACGCGAGCGCCTCCGGACCGCGAGCGCGAGCAGGACGACGCCTTCCGTGCGGACACGGGAATGAACGCGCGAGGTCGCGCGTAGGAGCCCTGATGGCGGTCTCCGGAGGTGCCCTCGTGCCGGCGCAGGTCTCTCCCCTCCGGCGGTTCGGCACCTCCCTCCTCCTCGCCAGCGCGGGCGTGTACCTCGCGACCCTCTCCGCTGCGCGAGGGGTGCCGCTCTCGAGCACGCTCGTCGTCTTCGCCGCCCTCGGCGGCGCCGCGCTGGCGACCGTGAACCGCCGCCTCCTCCCGCAGGTGTTCGCGCGCGCGATCGCGTGGCTGGCCTTCGCGCCCTCCGCGCTCGCGGTCGGCTTCCTCCTCGCGAGCGGGCGATCGACGGCCGAGCCGCTCCCGTTCGCCCTCGCGGCCGGCATGGCGCTCCTCGCGGGGGCGCCCCTCGTCCACACCGAGGAGGCGCACGATCCGTTCGCGCCGGTGCGCTACCGGCGCACGTGGATCGCGGCGGCGACCGCGTCGATCGCCGCGTCCATCCTGACCGGCGCGGCCGCCGTCCTCCAGACGTGGTTCGGCGGCGTCGCGAGCGGCATCGGCCTCGCGGTGCTGGCGGTCGGCCTCGCCACGTCGGCGCGAGCCGTCCTTTCGATGCGCGGGTACGGCGTCGTTCTCGGCGCCGCGACGTCGCTGGTCGCCCTCGTCGCCGGCGTCGCCACCGGCCTCACGCCCCTGCTCCTCGCCGCGATCCCCGGCGCGATGATGGTGGCGCCGCTCGTCCTCTCTCGTCTCGTTCCCGCGCGCGACGACCCTGCTCCGTCCGCGCGCGTCCGCGTCGCGAGGGACGGGGGCGCGGAGACCCGCCTCCGCGTCCCGGACGAGGTGTCCCGCGTCGACGACTTCGACGCGATCGATGCGCCCGACGAGGCCCCCGCGCCGCAGAAGGCCCGCCGCCTCGACTGAGCCCGCGACCTCCCCATCGGTGGTAGCCTCGCGGCCATGACCCGTCCCTCCGTCGAAGTCGAGACCAACCTCGGGAGCTTCGTGATCGAGCTCGCGAACGACGCCGCCCCCAAGACCGTCGAGAACTTCCTCGCGTACGTCGACGCCAAGCACTACGACGGCACCGTCTTCCACCGCGTCATCCCGCGCTTCATGGTGCAAGGCGGCGGCTTCGACACGAGCTTCGAGAAGAAGCCCGTGCGCGCCGCGATCCAGAACGAGGCGGACAACGGCCTCAAGAACACGCGCGGCACGGTGGCGATGGCGCGCACCGGCGAGCCCCACTCCGCCACGGCGCAGTTCTTCGTCAACGTCGTCGACAACAGCTTCCTCGATCACACGTCGAAGGACGCGCGCGGCTGGGGCTACACCGTCTTCGGCAAGGTGACCGAGGGGATGGACGTCGTCGACAAGATCGCCGCGGTGAAGACCGGCCCGAAGGGGACGTTCGACAAGGACGCGCCCGCGGACGACGTCGTCATGCTCGGCGTGAAGCGCAAGGGCTGAGGTGCGCGCGCCGCCCGTGGGCGCGCCGGTTGCAGGCTCGGAGAGCATGCTCGCGTCCGCCCTCGGATCGGTGCGCGTGCCGGCCGTGGCCGGCGCCTTCTACCCCGCCTCCCCGAGCGCGCTCGAGGCCGTCGTCGATGCGCACCTCGAGGAGGCGCGAGCGCGAGCGGGAACGTCGCGGAAGCCGGCGCCCAAGGCGATCATCGTCCCGCACGCGGGCTACGTGTACTCCGGGCCCATCGCGGCGCGCGCCTTCGTCGAGCTCGAGGGCGCGCGCGAGCGCATCACCCGCGTCGTGCTGCTCGGGCCGGCCCACCGCGTGCGCTCGCGTGGGCTCGCGCTGCCCGGCGCGGCGAAGCTGCGGACGCCGCTCGGGGACGTCGAGGTCGACCTCGAGGCCGCGTCGTCCGTCGCCGAGCTCGCGTGGGTCGAGACGAACGCGATCGCGCACGCGCGCGAGCATTCGCTCGAGGTCGAGCTGCCCTTCCTCCAGCGCGTCCTCCCGCACGCACGCGTCGTTCCGCTCGCGGTGGGGGACGCGTCTCCCGACGAGGTCGCGACGACGCTCGACGTGCTCTGGGGCGGCGACGAGACCGTCATCGTCGTCAGCTCGGACCTCTCCCACCATCTCGCCTATGACGAGGGGCGCGCGCGCGACGAGGACACGTGCACGCGCATCGTCCTGCTCGACGGCCCTCTCGACCACGAGCACGCGTGCGGCGCGGGCGCGATCAACGGGCTCTTGGCGGTGGCCCGCCGCCGCGGACTGACGGCAGAGCTGCTCGATCGGCGGAGCTCCGGCGACACGGCGGGCCCCCGGGACGAGGTCGTGGGCTACGCCTCCTTCGCGTTCCGCGAGCGCCCCGCCCCTGGCACGGCGGACGACCCGCGCGGGCTCGCGCGCTGGGCGAGGGCCGCCCTCGTCGAGCGCCTCGGCGGTCCCAGGGCCGGCGCTGCGAAGCCCGAAGGGGCCTGGACGGAGGAGCTCGCCTCGACATTCGTCACGCTGCGCTTCTCGAACGGCGAGCTCCAGGGCTGCATCGGCCGCCTCGACCCCGAGCGTCCGCTCGCCGTGGACGTCGCCGAGAACGCCTTCGCCGCCGCGACGCTCGACCCGCGCTCGGAACCCGTCGCGCTGGCGCAGGTGGACGACCTCGACGTCGAGGTCTCCGTGCTCTCCCCCCTCGAGCCCCTCGCGGCCAGGAGCGAGGCCGAGGCGATCGCGGCGCTGCGGCCCGGCCGAGACGGCGTGGTGCTCGCGTCGAAGCGCCGCCGCGCCACCTTCCTCCCGGTCATGTGGGAGGTCTTCGGCGACGCGCGGACCCTCCTCCACGAGCTCGAGCGGAAGGCCGGGTTTTCCGCCGGCGTATGGCGCGATGACTTTCGGATCCTGCGCTACACCGTCGACAAGAGCGTCGACCCCGCACCCTCGCGGAAGCGCTCCTCGTGACGTTCCATGTACCCTGCACGCTACTGGCACCTGGAGGAGGACGGCCGCCTCCGCTGCGATCTCTGCCCTCGTGACTGCCGCCTGAAGGACGGACAGCGCGGCCTCTGCTTCGTCCGCCAGCGCCAAGGCGACCAGATGGTGCTCACGACCTACGGTCGCTCCAGCGGCTTCTGCGTCGACCCCATCGAGAAGAAGCCGCTCCACCACTTCCATCCTGGCTCGAGCGTGCTCTCGTTCGGCACCGCGGGCTGCAACCTCGCCTGCCGCTTCTGCCAGAACTGGGACATCTCGAAGTCGCGCGAGATGGACAAGCTCATGGACGAGGCGAGCCCGACGGCGATCGCACGTGCCGCGAAGGACGCTGGCTGCCGGAGCGTCGCGTTCACCTACAACGATCCGGTGATCTTCGCGGAGTACGCGATGGACGTCGCGGACGCGTGCAGGGACGTCGGCGTGAAGGCGGTCGCCGTCACCGCCGGGTACATGCACGCGGCCCCCCGCGCGGACTTCTACGCCAAGATGGACGCGGCGAACGTCGACCTCAAGGCCTTCACCGAGGAGTTCTACGCGAAGCAGACGGCATCCGAGCTCGCGCCCGTGAAGGAGACGCTCCGCTACCTCGTCCAGGAGACGAAGGTGTGGACGGAGATCACGACGCTCCTCATCCCCGGCCTGAACGACTCGGACGAGGAGCTCACGGAGCTGTCGGCCTGGGTGGCCTCTGAGCTCGGGCCCGAGATCCCTCTCCACCTCACGGCCTTCCACCCCGACTACCGCATGACCGACCTCCCGGCGACGCCGCCCGCTACCCTTCGACGCGCAAGGGCGATCGCGAAGCGGGAAGGCCTCCGGCACGTCTACACGGGCAACATCCACGATCGCGAGGGCGACACGACGAGCTGCCTCGCGTGCGGCGCCGACGTGATCGTGCGCGACTGGTACGAGCTCGTCCGGGCCGACCTAGGACCGCGCGGGACGTGCGGACAGTGCGGCGCGGAGCTCGCGGGTCGCTTCGACGAGGACGCCCCCCTTCGCGCGGGCAAGGGCGAGGCCTTCGGGCGGAGGCGCCTCCGCGTCACGATGTCCGCGCGCTGAGCGAGCGCCGGAGAGCGTGGCGAGGGCCGCCTCGAAGGCCCAGGGGAGCGCCCGCGCGCTCCTCACGAGGGCGCCGTGGAGGAGAGGGCGTCGCGCGACGGCGAGGAGCGCCGACGTGAGCGCCTCGCCGCGGCGCGTGAGCGCGCGATGACGTGCCTCGTATGCCTCCGGCTCGCCGCGCGCGATGCAATCGACCGCCAGGGCCGACGTGGCGAGGCCGAGGGCGACCCCCTCCCCCGTGAGCGGATCCAGGTACCCCGCGGCGTCCCCGACGAGGAGCACACGCCCGGCGACACGCGCGCGGACGCGCTGCTCGAACGGTCCTGCCCCGCGCGCGCGCGACGTCGGCTCGGCCCCGTCGAGGCGATCGGCCAGCTCCGGAAACCGAGCGAGGAGGACCTCGAAGGGCGCCGGCTCCTCGAAGAGGAGCGCGACGCCGACCATGTCGTGCGCCACCGGCGTGACGTAGGCCTCGGCCCCCGGCGCGAACGTGACCTCGACCCGCCCGGTCCACGGGACCCTCCGGAAGTGACGCCGCACGCCGAAGCGCGGGGGGCGGCGCGGCGGGAGATCGAGCCCGAGCGCGCTGCGGATCCCGGAGCGCAGCCCGTCCGCCGCGACGAGGTAGCGCCCGCGGTGCGCGCCACCGCCTCCCGCGCTCGCGACCCGCACGCTCGCGTCGTCCTGCCGCGACAAGACGACGCGATCCCGCACGAAGCGCACCCCGAGCGCCTCCGCGCGAGCGAGCAGCGCAGCGTGGAGGCTCGTCCGCCTGACGCCGAGCGCGCCCTGCCCGGGAAAGTCCGCCTCTGCCCACGTCTCCGGGCGGCCCGCCACCCGATAGCGCACGCCGACGAGGGGCACGCCCGAAAGGCCCGTCACGCCGAGGTCTGCGAGCGCCTCGAGTCCGTGCGGGAGGAGCCCCTCCCCGCACGCCTTGTCGAGCACGCCCACGTGCGGCTCGACGAGCGTCACGGAGAGGCCGGCCATCCGTCCCGCGATCGCCGCCGCGAGGCCCGAGGGGCCTCCGCCGACGACCAGGACATCGGCGATCGCGCTCATGCGCGCGCTCCGCCGAGCGTGCTCTCTGCCTCGTCGAGCGCCCCCTCCTCCGCGCGGATGCGCACCGCGAGGAGGGCCGCGTTCGCGATCGTGAAGAGCGCCGCCGTCGTCCACGCAGAGCAGGCGAGCGGCAGAGCGACGCCTTCGAGCACGACCGCGAGATAGTTGGGGTGAGGGAAGAACCGGTACGGCCCGCGCGCGATCCGCGGCTCGCCCGGGATCACCACGACGCGCGTGCTCCAGCGGGGTCCGAGCGTCGCGATCGCCCACCAGCGGAGCGCCTGCGCGAGCACGGCGACGCCGACCATCGGCCATACCACGTGCGGCGCGAAGGGCCGCGCGTCGAGGCGCGCCTCGAGCAGACATCCGACGAGCAGGGCGCTGTGGATCGCCACCATCACCGGATAGTGGGAGGCGCCGCGCTCCACCCCGCCGCGCGCGATCATCCTTCGCGCATTCCGGTTCGAGATCCGAAGCTCCACGATCCGTTCGAAGCCGACCGCGAGCACGAGCACGAGGGCGAGAGAGGAGGCCGACATCGCGTTCACCACGAGAGGAGCACCAGCTCGGCGCAGAAGCCGGGCCCCATCGCCATGAGCACGCCGGTCTCCCCGCTCCGGACCTCCGGCAACGTCTTCGAGAGGACATGGAGGACCGACGCGCTCGAGAGGTTACCGACCTCGGAGAGCGACTGTCGCGTCATCGCGAGCGCTCTCGCCGGCAACGCGAGCGCCTCCTCGATCGCCGAGATGACCTTCGGACCGCCCGGGTGGCAGATCCAGCGCGTGACGTCGCCGCGCGAGAGGCCGCGCGCAGCCAAGAAGCCGTCGACCTCGCGCGGGAGGTGCTCGCGCACGATGTCCGGCACGTCGGCCGAGAGGACGACCTTGAACCCGCTCTCACCGATGTCCCAGCCCATCACGCGCTCGGTGTCAGGGAAGAGCACGCTCGTCGCCGAGGCGACGCGTGGGGAGCGGCCTCCCCTGATCGAGAGCGCCCCCTCGCGGACCGTGCGCGCGCGGTCCGCTCCCTCGAGGACGACCGCCGCGGCGCCGTCGCCGAAGAGTCCGGTCGCGACGAGGTTCGGGATCGAGAAGTCGTCTTGCAACGTGAGCGAGCACAGCTCGACGGAGAGGAGGACGGCGACGTGGTCGGGGTTCCCGCGCAGGTAGTCGCTCGCGCGCGCGAGGCCGGCGGCGCCGCCGACGCATCCGAGCCCGAACATCGGCGTCCGCCGCACGTCACGGCGCATGCCGAGGGCGGAGACGAGGCGCGCGTCGATCGTGGGCGTCGCGAGCCCCGTCACGGTCGTGAAGAAGACCGCGTCCACGTCGCGCGGCGACAGCGAGGCACGCTCGAGCGCCGCGGCAACCGCCTTCGCTCCGAGCTTCGTGCCCTCGCGGACGAACGCGTCGTTCGCCGCTCCGAAGGACCGCAGCGACTCGTACTCCTCGAGGGGAAGCGCGAGGCAGCGACTCTCCACGTTCATCGCACCGTGGAGGCGCGACAGACGCGAGAGCGCGCGGCTCCCCTCGCCCCAGCGCTTCTGCAAGGTCTGGAGGAGACGCTTCTGGTCGTAGCGGTGCTCCGGGAGCGCGACGTCCACGGACGAGATGCGCGGCGCGAGCGCGTCCTCGTGCTGGAGGTGACGCACGCGATCGGTATTCGCGATCGGAAGCGCGACAGCGAGGGCTCGAGTCATGCGCGGCGAGCGGTGCAGGGGACATGCCCGCTCGCGCTCGCGAGCTCCGTCGCCCCCGGCTCAGGGCTTGGGGATCTTGATCGTGCTGATCATGAGGAGGCCGCTCACGACGTAGAGCAGCGCGAGCGGATGAAGGTCCCAAGGGCCGACGGACACGACGCCCCAGAAGAGCGCGTCCCCGACGCGCTCGGCGCGGAGCGCGACGGCGAGCACGACGACCAGGGCGAGGCTCGTCGGAATCGGTGCCCCCTCGTAGTACGGCACCTTTCCGCGTCCGGCGGAGAGCGCAGCTGCCGTCACGTTGTACCGCGCGAGACGTGCGATCCCGCAGGCGACGAAGAAGCAGAAGATCGCGCTGTCCCACCCCCCGCGCATCCCGAGCGCATGCGCGAGCGCGACGGGCGCGAGCCCGAAGGACACGATGTCCGCGAGGGAGTCGAGGTCGGCTCCGAGCGCCGACGAACGCCGGCGCCACCTCGCCACGGCGCCGTCCAACGCGTCACACACGAGCGCGAGCGGCACGAGCGCGAAGGCGAGCACGAGCGTCGCGCGGCGACCGGTCGCGACGAAGGAGAGGCACGCCAGCACCGCGCCGGTGCCGCATGCCGCGTTGGCGACGGTGAGCAGATCGGGGAGGGCGAGAGATCGGACGAGCGAGAAGGGGCGGTCACTGGACACCAGGGGACGTTCGGGCATCGCGTAGGTCGAGCGTTGCAGGAACGACGCCATGTGCGGGAAGCTTGACCGAAGGCCCCTTCGCGGGCGGCAATGCGGTTCATGACGATCCCCGCGTCCCAGGTCGTCGACGTCACGCAGCTGCTCGATCGGCTCGCCGCCCTCCCGCGCACCGGGTGGCTCCTCCGCGGGGTGCGCCCCGCCGAGTCGATCGCCGAGCACACGCTGGGGGTCGCCGTCGTCGCGTCGATGCTCGTCGACGATCTCCGCGCCCGCGGAGAGGCGGTCGACGGGGAGAAGGTCCTCCGGATGGCCCTCGTCCACGACGCCGCGGAGGTCTTCACGGGCGACATCCCGATGCCGGCCAAGTCCCAAGCGCTCGACCGCGCGCTCGAAGAGGCCGAGCGTGCGCTCCTCGCTCCCGTGCTCCCGCCCGCGATGCTCGCCCTCTGGGACGAGGCCGAGGCGTGCGCGACGCTCGAGGCGCGCATCGTGAAGGCGGCGGACAAGCTCCAGATGCTCGTCAAGGCGCTCTCCTACGAAGAGTCCGGACGCGCGAGCCTCGACGACTTCTGGAAGAACCCGTCGAGCCGCAAGGACATGGGCCTCGAGCTCGCGAAGGCCGTCTTCGTCGAGCTCGATCGGCGCGCCGCCGTCGCGCGGCCCGGCCGATGACGCTCTCCGCGGTCCCCCGCGAGGTCCTCGCCGTCGCCTTCGCCCTCGCGCTCCTCGCATTCCTCGCGGAGGTGGTCTCGACGAAGCTCGGGGCCTTCGCGCGCTCGCGGAGGGCGCGGGTCCGCGCGGCGCGCGCGGGCGACGGGGAGCGCGAGGCGGCTGTCTGGCTGGAGGACGCCGGGTTCGCGATCGACGCCGCGCAAGCGACCGGCACGTACGAGGTCGCGCTCGACGGCGACGTCGTCGAGATCCCGCTCCGCGCCGACTACCTCGTGTCGAAGGGCGAGCGGCGCTGGGTCGCCGAGGTGAAGACGGGCGCGGTCGCGCCGAAGATCGCGACCGCGGCCACGCGCAGGCAGCTGCTCGAGTACCTCGTCGCCTTCGACGTCGACGGCGTCTTGCTCGTCGACGCCGAACGCGGCGTCGTCCACGACGTGAGCTTCCCCTCGCGCGACGCGACGCCCGCTCCGCGCGCGCCCGCGCGCGCCCTCGTGCTCGTCCTCGCTGGCCTCGCCGGCGGCGTCGCGCTCGCCGCCCTCGTTCAGGCCGCGGCCGCCGGCGCCTCGTCCGCCGGAGCGGGCTCCTTCACCGCCATCCCTTCGAGTACCCACCTGCGCGCGACGAGCAGCGCGACGGGGCTCACGAGCGCGACGAGCCCGTAGATCGCCCACATCGTGCCGCTCCGCTGCTCGCCCTGCCCCGCGGCGGGGACGAACGTCTTCAGCATGTACCCGGAGTAGAGGCCCGTCGTCAGCTTGGCGACGATCCACGGGATGTTCGCGACGCCCATGTACTGCGCGACGCGGCCCTCCGGCGCGAGCTCGGCGGCGTACTCCAAGAAGCGCGACGACCAGAGCGCCTCGCCGATCGAGAACACGAGGAAGTAGAGGCCGAGCATGAGCGGGCTCGGGCCGAACGAGAGGAGGAAGGTCGACGAGGCGCTCACGGCCGATCCGATGATCATCATCGTGACCACGTGGTACCGCCGCGTGAGCGCGGTCAGGACGGGCACGAGGAGGAAGATGAGGATCGGGTTCGCGGAGTCGACGAACCACTCCATCTTGTCCGTGACCCACTTCGGGAAGCACCTCAGGACGTAACCCGGCATCGTGAGCCACTGGTGCGCGAACAGCGTCCGGACGGGGAGGAGCGCGAAGACGAAGAAGAGAAACCGCGGATCGGTGAAGGGCGACGGTCCGTCCTCCTTCTTCGCGTTACCGGCGACATCCGCGCTCTCGGGCCCTTTGGCATCACGCACGACGACCGCAGCGGCCTTCTTCGTCATGAGCGTCGCGAAGACGACCAGCGCGAGCACCGTCACGCCCCAGCACGCCCAGTTCACGGCGTTGAAGCCGGAGAGCACGGTCGTCCCGGCCGCCTTCTTCTCGTCCCACGACGTGCGCACGTGCGCCGAGAGCGGGCCGATCGACCCGGCGGCGAGGTTCATGAAGCCGTAGAGGAGGGCGTACCCCATCGCGCCGCTCTTCTCGTCGGTGTACTTCTTGATGCCCGCGTAGGCGACCGGCTGGAGGAGCCCTTCGCCGAGCGCCGTGACGAGGAGCGCGACCGTCAACGTGACGAGCCCTCCGACGAGGGCGGCGGACCCGTAGATCGCGCGTCCGAGCGAGGACAGCGTCAGCGCGAGGATGATCCCGAAGCGGATGCCGAGCCGGTCCTCGATCGGCTTGCTCATCCCGAGCATCACGAAGGTCACCGCGCACGTGAAGACCGAGACCCAGACGCTCGCGTACTCCTCCGCGACGCCGAGATCCGTCTGCAGGTACGACGTCATCAACGGGAGCACGCCGAAGTACGCAGCGGCATCGACGCTGAACGCGAAGACGACCAGCCAGAGCGCACGCGGCGCGGTCCTGAGGGCCCGGAACGCTTCGACCAGCTCCTTCACGGGGCGGGTTCGTACCCCCTGCCGCGGGCCGAGGCAACCGGCTTGCTTCGCGCCCGCCTCTCTCCTACGACCTCGCCGTGAGCACCCCGCTCGACCCCGCGGCCCTCCGGCCGTTCTACCGCGCGTTCCTCGATCACGCACCGCGTCGCATCCTGCTCACCGGGCACTCGCACCAGGCCTGGCCCGACGCCGCGCGCGCCGGTCAGCTGGAGGCCTTCGAGCTCGCCGTCCGGGACGTCGACGACAAGTGGGACGCTGTCTTCGCTGCGGTGGCCGAGCTCCGCGCGCACACGGCGAGGCGCGTCGGCTGCGCCGCGGACGAGCTCGCGTTCGCGCCGAACACGCACGAGCTCGGCGTCCGCTTCCTCTCCGCGCTCCCGCTCGCGAAGAAGCGGCGCCTCGTCACGACGACCGGCGAGTTCCACTCCCTCTTCCGTCAGCTCCGGCGGCTCGGGGAAGAGGGCCTCGACGTCGTCTTCGTGGACGCGGAGCCCGTGTCCACCCTCGCCGAGCGCCTGGCCGCGGCCGTCGATCCGCAGACGAGCGCCGTCCTCGTCTCGACCGTGCTCTTCGGGACCTCGAGCATCGTGCCCGGCATCCCGGAGCTCGTTCGCCATGTGCGCGCGGCCGGCGCGGAGATCTTGCTCGACGCCTACCACGGCTTCGATGCGATGCCGGTCGCCGTCCCGGAGGGCGCCTTCCTCGTCGCGGGCGGCTACAAGTACGCGCAATGGGGCGAGGGCGCGTGCTTCCTCCGGGTACCGAGAGGATGCACGCTTCGCCCGGTCTACACGGGATGGTTCGCGGGCTTCGCGCACCTCGCCGATCGGCGGACCGAGGGCGCGGTGGGCTACGAGGCCGACGGGGGGACCCGCTTCGCTGGCTCGACGTTCGATCCGACGAGCACCCTCCGCGCCCGGGCCGTCGCCCGCTTCTTCGACGAGCAGGCGATGACGCCCGAGCGTCTCCGGGCGTCGTCCCTGCGTCAGACGGCGCGCATCCTCGCCGGCGCGCGTGAGCTCCCCGGCGTCACGATCGCCACGCCGACCGAGGACGCGGCGCGTGGCGGCTTCGTCTCGCTCCGCACGGCGCGCGCGAAGGAGCTCGTCTCGGAGCTCAGAGAAGACGGCGTCTTCGTCGACGCTCGCGGCGATCTCCTCCGTCTCGGCCCGGCGCCCTACGTCACCGACGACGAAATCGACGAGGCGATCGTCTGTCTGAGGCGGAGGCTCGAAGCGCTCAGGTGACGGACGCCATCCGGCGCACGGCCTCCTCGAGGAGGGTCGCCGTCGTCGCGATGTTCAGGCGCGCGAACCCGGCGCCCCCCGTCCCGAACATCGGGCCGGGCGAGAGCGCCACCCTGCCCTTCTCGAGGAACACGCGCGAAGGGTCGTCCCCGAGCCCGAGCGCGCGGCAGTCGAGCCACGCGAGGTAGCTCGCCTGCATCGGCACCCAGCCGACGGACGGGAGGTGCCTGCGGAGGAGCTCTCCGAGGAGCGCGCGGTTCCGTTCGAGCGCCGCAAGCATCTCGGCGCGCCACGCGTGCCCGCCCGCGAAGGCAGCGCACGCCGCGAGGATGCCCATGTGCCCGGCGTGGTACGGCGTCTCGGGCGGGAGCCTCCGGAGCCACGCGCGCCCCTCGTCGCCGCCGGCGACGAGCACGGCGGCCTTGTAGCCGGCGAGATTCCACGTCTTCGAGGCCGAGGTGAGGACGATCGAGCAGCGGCGGGCGTCGTCGGAGACGATCGGGAAAGGCACGTGGGTCGCGCCCGGAAGCGTGAGGGGCGCATGGATCTCGTCGGCGAGCACCGTCACGCCGTGGCGCACCGCGAGCTCCGCGACGCCCGCGAGCGCGTCGCGCCGGTGGACGATCCCGGTCGGGTTGTGCGGCGAGCAGAGGAGGTGCACCTTCGCGCCGGAGGCGTAGGCGCGCGCGACGGCCTCGAGGTCGAGCGTGTACGCGCCCTCCTTCGTCCTCGCGAGCGGCGCCTCGACGACGCGACGCCCCATCTCCAGGATCGTCGAGGAAAAGGGATGGTAGACGGGCGGCTCGATCACGACGCCGTCGCCCGGAGCGGTGAGGACTCCGAGGAGCGCGCCGATCCCGGTGACGACGTCGGGGACGACGAAGAGGTCCTCGTCCGCCACCTTCCAAGCCCACTCGTCCTCCGCCCACCGGCGGAAGGCGGCCAGTAGCTCGGCGGGGAACGCATACCCGGAGTCGTCGTGATCGATCGCCTCGCGGAGAACCGCCTTCACGGGCTCCGCGAGCGGGAAATCCATCTCCGCGACCCACGCCGGGAGGACGTCGACGGGGTAGCGCGCCCACTTCGCGCTGCGGCGGAGGCGGAGCCTCGCCTCCGTCACGTCGTCGAACGGGTGCGTCGTCATCGGCGTCACTTCTCGAGGAGCTTGAACGCGTGCGTCCACTTCCCCTCGCGCATGCCGGGGATGCACCAAAGGATGCAGAGCGGCTCGATCGCCCGCGCGGCGGTCGCGGTGCCCATGTCCTTCGAGTCCCACCCGAAGGAGGTCAGGATCTCCTTCGTCTGTGCGCGCGCCGTCTCGTCGTTTCCGCAGAGGAACATCGTCGGACGCGGCCCGCCGAAGTCGGGGTCGACCATGTGCGCGTTGCCGACGCACGAGAACGCCTTCACGAAGCGCGCCTTCGGGGCCTTCGCCTGGAGCTTCTCCATGAGCGACTCGTTCGGGCCGGTGAAGAACGCGATGACGCCGTCCTTCGGCGGCTCGTCGGCGATCGGGTTCGTCGCGTCGATCACGACCTTCCCGTCGAGGCCGGCGCCGCAGGCGTCGAGGACGGCTTCCGCGGCGCTGCCCTTCACGGCGAGGACGACGAGCTCGCCCGCTCTCGCCGCATCGCCGAACGTCGCGATCGCCGCCTTCGCCCCGGCGGCCGCCTTCCAGCCATCCATCTTCGACGGCTCACGCGATCCGCGGACCACCTCGTGCCCCTTCTTCAAGAAGCCGTTCGCGAGCACCTCACCGACCGTCCCCGAGCCCAGCACTGCGATCTTCATGGCGCGGGAGTCTAGTCGGCCCTCTCGCGCAGGGAAGACACGAAGCGCGAAGCCCGTCCCGGACCGCGGGAGCGCGTGTCAGCGCGGCTGCACCGCCGCGGCGGCAGACCGGAGCGCCTTCCGGAGCACGTCGGCGAGCGCTCCGAACGCGGAGGCGAACGGGGATGCCGGGCGCCATACGAGCGACAGCGTCCGGGTCGGAGCGGGCTCCACGAACGCGCGAACCGCGAGCTGACCGCGCCGGTTCTCGACCGGCACCGCGAGCTCGGGGAGGAGCGTGAGCCCCTGCCCGGCGGACACCATCTGCGCCAGGGTGGAGAGGCTCGTCGCGCGGAGCCCGGCCTCGTGCGCGCCAGCCCGGGAGCACAGCGCGAGCGCCTGGTCGCGGAGGCAATGCCCCTCGTCGAGGAGGAGCACCTCTTGGTCCTCGAGGTCGCTCATCGCGAGCCTCTTCCTCGCCGCGAGCACGTGCTTCTTCGGGAGCGCGGCGACGAACCTCTCCTCGAGCAGATCCGCGAACGCGAGATCGCCGAGCTCGGGCACCCGCGCGACGAGCCCCGCGTCGAGCTCACCGGCGAGCAGGTCCCGGACGACGTCCGCCGTCTTCTCCTCCCGGAAGACGAGCCGGAGGCGCGGGAACGTCTCGGCGAGCACCGGCGTCACCTCCGGGAGGACGTAGGGCGCGACCGTGGGAATGACGCCGATGCGGAACGTGCCCGCGAGCGGATCGCGCGCCGCGCTCGCCGTCGCGAGGAGATCGTCGACGTCCACGAGGACGCGACGCGCGCGGAGCACGATCGCCTCGCCCGCCTTCGTCACGAGCACGCGGCGCCTGTCCCGCTCGAAGAGCGCAACCCCCAGGACCGACTCGAGGTGCTGGATCTGCGCGCTGAGCGTCGGCTGCGAGACGCCGAGCTTTGCCGCCGCGCGGTGGAAGCCGAGCGTCTCCGCGACCGCGACGACGTACTGGAGCTGGCGGAGCGAGAGGTCGTGGACGGCGGGCGTTCTGATAGCCATAAGCTCTCAGACTAATCGAAACATCGTCTTTGAACCATCAGTCTGGCGGCCCCATGATGCTCTCTGTCGACGGGCCCCAGGCCCGCGGCGGACAAGGAAGACCGATGATCGCTCCGCTCGAGACCAAGCTGCCGCACCCCCACCGCGAGGTCGACGTCGCCGTGATCGGCGCCGGGACGGCCGGGCTCGCCGCCTACCGCGCGGCCGTGGCGCATACGCCCCGGGTCGTCCTCGTGGAGGCCGGTCCGCACGGCACGACGTGCGCACGCGTCGGCTGCATGCCGAGCAAGCTGCTCATCGCCGCGGCCGAGGCGGCGCACGAGGCGCGCGAAGCGGGACCGTTCGGCGTCCACGCCGACGTGCGCGTGGACGGCCGAGCGGTGATGGACCGCGTGCGTCGCGAGCGCGACCGGTTCGTCGGCTTCGTGGTCGACGGCGTCGAGCGGCTGCCGGAAGAGCACATGCTGCGCGGCCGCGCGACCTTCCTCGCGCCGGGCCTCCTCGACGTCGACGGGACCATCGTCCGCGCGCGCGCGGTCGTCGTCGCCACCGGCTCGGAGCCGTTCGTCCCGCCGGTGTTCGACGCCGTCCGCGACAGGCTCGTCGTCAACGACCACGTCTTCGCCTGGCACGATCTCCCGCGCTCCGTCGCCGTCTTCGGCGGCGGCGTGATCGGGATCGAGATCGGTCAGGCGCTCCATCGGCTCGGCGTGCGCGTCCGCCTGTTCGGTCGCGGCGGCGCGATCGGTCCCCTCACCGATCCGGTCGTCCGCGCGGCGGCGCTGAGGGCCCTCCAGGCCGAGCTGCCGTTCGACCCCGACGCCGCCGTCCTCTCCGTCGCGAACAGCCCGGACGGCGCTCAGATCACCTTCCGGGGCGAGGACGGCGAGATCCGCGTCGAGACGTTCGAGGCCGTGCTCGTGGCGGCGGGCCGCCGGCCGCGCGTCCGGGGCCTCGGGCTCGAGAACGCGGGCGTCTACGAGGTCGATGCGAAGACCGGGGGCGTGCGCGTCGACCCCCTCACCCTCCGCGCGGGCCAGACCAACGTCTTCGTCGCCGGCGACGCCAACGGCGATCTTCCGGTCCTGCACGAGGCGGCCGACGAGGGCCGCATCGCCGGCGAGAACGCGGCACGCTTCCCCGAGGTCCAGCCCGCAAAGCGAAGGACGCCGCTCGGAGTCGTCTTCAGCGATCCTCAGCTCGCCGTCGTGGGCGAGCGCTGGGCCGAGCTCGTCGCCTCGCGCGGCGAGGACGCGTTCGTCACCGGCGCCGTCGACTTCGCCGACCAGGGGCGCAGCCGCGTGATGCGCAAGAACCGGGGCGCGCTCCGCGTCTACGCGGACAAGGTCGAAGGGCGCCTCCTCGGCGCCGAGATGGCTGGCCCGCGCGCCGAGAACGTCGGGCACCTCCTCGCGTGGGCGCACCAGCAAGGCCTCACGATCGAGCAGATGCTCGGAATGCCCTTCTACCACCCGGTGGTGGAGGAGGGCCTCAGAACCGCGCTCCGCGAGGCACATGCGTCGCGGGCGTCGCAGAACGGAGCCGCGCGAGAGCGCGCGGCGTGACGGAGAAGAGAGCCATGAACACGAACCTCGAAGGCAAGAAGATCCCGAGCATCACCCTCCGCACGCGCGAGAACGGCGCCTGGAAGGACGTCACGACCGATGAGGTCTTCAAGGGCAAGAAGGTCGTGGCGTTCGGTCTCCCGGGCGCGTTCACGCCGACGTGCTCGAGCAGCCACGTCCCCCGCTACGACGAGCTCGCGCCGGCGTTGAAGGCGCTCGGCGTCGACGCCGTCGTCTGTATCTCCGTGAACGACGCGTTCGTCATGGAGGAGTGGGGCAAGGCGCAGGGCACGTCGAACGTGCAGTACCTTCCCGACGGCAACGGTGAGCTCACCTCCGCCCTCGGCATGCTCGTCGACAAGCGGAACCTCGGCTTCGGCCAGCGCTCGTGGCGCTACTCGATGCTCGTCGAGGACGGCGTCGTGACGAAGGCGTTCGTCGAGCCCGAGGTGGAAGGCGACCCGTTCCAGGTCTCCGACGCCGACACGATGCTCCGCTTCCTCGACCCGAAGGCGAAGGCGCCGCACGACGTGCTGATGTTCACGAAGCCGGGCTGCGGCTTCTGCACGAAGGCCAAGAAGCTCCTCGACGACCGCGGCTGGAAGTACGACGAGGTGGCGGGCACGCCGCGGCGCCTCCGCGCCATCAGCGCGAAGGGCACGACCCCGCAGGTCTTCATCGACGGGCAGTACGTCGGCGGCTGCGACGAGCTCGAGGCCTATCTGGCGAAGCAGTGATCGCCATCACGGCCCGAGCACGCCGCTCGGGCCGAGGTCGATCGCGCGCGCGCCGAGCTTCACCCGGAAGACGCCGGGACGCGTGCGGTCGATCGCGAGGGGCTCGAGCGCCCAGACCTCTCGCGGCATCGCGCCGAGCGGGACGGGCGGGTGCAGCTCCGTGGGCTTTCCGTCGTAGCGAAAGGCGTACGCCTGGTCCGCGCGAGCAGTGTCCGGCGCGGCGCCGGCCTGGACGAGCTCCCAGACGTCGCCGTCCTGCGCCAGCGCGACCGCGGCCCCCGTCCTCGAGCGCGCACCGAGATCCGTGCCGCGCTGCCAGCGGAGCTGCCCCTCCTCGGAGACGAGCTGGGCCCTCGTCTGGCCCGGCCGGGTCGCCACGACGAGCCATCCACGCTCGGGCCAGTAGAGCGCCGCGAGCGTCGTGCAGTCCTCGACGTCCATCACGTCGAAGTCGGCGAAGGGTGATCCGTCCGCGTCCCAGAGGCGCAGCGCGACGCGCCTCGTCGGCGGATCGCAGATCGCGAGCACGACGCGCCCGCGGGGTCCCGAGGCGACGGCGAAGGGGCCGACGGGCGCGACGATGCCGGCCGTCGGACGCTCCTTCGTCCACCGGAGGCGGTGAGCCGGGCCGTCGACGACGAGGACGAGCGGGGCAGACTCCGCGGCGCCCTTGGTCGCGTCGCTCACGACGAGCGCGCGCGCGGAGCGCTCCGTGAGCGCGACCGACTGCACCGCGAGGGCGGGCGGCAGACGATCGCCGAAGTGGGCGCGTAGGTCCGTGGCGTTGGCAGCGAGCGCGGGCTCGTCCTCGAGCTGCGCGAGCCGCCTCCGGAGCGCCTGCGCATGGGCCGCCGGCGCCGGTCGGCGCTCGCGCGGCGGCTCGCTCGAGCCCGCGTCCGCCACGGTAGGCGCGCTCGGTGCGGCGCTCGCGCTCACGATGGGGCGCCCCGCGTCCACGGCGTGCGCGTCGTCCTTGCGGCAGGCCGCGAGCGCGAGCATCAGCGCGAGCAGCGCCGCCACGTACGGTCGCGGGGCAGTGGTCATCACTGCGCGCATCGTAGACGACCCCACCCCCCGATCGGGCGAGCTCGTGCATCGGATGCCCGGAGAAGGAAGCACGTGGCGTGAGCGCGAGCGGAGTAGGCATGCCCGCTGCAGACCGCGAGGGCATGATGATCCACACCAAGACTCTCGCGATCGCGCTCCTCGCGCTCGGTGCAGCCGCCTGCGGCCGCCGGACGACCGAGACGGTCCCGACGAGCGAGACGAACACGACCTCCGGCCCTGTGAACCGAAACGACACCGCAGGCGCGACGACCACCACCGGCGCGGGATCGGACACGACCGGCACGACCCCGACGGCCGCGCCCTACGACGACTCGGCGAACCGAGCGGCGGGCGGGCCGATGGACACGGGATCCCAGCGGGGTGACGTGTCGGGGACGACGACCATCACCGGCGAGGACACCCAGCGCATCGAGGCCGACACGATCGCCGCCGACAAGGACAAGAAGGACGGCGGCGCCCTCGACCGGAGCGCGAAGGGGATGTCGAAGACGACCCCGAGCGCGAAGGGCAAGCAGGGTGACAACAAGTCGACGCCGCTCGGCGACGGCACCTCAGGCGAGTACACGGGCGGCAAGGGCACCTACGGTGGCAAGGCCACCCACGGCACCGGCGTGCCGGCGGACGACAAGAAGTGACCTCGCCTCCGCCCTGACGGACGACGGGCTGCGAGAGAGCTTCCTCTCGCAGCCCGTCTCGTCGTGCCTCGCGTCAGGTCACTTCTTCGCGCTGCTCGCCGGAGCAGGCTTCGCGCTCGCCGGCTTCGGGTCGGCCTTCGCCTCGCTGAGCGATACGACGGGGCTCGCGACGAGGGACTTGTCGGGCAGGAGGGCCATCACCTTGTAGCTGCCCGTCGTCGGCGCATCCTTCGACGAGACGTGGAGCGCGAGCTTGTGCTTGCCCTCCTTCAGCTCTCCGAGGCCGCCGTCCTTGCCGTTCACGAGCTTGTCGCCCTCGTACACCGCGAGGCCCGCCGTGTGCTTCCCCGTGTTGAGGTTCGCGCCGACCTCCGAGGGCAGGGCCTGGCCGCCGACGAAGGTGTCGGCGGTGAACTCGCCGTTCGGCACGCCGCTCGCGTCGGTCGTCACGAGGAGGAAGGCGGTCGCCGCGCCTTCGTACTCGACGTCGACGACGAGGTCCTTCACGCCGTCGCTCTTGAACGCGCCGTCGCCGAGGCCGACCTTGTCGACCTTCCCGCTGCTCGCGCTCTTCGCGGCGGACGTGAAGGTCGCCTTGGGCGCGGGCGGAGGGTCTTGGGGCTTCGCGCTCGCGACGGGCAGAGCGCTCGCCGACGGAGCGGGCATCGCGGCGCTCGCCGCCGGCGGCGGCTCCGGCGTGGCCGAGGAGACCGGCGGCGTGGGCGGACGCTTCTCGTCACCACCGCACGCAGTGAAGAGAGCGCACGAAAGGACGAGCACGGTCGCGATCTTCGACATCGGAAAGCCTCCCTCGATGCGAGCGCCGGGTCCCTCCCCTGCCCGCGTGCGAACGGTACACGGACCGTGCGCCGCGGGGAACCAGGTCTCACCTCGAACAGCAGCGGAACCCGACGCCCGGGTTCCTCGTCTCCGCGGGATAGGTCTGGCGGTTGCCGCACGCGAGCGTGCCCTCGACGTCGTAGAACGCGCCCCCGCGCGTGAGGCATGCGCGCGAGCCGCTCGTCCCCGGCTCACAGGCATCGACCCACTCGCGGACGTTTCCGGAGAGATCGAACACGCCCGGGACCGCGCCCTGGCACGCGTCCGCCGCCCCGACCGCGCGGGGCTCCTCCGTCTTCGCGTCCTCCCCCCCGTTGCAACGGCCCGGGACGAACACGGGGCCGTAGGGGAACACGTTCTCCGCGTCCCCGCCCGTGCAGGCGCGATGCCACGCGTCGTCCGGGGACCGCGTCTCGTTCGCGTCCGCGAGCGCTCCTCCCGAGATCCTGCCGCATAGCCGCTTGCCGGCCCACGCGCAGTACGCGCGCGCATCGCAGAGATCCACGAACGTGATCGGGAGCTCGCCGGGCGAGTCGAACTCGGGCGCCAGCGACGTGTACCATGCGCAGTCCGTCGTGAGACGCCCGATCTCGTCCGTCACCGCGGCGCGGAACGCGCGGTACTGATCCCCGGTGACCTCGGTGGCGTCGATGCAGAAGCCCGCGCCAAAGACCGGCACCATCGCAGGGCCGTGGATCCCACCGCAAGACGGCGCCGCGCCGTCCTGCCCCGCGGCGTCGGCGCCGACCTCGGCGAGCGCGCCGGCGTCGGTGCCGTGGTCCTTCGAGAGCGCGTCGACGTCGCGGACGAGCGAGCACGCGACGACGCCCGAGAGGGCGAGCGCGACGACGAACGTGGCGTCGATGCCGCGCACCGTGCGCGGCAGGCGAATCATCGCCGATGCCTCGCCTTGAGAGCCTGGAAGTACCGATGAGCGAGGCCCGATGCCTTCGCCGCGTGCGTCACGTTCCCGCCGTGCTCACGGAGCACCTGCTCGACGTAGAGCTGCTCGAAGCGCGTGACGATCTCCTGCCGCGCCGACGCCAGCGGGAGTCGTCGCGCGAGGACCTCCGCGAACGGATCGGCGGGGGGCGCGCTCCCGAAGGCGCCGCCGGGCAGCGACAGGACCGCGCCGCTCGGCGACGTCGGCGGACCGAACGACGCACGTGCGCGCGCGGACACGTCGAGCTCACCGGTCGCGAGATGACGGGCGACGGCGTTCTCGAGCTCGCGCACGTTGCCGAGCCAGGGCTGCGCGCGGAAGCGATCGACCAGGTCGGACGGCGGGTCACCGTCTCGGCCGGCCGCCCGCCAGAAGTGCTGGACGAGCACGGGCACGTCCTCCCCGCGCTCGCGGAGCGGAGGGAGCTCGAGCCGCGCGCCGACGAGCAGATAGAAGAGGTCCTCGCGGAAGACGCCTCGCTCGACGGCGCGATCGAGGTCGACCCGCGAGGCGGAGATCACGCGCACGTCGAGCGGGATCGCGCGCTCGCTCCCGACGCGCTGGACCTCCTTCCGCGTGAGCGCGCGCGCGAGGCGACGCTGGAGATCGGGCGAGAGATCGGCGGGCTCGTCGACGAGGAGCGTTCCGCCGTTCGCCTGCTCGAGGAGGCCGACGCGCCCCTCCGGGATCGCGGCCTGCACCCCCGGCGCGACGCCGAAGAGCGCCGCCGCCCCGGCCTGCGGATCATCGGCGAGCGCGTCGAAGGCGACGAGCGGCATCTCGGCCCGCGCGCTCCGCGCGTGGATCTCCTCGGCGAGGCGCTCCTTGCCGGTGCCCGTGTCCCCCTCGACGAGGACCGCGACGTCCGATCGTGCGAGCCGCTCCGCGAGGGCGAAGAGCCGACGCATCGAGAGGCTCCTCGCAACCATGCGGCCGAAGGAGTCGGGGAGAGGGCCGGTCGCCGCGCTGGCGGGCTGCGCATCGAAGGCGACGACGCGCGTGGCGCCGAGCTCGATCGCGTCCCCCGGCGGCACGAGCGCCTCCTGGACCTGGACGCCGCGGATCCGCGTGCCGTTCGTCGAGCCGAGGTCGCGGACGACGAGCCCCTCGAACGTGAGGTCGAGCGCGAGGTGTCGGCGCGACACCGTGCGGTCTCCGAGTCGCATGGGACAGGTCGGGCTCGTGCCGACGAGGAGGCGCGTCCCGTCCGCCTCGAGCGTCCGCTCGAGCCCGACGTCCGGTCCCTCGACGACGCGGAGCACGACCGAGCGCGGCGTGCCCTCCGGCCGGTCCTGCCGGATCGTGACTCCTTCCGAGTTGAGCGGCATCTGGCGTCCTCCAGGATAGACTACCAGGGCCCCGGATGCAGCCCGACATCTCCACCGGCGCGCTGGGTCGCTACCAGCTCCTCGCACGCATCGCGTCCGGCGGGATGGGCGTCGTGCACGTCGCGCGCGCGCGCGGTGAGCACGGGTTCTCGCGCACCGTGGCCCTGAAGCAGCTGCATCCCCACCTCGCAGAGGATCCCGACGTCGTCGAGCGCTTCCTCGCCGAGGCGCGGATCGCGTCGCAGATCGTGCACCCGCACGTCGTCTCCGTGCTCGACGTCGGGAGCGCCGCGGGGCGGGCCTTCCTGGTGCTCGACTACGTCCACGGGGAGTCGCTCGCAGGGCTCCTCCGCGCCTCGGCGGAGCTCGGGGAGAGGCCTCCCCTCGCCGTCGTGTCCGCGGTCGTCTCCGAAGCGCTCGAGGGCCTCCATGCTGCCCACGAGACGGTGGACGCGCGCGGGATCCCGATCGGCCTCGTGCATCGCGACGTGTCCCCGCACAACGTCCTCGTCAGCACGCGCGGCGCCGCCTACGTGACCGACTTCGGCGTCGCGAAGGTGAAGGACGCCCTCCGCCAGACGCGCTCCGGCTCCCTCGTCGGCAAGGCCGGCTACATGGCGCCGGAGCAGCTCGGCGCCGGAGGCGGCGTGACGCGCGCGACCGACATCTACGGCGCAGGCGTGGTGCTCTGGGAGTCGCTCACCGGAGAGCGACTGTTCGACGGGCTCGAGCAGCAGATCGAGGCGACCGCCAAGAAGACGCCCCCGCCGCCTCCGAGCTCGCGACGGACCGACATCCCGCCGCTGCTCGACGAGCTCGTGCTCTCGCTCCTCGCTCTCTCGCCGAACGCGCGACCCCGGACGGCGCTCGACGCAGCTCGCGCGCTCACGGCCATCGTCACACCGGCGAGCGCGCGCGAGGTGGGCGAGTGGGTGCTCGACCTCGCCGGACCGAAGCTCGACCGCCTCGACGCGGCCATGCGCGAGGCCACGCTACTCGAGCCGACGGCGCCGCCGTCGGACTTCGCACAGACGATCGCCGAGCCCGTCGCCCTCCCCGCGCCCGGCACGGCGACGCGGTGGAGGCGACGCGCGCATCTCTCGATGTCGGCCGCGATCTTCGCCGTCGTCCTCGCGATCGCGGTGAGCGGCGGGTCGATCTGGGCGGCGCTGAGGCGTACGAGCCCGGCGGCCGCGTCCCCGTCGGCCGTCCTCACGAGCCCGCCGCGGGACCCTCCGTCCGGCGAGCCCGAGGCGTCTCCCGAGACGTCTTCGGCGCCC
>JALHPN010000117.1 GCA_022842465.1 Polyangiaceae bacterium | reverse complement strand
CGGGCGCCACGGGCGAGGGCGCGGCCGCGTCCCCGGTGTCCTGTGGCGCCGTCGCGATCGCGCCGCCGTCGGGCTGGGTCGGGATCACGGCGCCGCCGGGGCCGAGCACGATGGTCGACTCGGGCTCCGGCATCCCATCGCCGTTCTTGTCCATCACGATCGTGGTCCGGTCACCCTCGTAGGACCACCACTGGTCGATCCGGCCGTCCCCGGTGGTATCGCGCTCGCGCTTCGTCCGGTTCCCGGTGCCCGGGTCGAAGAAGTCCCAGGTGTCGACCTTCCCCTGGTTGGCCGTGTCGAGCTCACGCCTCACGAGCTTGCCGCCCTCGAAGAACTCGACCGCGTTCACGACGCCGTTGTCGTCGTAGTCCGCCTCGCGCCGCCGCACCTGGCCGCTCGCGTCGTAGTACTCGAACATGTCGGGCTTGCCGTCGCGATTGAGGTCGCTGATGCGGCAGATCTCGCGCGACCCATCGTAGACGCGCTTGATGTCGGGCTTGCCGTCGTTGTTGACGTCGATGGCCTCGACCTTGTGACCCGCCTCCTCGCACGCCTCGTGCTCGAGGTTCTGGGATCGCACGCCCTGGGGCAGGGTCGCTTTCGCGACGCCGCTGGTCTCGCCTCCGCCGCAGCCGACCACGACGGCGACGCCGCCGAGCAGACCGACCATCACGACGGCGACGCCTCGTGCTCCCCTCACCGCCACGGACCTCCGCTCGGCCATCTCTTCTCGTTCCTGGGGCGCGCCGGGCTGACCCCAGCCGCGCGGCCTCACGATAAACGCGTGCGACGCCGCGGGGCAAGGCCGGAGCCGTGCCGCCGTGCGTCATGTGTCGACGGTGCGTCAAGTGCTCGCGATGGCGGCGCTTTCCGAAATCGCGCCCCTCCTCCTACAATCCTGAACGGTCGCCCTTGACCGTCACGTATGTTCACGTAGTGTATATCCACGGCCGCGAGAACGAGGAGACCCTCCGATCGCGGGCGAGACGCTCCGCCCTGGCACCGACACTCTGGCTCATGCGGTTGAAGGCGCGATCGATGGTGCTGGCGGCAGGGTGGCGAGTGCGTTAGGAGGACGCCGAACGCGGAGGAGCCGGCAACGGCGAGCCCGCCTAAGGCATCAGAACAAGGCGAGAAAAGACCATCTCGCCTGACGTCCGACCATGCGGAAGAAGATCTCCACCACCATCTACGTGACGCCGGAGCAGGCCGACAAGCTGAAGCTCCTGCACGAGCGCACGAAGGTGCCGGTGGCCGTCTACATCCGCGAGGGGATCGACCTGGTGCTCCGCCACTACGCCCACCTCCTCCCCGGTCAGCTCGCGCTGGTCGAGGAGCACGCGTCCGACTCACCACGTCCCCCGGATGTCGGTCCGAGCGGCTCGAACGGCAGCCCGCTGCTCACGCCGCGAACGCTGTCGGAGCCGCCACCGTCGTTCTCGCCTGGACGAGGAGCAGGGGCCGAAGCCCCGACACGGCAGACGCATCAGGTGGCCGCGGCGGCGAAGAAGTAGCTCGCTTCACGCACGCCCCGAGACCCCGCGTCACATGCCCTCGAATCCCATTCCTCAGTCGAAGATCCGCAATTTTTCGATCATCGCCCACATCGATCACGGAAAATCGACGCTGGCGGATCGCATCCTCGAGGTGACCGGGGCGCTCACGCAACGTGAAGCCCGCGAGCAGTTCCTCGACAAGCTCGACATCGAGCGCGAGCGCGGGATCACCATCAAGGCGCAGAACGTCCGCCTCGACTACACGGCGAGGGACGGCGAGCACTATCAGCTCAACCTGATCGACACGCCGGGCCACGTCGACTTCAACTACGAGGTCTCGCGCAGCCTCTCGGCCTGCGAGGGCGCCATCCTCGTCGTCGATTCGACCCAGGGCGTCGAGGCGCAGACCCTCGCGAACGTCTACCTCGCGATCGACCAGGGCCTCGAGATCGTCCCCGTGCTCAACAAGGTCGACCTCCCGTCGAGCGACCTCGACAAGACCAAGCAGGAGATCGAGACGATCATCGGGCTCGACACGTCGGACGCCGTGCCCTGCAGCGGCAAGACGGGCGTAGGCGTCCCCGACATCCTCGAGCAGATCGTCGCGAAGATCCCGCCGCCGAAGGGGAACGAGGACGCGCCGCTCCGCGCGCTCATCTTCGACACCTGGTACGACCCCTACCGCGGCGCGATGGTCATGTTCCGCGTCGTCGACGGGATGGTGAAGAAGGGCGACCGCATCAAGTTCATGGCGACGAAGACGGAGTACGAGGTGACCGAGCTCGGCACCTTCACGCCGCACGCCGTCGCCCTCGAGGAGATCCGCACCGGCGAGGTCGGCTTCATCGCCGCGAACATCAAGAGCGTCCACGACACGAAGGTCGGCGACACCGTCACCCACGCGAAGTCGCAGACGAAGGTCGAGGCGACGCAGGCGCTCCCCGGCTTCAAGGAGGTGAAGCCGATGGTCTTCGCGGGTGTCTACCCGACGGACGCCTCCGACTACCCCACCCTCCGCGACTCGCTCGAGAAGCTGCACCTGAACGACGCGGCGTTCTCGTTCGAGGCCGACTCGTCCGAAGCGCTCGGCTTCGGCTACCGCTGCGGGTTCCTCGGCCTCCTGCACATGGAGATCATCCAGGAGCGCCTCGACCGCGAGTTCAACCTCGATCTCATCACCACGGCGCCCAGCGTCGTCTACCGTGTCTACAAGACCGACGGCTCTCTCGTCATCGTCGACAACCCGACGAAGCTCCCCAACCCGCAGTGGATCGAGCGCATCGAGGAGCCCTTCGTCAAGCTGACGCTCCACGTCCCGCAGGAGTACGTCGGCGCCGTCATCACGCTCTGCCAGGAGAAGCGCGGGGTGCAGGTCAACATGACGTGCCCGAGCGCCGACCGCTACATCATCATCTACGAGCTGCCGTTCGCAGAGGTGCTCTTCGACTTCCACGACAAGCTGAAGAGCGTGTCACGCGGCTACGCGTCCATGGACTACGAGTTCATCGACTACCGCGCGGGGAAGCTCGTGAAGGTCGACGTGCTCGTCAACGGCGACCCCCTCGACGCGCTCTCGATCATCGTCCACACCGATCGCGCGTACAACCGCGGTCGCGCGCTCGCCGAGAAGCTGAAGGAGTTCGTCCCGCAGCAGCAATACGAGGTCGCGATCCAGGCGGCCATCGGCAGCAAGATCATCGCGAGAGAGACCGTGCGCGCCCTCCGCAAGGACGTCACCGCCAAATGCTACGGCGGCGACATCTCCCGTAAGCGGAAGCTGCTCGAGAAGCAGAAGGAGGGCAAGAAGCGCATGAAGCAGGTCGGCAACGTCGAGATCCCGCAGAAGGCGTTCCTCGCCATCCTGAAGGTCGACCAGTAGGCCGGACCACCGCGACGCGTTCAGAACGCGTCGCCGTCCTTCGCGACGCCGGTCGATCCACCGATCGACGCCGTCTGCGCGTTGACGCGCACGACCGTCGTTTGCGCCGGCGCTCCCTCGCCCGCGAGGCCCGCCGTCCCGCTGCTCGCGGTCGAGGAGGACGTGCGCTTCGAGCCGGCGCTCTCGCCCGGGGTCGGCTCCGCACCGAACGTACCCTCGCCGCCGCGGCCTCCGCTCGATGCCACGAGCGCGGTCCCGTCGAAGACGAGCCCGCCGCAGCCGCCGGCGCCGCCTCCCGGGCCGTTGTCGAGTGTCGTGTAGCGGCGGTCTCGGCAGAGGCGGGCGGGCGGAGAGGCGTAGCCGCCCGCCGGCGCGGGGGGGTATGGGAAGAGGCCGTTGTTCGGGTAGTCGTACGACCCCGTCGGCGCCGGGCTCCCCGCGGCCGTCGGCCCTCCGTCCGCCATCGCGGGGGCCACGCCGTCGCGGCCGTCCGCGCCCCGTCCTGCCTTCAGCTTCGCGTCGACGACGACCAGGGCGACCGCGCGCTCCGCGCCGAAGTCCGAGCAGGCGGACGTGAAGAGGAGGCCCGTGGCGACGGGCGCGAGGACGAAGGCGCGGACGAGGGTTCCGAGGTTCATGGTCGGAGCCCCCCTCGGCCGCGCCCTCGGGGAGGTTCCGCCCCTTTCGCGCGCCATTCGCCCACGGGCGTGCGGTTGCGGTACCCTCCTCGCGAAGGGCGCGCCTTGAGGAAGATCCCCCCGAAGAAGCGCACGTCCCGTGCCTTGAAGCCGCGCAGCAACGTCGACCCGACGCGCATGGCGCTCGCGGCGCTCGACCGCATCCAGACGATGCTCGTCCAGTCCGGCTACGAGGACCGGCTCGGCGCGCCGCTCTCGATGACGGAGCTCGCGGAGCAAGCGCGTGTGCTCGGCACCGAGCTGCCCCCGAGCTACGTCGCGGCCGTCCGTATCGCGAGCCGCATCGGCGAGCCGGAGTCCTTCCTCGCGAGCGCGGACATGGCGCGCGAGGCCGATCGGATCGCCTCCGAGGGCGGGGAGGAGGCGAAGCGCTACGCGCCCTTCTGCCGCGCGCACGACAGGATCCTCTGCTTCGACACGGGGCTCGGCCGGCGCTTTCCGAACCGGCACCAAGGGGAGCTCCCGATCGTCGAATGGGAGAACGGCAACGTCGCCCCGTCCGCCGCCCACTTCGGCGAGTGGCTCGACATGGTGGCCGACGCGCGCGAGGAGTCGCTCGAGAGCGCGGCGAAGATGCCGCAACGCCTCAAGCGGCTCCTCTACGAGCTCGGGTTCCGCTTCGAGTACCCGGTCGTCGGCCGGCTGGAGTCCGGTGACGTCGAGGCCGTCGAGCAGCTGCTCGGTCCTCCGCTCGTGCGGACCGTGCGCGGTGACGTCGATCGCCTCTTCGACTCGAGCGGCAAGGCGTCGATGACGCTGAACGTCGACGAGTTCACGCTCGCGATCTCCCTCCGGACCGGAATCTACGTGTTCGAAGCCGAGGACGTCTTCCGGTGGCTCCGTCATTTCCGCGACGAGAACTTCTTCGGCGACACGCAGTCGGAGCCGAGTCACGCCGACAACGTCCGCGATCTGCGGCGCGCGCCCAGGGAGGCGCCGCTCGTCCTCCGCGGCGTCCTCCACGTCGCGGCGATGCCCGCCGCGCACCACGTGTTCCGCGCCGCGACGGGCTCTTCCGTGCGCGACTTCTACGTCCTCGGGCGTACCTCTTCCACGAGCGAGCGCGCGAAGAGCCTCGTCCTCCACGTCGTCGACGACGAGATCGCGACCACGCACACGGTCGACGAGCCGCTGAACGACCTCTACGTCGGGGACGACGGCACGATGTGGGGTCTCACGACGACCCACGCCGTACGCTTCGGCGGCGGCGAGACGCGGTCCTTCCCCTTGAAGCGCCCTACCCCGGGCCGCGCCTGGTGGTACGGCATCGGAGGCGCGGCGGGCCGCGTCCTGGTCTGGGGGAGCGGCGCGCTGCTCGAGTTCGACGGAGACGGCTTCTCCCCGTTCGAGCCCGACGCGCAGCTCGATGGCGCGGAGTCGATCATCGCCCTTTCGGCCGCCGGTCTCCGCGTGTCGATGCTCGTCTGCGGGGACCGCATGGGCGCCGTCGCGCGCTTCGACGCCCTCCGCTGGCTCGAGATCACCGAGGACCAGGTGATCGAGGGGGCCCTCACCGACTTCGACGTCTGGCGCGGCACCGCCTACGTCCTCGACCGCGAGGGCGGTGTCTGGAAGGTCGACACGGGGGCCCCGCGTGCGATCGCGCTCCCCGTCCGCCACCAGGCGCTCCTCACCGAGGCCGGCACGCGGCGCCCTCTCCACGGGGTCCGCGCGACTGACCGTGGCCTCCTCCTCGCGGGCGAGGGCGGGGTCATCTCCCTCGTCGGCCCCGATCCGCTCTTCCACGCCGCACCCGCCGCAGGCGGCGCGGCGCGCGAGACGGCGCGCCTCGCGCGCGTCGGCGAGGTCCGCGCCTCGGGGACGGACCCGCGCGGGGGCTCGAGCGACGACGTCGGGATCGTCGCGCTCGTGGGGGCGAACGTCCTCGTCTGGAACGGCACCGGCTTCACGACGATCGACACGCGCGCCCACTGACACGCGGGGCGCTCCCCTCGTGCTTGACACGGCCCTGGAAGCGGCCTTTCGTGGGCGTCCCTCATGACCGTCACCCCCAGAGAGCTCGTCGCTCGCCTCGACACGAACGCGCCGTCCGCGTCCGCCCGCTGGACGTACGAAGGAGCCATCCCCTTCGGTGACCTCTCGAGCGCGACGCCGAGCGAGCTCCCCCACGTGCATCGCTTCCGCCTGGGCAACGGCCTCCGGCTCCTCCTCCTCGTCGATCGCGCGGCCCCCGTCGTGAGCTACTTCACGTGGTTCCGCGTCGGCTCGCGCCACGAGAAGCCGGGGAAGACGGGCCTCGCCCACCTCTTCGAGCACCTCATGTTCAACGAGACGGAGGGGCTCGAGGCCGGCGAGTTCGACCGCAAGCTCGA
This sequence comes from Polyangiaceae bacterium, assembly GCA_022842465.1. Lineage (GTDB taxonomy): Bacteria > Myxococcota_A > Polyangia > Polyangiales > Polyangiaceae > Labilithrix. Next base: position 21,251 of record JALHPN010000117.1, on the reverse strand, counting down.
GGAGAGCGGCGCGGAGTCGAACGCGGCGACGTGGTTCGACTGGACGTACTACTACGAGTCGCTCCCGAAGGACTCGTTCGGCCTCGCGGTCGAGCTCGAGAGCGAGCGGATGGCGCGGCTCGTCCTCCGCGATCCGCAGGTCGTGAGCGAGAAGGAGGTCGTCACCAACGAGCGACGCATGCGCGTCGAGGACGACCCCGAGGGCACGGCGAACGAGGTCCTCTACAAGCTCGCCTTCACGAAGCACCCGTACCACTGGCCGACGATCGGCTGGATGGAGGACATCCAGAACTTCACGCCGTCCGACTGCGAGACGTTCTACGAGACGTACTACGCGCCCAACAACGCCACCGTCGTGGTCGTCGGGGACGTCGACGAGGCCGACGTCCTCACGCGCATCCGCGACGGATACGGAAAAATCCCCGCGAGCGCGATCCCGGAGGAGGACACGCAGCCGGAGCCGCCCCAGCTCGAGCCGCGCGGGACGGAGCTCGTGAAGCCGACGGCGACGGAGAAGGCGCTCGTCGCCTACCACGGCCCGGCGCTCGGCGACGCGGACCACGCCGCTCTCTCGCTCCTCAACGAGATCCTCTTCGGCGGTCGCGCCTCGCGCATGCACCGGGTCCTCGTCGAGCAGCGTGAGCTCTGCATCGACGTGCGCGGGTGGGTCTCGACGTTCCGTGATCCGGGGCTCTACGAGATGACCTTCACCGCGCGTCCGGGCGTCGCGACGCCCGATGTCCTAGCCGTCGTCGACGCCGAGCTCGGCAAGGCGCGCGAGGAGCTCGTCACCGAGGCGGAGCTCGCGCGCGCGAAGGCGCGGCTCGAGCTCGGCCTGCTCCAGTCCCTCGAGACCGCGAGCGGCAAGGCCGAGCAGATCGGCTTCTACGACACCGTCCTCGGTGATCCCGCCGCGGCATTCCGGCGCCTCGAGACGTACCGCCGGGTGACGGCCGGCGAGGTCCGCACCGCCGCGCGCCGCTACCTCCTCGAGCACGGGAGGACGCTCGTGCGCGTGGTGCCAGACCCGGATCTCGAGGGCGACGAGGGCGACGAGGGCGACGACGAGGAGGCCGCAGCATGAGCGGCGTGACCAGGATGCAGCTCCCCGGCGGCGTCGTCGGCTTCGTCGAGACGGAGACGGCCGTCCCCCTCGTGTCGATCGTGCTCTCGTTCCGGAGCGGCGGCACGGCCGACCCGCCCGGGAAGGACGGGCTCACCCGGGTGATGGCGCGGCTCATGCGCCGCGGCTGCGCCGGCATGACCTCGTCGATGATCGACGAGGCGGTCGACTCGCTGGGGGCCGAGCTCTCGATCGACGTCGGCCCGTCGACTCTGACCGTCCACGCGCAGGTCATTCGCCGGAACCTGGAGCCCTTCGTCGAGCTCCTCACCAAGATCCTCGGCGCGCCGACGTTCGACGCCGAAGAGCTCGCAAAGCTCCTCCGTGAGAGCGTCGCGGAGCTGCTCGAAGCACGCGACAACGATCGCTCGCTCGCCGGCATCGCCTTCCGGCGCGCGCTCTTCGGGACCCATCCGTACGCGCGCTCGGCCGCGGGCCGGCCCTCCACGCTCGAGGGCCTGACCCGTGAGGACGTCCTCGGCGCCTACCGGCGCGCGATCGTCCGTGGCGGCGCGGTCCTCGCGTTCGCGGGCGCCGTCCGCGCGGCGGAGGCCGAGGCCCTCGGCGCGAAGCTCGTCTCCGCCGTGCCGGAGGGCGCGGCGGCGCTCGTCGAGCTCGCCGAGCCCGCGGCGCCCCGGGGGCGTCGCCTCGTCTTCGTGGACAAGCCAGAGCGGACGCAGACGCAGATCCTCATCGGCGGGCTCGGCACGTGGCCTCACGACGAGGATCACCAGGCGCTCGCGACGGCGATGGCCGTCCTCGGCGGCACCTTCACATCCCGCATGATGCGCGAGATCCGGTCGAAGCGAGGATGGTCCTACGGGACGAGCGCGCGCCTCTCCATCGAGCGACGCCGGCATGCGTTCACGATGAGCGCGGCGCCCGGCGCGAGCGACTGCGCCCCGTGCATCGCGCTCGAGCTCGAGATGCTCGAGGAGTTCGTGAAGGACGGCATCACGGAGGACGAGCTGTCGTTCATCAAGAACTACCTCGTCCGCTCGCACGCCTTCGACGTCGACACCGCGCCGAAGCGTGTGGGTCAGGCGCTCGAGGTCGAGGTCCTCGGCCTCCCCGCCGACTACCACACCCGGTACCTCGAGCACGTGAAGGCCGTCACGCGCGACGCGGCGAACGCCGCGATCGCCCGGCGTCTCACGGGCAAGGACGTCGTGATCTCGGTCGTGGGGACGGCGGAGGACCTCCTCGAGGGCGTGAAGGCGGCGATCCCCGACCTGGCGTCGACGACCGTCGTGCCCTTCGACACGGACTAGGGAGCGATGGCCACCGTCTTCGTGAGCGGCTCCCTCCCCTCGCCGGCCGAGGCCGCGCTCTCCGTCCTCGCGGCTGAGCACGAGGTGGTGAGGGACGAAGGGGGCGTCGGCTCGGCGCGATTCGCGGCGTGCGTCGATCGGCTCGAGGCGCTCGTCGTGCCGCTCACGGACCGCATCGACGGCGCGGTCTTCTCGCGGACGCCGAGGCTCCGCGTCGTCGCGAACATCGCCGTCGGCGTCGACAACGTCGACCTCGACGCAGCCCGAGCGCGAGGGGTCGTCGTGACGAACACGCCCGACGTCCTCACGGAGGCCACGGCGGACGTCGCGTTCGGGCTCCTCCTCGCCGCCAGCCGCCGCCTGGCGGAGGGCGACCGCCTCGTCCGTGCCGGCGGTTGGTCGGGCTTCTCCCTCACGTTCATGCTCGGCGTCCCCGTCCACGGCGCGAGCCTCGGCATCGTGGGCCTCGGCCGGATCGGCAAGGCCGTCGCGCGGCGCGCGCGTGGCTTCGGCATGCATGCAAGCTACACGCAACGAACGCGCCTGCCCGAGAGCCTCGAGCGCGCGCTCGGCGTGACCTGGGTGCCCGAGCTCCCCGGTCTGCTCGCGTGGGCCGACGCCGTCACCCTCCACTGCCCGCTGACCGAGCAGACGCGGCATCTGATCGGCCCGCGCGAGCTCGCCGGCATGCGGCCGGGCGCCATCCTCGTCAACACGGCGCGCGGCCCGCTCGTCGACGAGGCCGCGCTCGCGGTGGCGCTCCGTGACGGCCCGCTCGCCGCCGCAGGGCTCGACGTCTTCGAGGACGAGCCGCGGGTGCATCCCGAGCTCCTCGCCCTCCCGAACGTGGTCCTCTCGCCGCACCTCGGGAGCGCCGAGGTCCCCACGCGCGCCGCGATGGCGGAGCTCGCGCTCGAGAACGTACGCCGCGTCCTCGCCGGCGAGCCTCCGCTCACCCGCGTCGTGTGAGGCGTCGCCCGGGGGCTTGCGGGGAGGCGGCGAAGAGCGTAAGCCTCCCCGGCCTGCGCGGAGTCGAACGGAAGCGGTGTCCCATTGGTACGTCTATCGCGGTGACGAGCCTCCGCTCGGCCCGTGGACGACGGAGACGGTCGCGGAGAACATCCTCTCGGGCACCCTCGCGCCGGACACCTGGGTCGCGGCGCCGGCGGGCTCGAAGTGGCTGCGCGCGCGTGACGTCCCCGTCATCGCGGCCCTCGTCGACGGGTCCCCGACGACGCGCGCGCGCGGCGGCGCGGCGATCGCGCAGGCGCCCGATACGTTCCGGACGCCGCCGCCGCTCCCGCCGCCCGTGGGATCTCCGATCATCGAGGTCATCACCGTCCCGAAGGCGGACCCGCCCGACACGCGCTCGGCGTACTACGGCGGCGGTGACACGCTCGAGTCTCCGGGGAACGAGCGGCGCCGCTCGTGAGCCGCGAGCCTAGGTCCGCTTGGCGAGGACCTCGGCGAACTTGGTGTCGTAGGCGCCGGCCTTGAACTCGTCGCTCGCGAGCACCCTCCGGAGGAACGAGAGGTTCGTCGTGCAGGGCGCGATGGTCGTTCCAGCGATCGCGCGATCGAGCTCGGCGATCGCCAGCTCTCGCGTCTCGCCCCACGCGACGAGCTTCGCGATCATCGGGTCGTAGAACGGCGTGACCTTGTTCCCGGCGCGAACGCCCGACTCCACCCGCACCCTGCTCGAGACGACCTCGCCCGCGCCGCCGAGCCAGACGAGCTCGTCGATCGGGCCCGGCTTCGGGATGAAGCCCTTCGCCGGATCCTCGGCGTACACGCGGGCCTCGATCGCATGGCCCTTCCGCGCGACCGACGACAGGTCGGGGAGCCTCTCTCCCGCCGCGACGCGCAGCTGGAGCTCGACGAGATCGAGGCCCGTCACCATCTCGGTCACCGGATGCTCGACCTGCAGCCGCGCGTTGACCTCCAGGAAGAACAGATTGCCCTGCTCGTCGGCGATGAACTCGCACGTCCCGGCGCCGACGTAGCCGACCTTCTTCACCACGCGGAGCGCGGCGTCGTAGAGGGCCTCCCGCCGCTTCGCGCCGGCCTCGCCCGCGAAGAACCCGGCGGGAGACGGCGACTCTTCCACGATCTTCTGGTGACGCCGCTGCACGCTGCACTCGCGCTCGCCGAGCGCGAACGCCTGGCCGTGCGTGTCACAGAAGACCTGGACCTCGATGTGACGTGGCTGCGAGACGTACCGCTCGAGATACACGCGCGCGTCCGCGAAGCTCGCCTTGCCACGGTCGGAGCACGACTTCAGCGCGCGCTCGAGGCCCGCCTCTTCCGCGACGACCTGCATCCCGATGCCGCCGCCGCCGCCGACCGCCTTCGCGACGATCGGGTAGCCGACCTTCGCGGCGATCGCCTTCGCCGCGAGGATGCCCTCGGCCGTGTCGATCGCGATGGGCTCGTCGGTCCCGGGCACCGGGCTCGTCCCCGCGGAGAGGGCGACGTGACGCGCCTTCATCTTGTCCCCGAAGGCATCGAGGACGTCGGGCGGAGGGCCGACGAAGACGACACCGGCATCGGCCACGGCGCGTGCGAACGACGACTTCTCGCTCAAGAAGCCGTAGCCCGGGTGCACGGCCTTCGCGCCCGTCTTCGCGATCGCGCCGAGGATGGCCTCGACGTTCAGGTAGGACTCCTTCGCGGGCGCCGGGCCGACGAGGACCGCCTCGTCCGCCTCCGCGACGTGCGGGGCCTCGGCGTCCGCCTCCGAGTAGACGGCGACCGTCCCGACGCCGAGGCGCTTGCAGGTTCGGATCACGCGGCGCGCGATCTCGCCGCGGTTGCAGACGAGGACCTTCTCGAAGGGCATGGGACTCGTCTAGCAAGGTCCCTTCGGCGGGGAAAGGCGTCTCAGAAGCGACCGACGAGCGCGCCGCCCCACGTGCCGGGGCCGACGACGGGAGACGCCGTCAGCTCCAGGCTCGCGGGCTTCGGCGGTGGCCGCTGGTCCGGGGCGCGGGGAGGGACGACGGCCACGGACGGCTTGTCGAGCATCCACAAGAGCGCGCCGCCCGCGAGCAGCGCGCCGCCTGCCGAGAGGGTGACGATCGACAGGACGCGCGCGGCGTCACGCCGATCGACCGCGGCGTTGTAGCGTTCGCGCTCGTCCTCGGAGATGTTCTCGCGACTCTGCTTGTCGAGGATGTCCTTCGCGCGGCCCTCCTCCGCGAGCGCGCCGAGACCAGCGACGACGCCGACGACGGTGACGAGACCGCCGCCCCCGAGGACGACGTAGGAGGCGAGCCGTTGATCGCTCCGCTCCAGGCGAGGCTCGAGCCGTACCGGCCTGTCCCGGACGAAGGTGATCTCCTGCGACCAGGCCCGCTTGCCGTTCACGCTCACGCTCACGACGTGCACACCCGGCGCGACCTCGATGGGAGCGGCAGGCGTCGTGGCGACGAGGCGGCCGTCGACGTAGAGATCACCCGGGGCCGAGACGCGCACGTCGAGGCGCGCAGGCTTCTCGCGGAGCGAGACGTTGAGGGGGACGTCGACGAGCACGTCGCCGGAGACGGGAGAGACCTCGTCGAAGAAGCCCTCGGCGAACACCCGGACCTGGTGTGGGCCTGGATCGAGGTCGACGAAGAGTGGGAGCTCCTGCGGCTCGCCACCGTCGAAGCTGACGCGCGCTCCAGGGGTCGCCGAGATCACGGTGACGCGGGGCTTCTTCTTCTCCTCGCGCGACGTGGGCGCCGCGACGGTCGCCGGCCCGAGCGCCTTGAGCTTCCCCTCCAGCTCGAGCTTCGCCTCCTCGGCGTCCGCGCGCCTCCCTCCCTTCGGGACGCGCTCGAGATACTCCTTGAAGTGGTCGAGCGCCGAAGAGAGCGTTCGGACGTCGCTCGTCTTGGTCCCCAGCTTGCGCTCCGCCTGCGCCAGCGAGAAGACGATCTGAGGCTTCGGCGCGAGGCGCTTCGCCGACTCGAACGACTTCACCGCGTCGACGTACCGCTCGGCGGCGTAGGCCTGGGCGCCTGCGTCGAAGAGCGTGCGCGCCGCGGCGATCTCCTCCGGCGTCGGCTCGGCTGCGGGCGACGGACGCGCGGCAGCGAGGACCGTCGCGACGACGACGACGCGAAGAGTCGCCTTCCTCACGGGAGCCTCGGGATCTGACGGAGCACGCGAACGGTGCCCTTCTCGGCGATCGCGAGGTCCTCGACGCCGTCGCCGTCGATGTCCCCGGCGCCGATGCTCGTGAGCCCTTCGAAGCCCGAGGCGAGGACCTCCAGCGGAGGGAGCGCCCGCGCTCCCCGGCCGACGGGCACCCGCAGGATGCGCTTCGACGTCGTGAGGACGAGCTCACGGGACGACGGCGCGCCGCCCGTGACGACGACGGCGAGCCCGGTCAACGACGTATCCGCCCCCGCGTCGGGCGGCACGGCGACGACGAGCGGCGTCGGGTCGAAGCCGCCCCTGCCGTCGCCCCAGAGAACGGCCACCTTGGAATCCACGGCGTCGCCGCCGAGCACGAGGACGTCGGGCGCGCCGTCCCCGTCGACGTCCGCGAGCCGGATCATGCTCTTCGTCCCGACCCGGATCCCCGCGAGGGAAGCCACCGTCGGCGACGCTCCCGCTCCCGACAGCCGGAACGAGACGACCGTGGCAGCCCCGCCGGCGCCTGGCGTCAGCACGACGGCCTCCTCGACGCCGTCCGCCGGCCGATCGAGGTCGCCGCTCGTCGTCTGGAGGAGGAGGGTGTCCCCTCCCGTGTAGGAGGCGGGGCTGGCCTCGAGACCGACCGCGGCGCGGACGAAGGGCGGAAACGAGAGCGGACCTCCGCCGATGCTCCGCCACAGCGACAGCGGCGCCGGGGCGCGCAGCCTGTTGGCGTTGTCGAACTTCCGCACCCCGACCGCGAGCGAGAAGAGATCGAATCGACTGCGCTCCTCGAAGGGCGCGACGAGGACGCTGTGCGTCCGGTAGCCCTCGAGGGTCGGCTCCTGGTCGCTCGGCGGGGGATAGAAGAGAGGCGCGAGGAGCTGCCGATCGCCGGAGGGCAGGACGATCGCGATGCTCGCGTCGACGTATCCGGAGGGCGCCCCCGCCGTAGGCGAGGTGGTGACGACGAAGATGTCGCTCGCGAGGCCGAACGCGCTGCCGACGCTCAAGACCGCGTCGTTCGCGATGCGCCCGACCGACCTCGCGAGCTCGGGCGGTCCCGCCGAACGGCCGAACGCGACAGCGAGCTGGGACGTGTCGTCCGCCTGTCGGGTCGAGAGGACGAGGTCGGTGATCGTGTCCCCGTCGACGTCGCCGAGGCCGAGATCCTTGACGATGCCCGGCGTGGCGACCGTCGACGTGACGACGCCGCCAGGGACGCCCGCGCCGAGCTCGAGGTCGGCCGACCCTTCGCTCGCCGCCACGTAATCGAGGTAGGGATCGCCGTTGACGTGCCCGACGACGACCGAGGACCAGCGCGGCGAGCGAGAGCTCGGGAGGAAGACATAGCCCGCCTGTCCGTTCGGGAACGCGAGGTCCCCCACCCCGCCGTCCGGAGCGAGCTTGGGGAGCTTGACGCTGAAGAGGACGCCCCGTGGGATGAGGTAATCGGGGAAGCCGTCCTGGTTGAAGTCGCCGGCGCCGAGCACGCCGTCGAGGTCGAAGAGGGCTTTGCCTTCGGGCGCTCTCGGCTCCTTCGCTTCGCGGACCTGCTTGGCGAACTCCGTGCCTTCGTTACGAAGGAGGTACGTCTTCGTCGCGGTGCTGACGAGGACGTCGAGCCTGCCGTCCGCGTCCCAGTCCGCGAGGACGACCCCACGCGTCGGGACCTCGGGCAACGTGACGACCGCGAGCGCCTTGTCGGCCCAGCGCGAGCGGCTCGGGTCGGTGTCCGGCTTGCACGGGGACGCGACGACGACGGCGGGCGGCGTCTTCATCGCGAAGACGACCTCACCGCACGTGGACTCCGGGTCGGCCGTGAAGACATCCCCCCAGACGCCGCTGCCGACGATGTCGCTCGCCGGGCCGGGGAGCGCGAGAGCGTAGCCGCCACCGTCGTCGAGGGAGCCGAGGATGGGGCTCACGCCCCGGATCGTCGCGACGGTCGCGGCAATGAGGCGACCTTGGCGCCGTCCGTCGGGGAGCATCCGCTTCGCCGCCTGGACGTTCATGAACGCGTAGCCTTCCGTCGGACCCACCGTCAGCGTGGGGAACAGCACCGGCGAGAACGACCGGTCGAGCTGCCCCGTCGTCACGTTCACGCCCGCCCCGAGACCGAACGCGAGGTCCGCCCGGCCGTCGCCGTCCAGGTCCCGGATCGCCGGGGACACGAGCGGCGCGGGAAACGCCGTCACCGACGAGACGGACGCGTTCCCGTCGAAGAAGACGACGCGCGTGCGCGCGGCGTTGTCCGCGCCGCGCTCGGCGGTGGCGAGCACGTCGGCGCGATGATCCCCGTCGAAGTCGCCGATCTGGATCCCGACCACGCTGCTCTCGGCGCGCGCGCTCGGACCACCGAAGCGGCCCGTGGGCTCGCGACAGACCCCGCTCGTTCCGCATCCCCATCCGTCAGGACATGCGCCGGCGGGCCTCGCGGGATCGCACGTGAAGCGACAGGCGCGGGCGCCTTCGTCCGGTCGACCGCAGACGCGACCGTTCTCCGCGAAACCGTCGCAGTCCTCCGCCGCATCGACGACGGCGTTACCGCACGTCGTCGACGGGATGGCCTGGAGCGGAGCGCAATCGAGGAGCGGGAGGGCCGTCGCCACGAGCGCGATCGGGAAAGTCCACCGGAGAGTTCTCGTCATCAGAAGTCCTCGAGCTCACGGGAGATCGTCCTGCCCTTCTGCGCCGGCTTCGGGGGGATCCTCTCGAGCGTCGTCGTCACGACCACGTCGGCGACAGGCGAGATTTCCACGTCTCGCGCGCGGTGCTCGGGCGCAGCGATGCGAATCGTGACCGGCGCTCCCGCCCGCACCTCGAAGGGCCCAGGCGCCGGCCCGAGCTTCGTCCCGGCCATCGAGACCACCGCCCCGGGCGGAGCACCTTCTACCCGGAGGAGCACCGTGTCGCGCGCCGGCGGCGGAGACGAGGCGACCGCGACCGGCGCGTGGGTCGCGGAGGCCGACACGATGGGCGACGCGCTCGCGGCCGCGACGACGCCCGAGGGACCGGGCTCCGGCCCTCCCCGGCGCCCTCGCGCCGTGAGGGTGAAGACGCTGATCCCGACGACGACGGCGAGCGCAGCGCCCACGACGAGGACGAGCGTGCCCCGCCTCGCGGGCGGCCGCGGTACGCTCTCGACGTCGCTCTCGGCGCCGACGAACGTCTGCGCGGGCGCGAGCGCGACGGTACGAGCGGACCCGATCGCGGCGACGTCGGGCGTCGAGGACGCGCTGACCTCGGGCGCGAGCGGCGCAGCCGGCGCCGGCACGTCGATCCCCGCCGAGCGCGCCGCGATGACGAGCTCGTCGAGGGCACGACCTACCGTCGCCGGCCGCGCGTCGGGAGCCTTAGCCAGCATCCGGAGGATCGGCGCGTCGAGCAGACGCGGCAGATCCGGCGCCACGGCGGACGGGTTCGGCGGCGTCGCCTCCATGTGCTTGATGAGGATCGCCATCGCGCCCTCACCGTCGAAGGGGAGCTCTCCGGTGAGGACTTCGAACGCCATCACGCCGAACGCGTACACGTCGGTCCGTCCGTCCACGTCCTCGCCCCGGCACTGCTCCGGGGACATGTAGAGCGGCGTCCCCATCGGTGTCCCCGTCTTCGTCTTGTGCTGGCCGCTCGCAGAGCCGAGGAGCTTCACGAGACCGAAGTCGAGGAGCTTCGGCAGGACGCCGCCGTCCTCGTCGAACACGAGGAAGACGTTCTCGGGCTTGAGGTCGCGGTGGAGGAGCCCCTTCGCGTGCGCCGCGTCGAGCGCGCGCGCGATGCCGCGGAGGATGGGGAGCGCCTGAGGGAACGAGAGCCGGCCCTGGCGCTCGAGGTGCGCGTCGAACGTCATGCCGTCGAGCAGCTCCATCACGTAGTACTGGCGTCCGTCGGGGAGCTGACCGAACGAGAAGATGTCGATGATGTTCCGGTGGCGGATCTGGTTCACCGCCCGTGCCTCCGCGATGAAGCGGGAGACCATCTGCGGGTTCGCCGAGAACGTGCGCGACAGCACCTTCACCGCCGCGCGCTTGCCGATCACCGGGTGCGCCGCGGCGTACACGCTTCCGAAGCCACCTTCTCCGAGCTTGCCCTCGACCACGTACTCGCCGACCACGTCGCCTGGAGCCAGGTCTCGATCCACGTAGGCGTACGCGGAGTCCGGCGCGAGCGCCGTGCCGTCGTGCGGACACGTCGTGTCCTCGTCCGGGAACCGCGTCAGGCACTGCGGGCAGATCGGCATCGGGCGGCGCCACCATTCAAGCAAAGACCGAGCCTCTCGGGGCAAACGATCGCCCTCGGGGGAAGCGGAGAGAGTGCAAGGAAGCGCGTGACGGCGGGTTCACGGTCCCCACCGTCTCCCGCGTCACGGACGTCCACCGGTCCAGGGGGGAACCCGAGGACGTCCTCCTCCCCTGTGGGTGCGCCTAGCCCACGAGATCGCGCGGGCTGGCGACGACGACGCGGTTCCGGCCGAGCCGCTTCGCCTCGTACATCGCCTCGTCGGCGCGTCGCTCGAGCTCCTCGGGGGTCTCGCGCTTGTCCCAGGTCGCGACGCCGATGGAGACGGTCTGGTCGATGCGCGCGGACTCCACCTCGAAGGGCGCCTCGTGCAGCGTCTGCTGGATGCGGTGCCCCGTGGCATGGGCCTGGGTCGCGCCCGTCGACGGCATGATGAGGACGAACTCCTCGCCGCCGCGTCGCACGAGCACGTCGACGCGGCGGACGGCCTTCCTCACGCGGTCGGCGAACATGCGGAGCACGACGTCCCCGGTCGCATGCCCGTAGCGGTCGTTCACGCGCTTGAAGTGATCGAGGTCGAGATAGAGCATGCTCACGTCCCCCCCCGATCGGCTCGCTCGCTCCATCTCCTCGACGAGACGGGGCACGAGGTAGCGATGGTTGAAGGCCATCGTGATGTCGTCGAACATCGCGAGCCGCCGGAGGCGCGCGCGCTCGATGGGGGGCGCCGAGCAGTTCGCGAGCAGCCGGAGGAGGAGCTGGTCCTCCTCGCGGAAGGCGGCGCGCTCGGGCGACGTGACCGACAGGACGCCGATCACCTCGCCGCTCGACCAGAGCGGCTCGGCCGCGATCGAGTTGATGCGAAAGCCCTGGTTTTCCCCCCTCACCCACCGGGAGTCGTGCTCGACGTCGTCGATGCGCGCGGGCTCGCCGTGCTCGACGACCCACCCGAGGACCCCTTCCCCCCGGCGGAAGCTCATGGGTCGATCCTCCTCCCCGCTCCCCGAGCGGGCCCCGGACAGGAGCGCCGTCCGCGCGGTGTCGAGGAGCCGGATCGAGGCGTGATCGGCCGCGAGGAGGTCGACCGACGCGTCGGTCACCGCGCGGAGGAACTCCTCGAGCGGGCGGTCGTCCGCGAGGCGCGCCGTCAGCTGGAGGAGGACCTCGAGGGCTTTCTTGGGGTCGAGTGCCAACGGCGAGACCATTCAACGGGCCAGGCCGCCGTCCGTCAACCGCGGGAAGCTCCCGTCACACGCATAGGCACGGACGAGGTCAGTGGAAGTCGCGGCTCATCGAGGCCATCGCCCGCATCTCGGGAGGAGCCTTCGTCTCGAGCTTCTCGAGGCGGTCGGCGATGACGTAGACGACGGAGCTCGGCGCGGTCGGATCGGCAGGGCAAAGCCCGTCCGGATCGTCGCTCCGCTCGATGCGGCCGTGGACGAGGAGCATGCGTGACGTCGTCGCGACGTGGTGGTGGGCCTCGAAGACGCGCGACCAGAGGACGACGTTCGAGAACCCGAGCTCGTCCTCCATCGTGACGAACACGACGCCGCTCGCCGTGCCCGGCCGCTGGCGGCAGATGACGAGGCCCGCCACCGTGACGCGCGTGCCCGAGCGGAGGGAGAGGAGATCGCGCGAGGTCTTGATGCGCTTCGGCAACGTGGGCCGGAGCAACAACATCGGGTGATCACAGACGGAGACGCCGGTGCGCTCGTAGTCGAGGACGAGCTGCTCGGCGCGGCTCATCGCCGGAAGGCGAGGTGCCTCCTCCCCGGTCGCGACGCCGTCCCAGAGGCCCGCGCCCCGCGGCGCGACCACGCTCCAGATCGCCTGACGCCGGCCGCCGGCGAGGGCGTCGAGCGCGCCGGACTCCGCGATCGCGACGAGCTCCTTCTTGTCGAGCCGCGCACGCGCGGCGAGGTCCTCGGCGTCGCGAATGGGCGCGGCCTTCCGGGCCGCCTCGACGCGACGGCCTGCCTCTTCCCCGAGACCGTTCACGACACGGAGCCCGAGCCGGATCGCGGTCGACATCGTCGCCGTGCCCTGCCCTCCCTCCGTCGGCTCCGCTCGCGGCATCGGCACGCAGGTGCACTCCCAGTCGCTCGTCCGCACGTCGATCGGGAGGAGCCGTACGTCGTGACGCTGCGCGTCCTGGAGGAGCGTCGAGATCGAGTAGAACCCCATCGGCTGCGCGTTCACGAGCGCGGCCGCGAGCTCCGCCGGGTAATGGCGCTTCAGCCACGCGCTCGCGTAGACGAGCAGCGCGAAGCTCGAGGCATGGCTCTCGGGGAAGCCGTACTCGCCGAAGCCCTGGATCTGCTGGTAGAGGCGCTCGCCGAACTCCTCGGGGATGCCTCTCTGGCGGAAGCCCGCGAGGAGGCGCTCGCGATGCGCCTCGAGCTTCCCGTTCTTCCGCCACGCGGCCATGTCACGCCGGAGGCGGTCGGCCTCGCCGCCCGTGTACCCGGCGCCCACGATCGCGATCTGCATCACCTGCTCCTGGAAGAGCGGGACGCCGAGGGTGCGGTCGAGGATCGGCGCGAGGATCGGATGCGGGGGCGTGACCGGCTCCTCCCCTGCCCGCCGGCGGAGGTACGGATGGACCATGCCGCCCTGGATCGGACCGGGACGGACGATGGCGACCTCGACGACGAGATCGTAGAAGCACGTGGGCTTCAGACGAGGGAGCATCGCCATCTGCGCGCGGCTCTCGATCTGGAAGACGCCGACCGTGTCGGCGCGACAGAGCGCCTCGTAGACCTCTGGATCCTCGGCAGGGATCGCGGCGAGCCGCTCGATGGCCGTGCCGGTCACGACGCCCTTCGGCGCGTACGGCGGGAGCGGCGCTCCACGCTGGGCCCCCAGGCGCTCGCGCTCCTGGCTGACGTCGCGCACGAGGTCGAGGCACTTCCGGATCGCGGTGAGGATGCCGAGGCCGAGGACGTCGATCTTGAAGAAGCCGAGGGTGTCGATGTCGTCCTTGTCCCACGGGACGATCGTGCGGTCCTGCATCGTCGCCGGCTCGACCGGCGCGACCTCTTCGATCGGCGCGGCGGAGAGGACGAAGCCGCCGACGTGGATCGACAGGTGCCGCGGGAACCCCTGGATAGCCCGCGCGAGGACGAGCACCTGACGGACGCGCGGGTCGGAGGCCGAGAACCCGGCCGCCCGGAGGCGCTTCTCGTCCACGGAAGACACGCCGTCCCACCACGACACGACGGCGGAGAGGCGCTCGACCTGCTCCAGCGAGAGGCCGAACACCTTGCCGACCTCGCGGAGCGCGCTCTTCGCGCGATAGCTCACGACCTCGCTCACCATCGCCGCGCGATCGCGCCCGTAGGTCGCGTAGATCTCCTGGATCACCTCTTCGCGGCGCTCGTGCTCGAAGTCGACGTCGATGTCGGGAGGCTCTCGTCGCTCCGCCGAGAGGAAGCGCTCGAAGAGCATGTTCGACCGCGACGGATCGACGGCGGTGATGCCGAGACAGAAGCAGACCGCGCTGTTCGCCGCGCTCCCGCGGCCCTGGCAGAGGATGTCGCGCCGGCGCGCCATGTCCACGACGGCGCGGACCGAGAGGAAGTAGGGCGCGACCTCGAGCTTCGCGACGAGGGTGAGCTCCTTCTCGACCTGGGTGACGACCTGGGGCGGGATCGCGCCGCCGTAACGCTCGCGCGCCCCCTCGTACGTGAGACGGCGGAGCGCGTCGTCGGCCGTCTCGGGGCGCGCATCCGGGGCCTGGAAGTCACGGTGGACGAGGTCCGAGAGCTCGTACGGGAAGCGGTAGGAGAGCTCCTTGATCGAGAAGCGGCAGCGATCGGCGACGAACTTGGCGCGCGTGACCCAGTCCGGATGGAGCGAGAAGAGACGCTGGATCTCGTCCTCGCTCTTCAGATGCGCCTCGGTGTTCGGGAGCAGATCGCGGCCTGCCTCGTCGAGCGTCTTGCCCTCGCGGATGCAGTGGAGAACATCGAGGATCGGCTTGTCCGCCTCCTGGGCGAACAGCACGCGGTTCGTCGCGACGATCGGCGCGCCGTGGGTGCGGGCGGCCGTCTCTGCGCGCGTGACGCGCGCGCGGTCCTCCCCGTCCTTGTGGAGGTGGACCATGACCGAGAGGCGATGCCCGAACGCGCGATGGAGGTCGGCGAGCGGGAGCGTCGCATCGGCGAGCACCCAGAGGCCCTCGGCGTGCGCGCAGACGTAGGAGAGCGGGATGCCCGCCCACACGTTCCGAGGGAGCTCGTCCTCCTCCTGGTCCTTCGTGCGGGCCTTCTCGCGCTGAGGCGCAGACTTGGGGTGGCGACGATGGCTCTCCGTCAGGATCTTGCAGAGGTTCGTGTACCCTGCATGGTTCTCGACGAGGACCGTGAGCGTCGTGGGCTTGCCCGGGATGTCCGGCACGCCCTCGAGGCCCTCGCGCTCGAGCGTGAGCTCGCAGCCGACGATGATCCGTACGCCGGCCTTCTCCCCCTCCTCGTGGGCGCGCACGATGCCGTAAAGCCCGTCACGGTCGGTGACGGCGAGCGCCTCGTAGCCGAGCGCGGCGGCGCGCTGCACCATGGCCTGGGGAGACGACGCGCCGGCGAGGAAGCTGAAGCTCGTCCGGCACGACAGCTCGACGTAACGCGACGCCCGCGCGCGGATCGCGCGGCGGAGGGCGAGGAGCTCCTCGGCGAGCTCCGGATCGCGGACGGGGACGCCCGCGACGGTAGCGGCGTCGTTCGCATGGAGCGCGCCATCGTCCCCCAGCGGGAGGCGTGACGACGGGTCGATGCGCGTACGCGAGCTCATGCGTCCTCAGTCGAACCATCCGAGGATGCGCGTCGCTCCCGACGCGCGATCGATCTCCACCCACGCCGAGCCCTCCTCCGTCCACGCCTGGACGTGGTCCACGCCCTTCTTCGGGGTCGGCATCCGCTTCCACCACGCGACCGCCTCGAGACGCGTCAGGTGACGCACGATCTTGATCGCGTCGCGCGGGACGGGGTGCGGCTCCGCGAGCACCCGCGAGGGCTCGGGGACGGACGACAGGAGATGACGCCGCTTCTTCCCGTGCCTCTCGCTCGGAGAAGCGCCCGGACGAGAGCTCGTGAACGGCGCGAAGACGGAGCGCTCCTCCGGCGACCACGCGTCGCCGAGCACGAGGCGCCCCACCGCGTCGGGCCCGAGATCGGCCGCGAGCTCCGCGACGAGGCGCGGGAGCGCTCGCGTCGCGCGCGGCTCGGGATCGAAGAGCGACAACGCCGCGGCCGGCTTGTGGACGAGCTGGGCAGCCCGCAGCTTCGCGCCGAGCACCGGGGCGCGGAGGACGTGGCGCTCGATCTTCGGACGGAGCGCGACGAGCAGATCCCCCGCGGCGGAGAGCGGAGACGGGAGGTCCACCGCGACGAGGTCGGTGCGCGGCTCTCCCTCCGCGATCATCGCCGTATCGAGGAGGAGCTCGAGCTCGAGCCGCGCGGTGGCGACCGCTCTCCCCGCCAGCCGGGTACCGAGCCGATCGGCGAGCGTCTTCGTCACGAAGAGCAAGGGATCCGTCCCCTCGATGCCGTACTCGAGCGAGACGCTCTCCTCCGGGACCTCGGGCGGGACGTACGACGCGAGGGGCGCGCGGTCCTCGCCCTCGGCGAGGGTCAGGACGACGCGAGCACGAGCGCCGAGCCGCGTCGCGAGCGCGCTCCGCGGGAGCGCGGTGAGATCCGCCACCGTGCTCACCCCCACCTTCGCGAGCCACCGCACGTCCGCCTCCGGCAGCGGGAGGAACGAGGCCGGCAGCGGCCCCAGCGCAGCGCGGTTCCGGCCCGGAGGCACGACGACGACGCGCGACGCGTCCGCCGCGCGTGGATCCGAGGCCGCGAACGCCTGCGCATGCGCGAGGAGCGCCGACACACGCGGGCCGTCCGCGACCGCCGCCGCGCACCGATGCCCGAGCCCCTCGATCACGCGCACGAGCCGCGTCGCGAGCTTCGTCTCCCCTGCCACCTGCTCGGGCGCATGGAGATGCGCGCAGCCCGTCACGTCGACCCACACGACGTCCCCGAGCGCGGGAGCTCCCTCGCTGGCCTTCTGGGAGGGCTTCTCCGCCGTGCCCGCCGCGTAGAACGAGACGGTCGCGCCGAACGCGAGCGCCACCTCGGCGAGGCGCGCGAGCACGTCCCGTACGTCATCCGGCCGGACCACGCGCACGGCGAGCGAGCCTGCCTTCGCGCGGGCCTGGGCGATCGTCTGCCCTGGGCGGACCCCGAGCGCGAGCGCCTCGGACGACACGACGTCGAGCCGCGTGTTGCCGAGGAGCTTCGCCTCCGTGAGCGGCGGCGCGGCGACCACGACGGCGAGCGGCCCGAAGACCTCCCGTCGCTCGCCCGCGTCCTCCCGGATGGCGGCGAGCCGGACGAGCTCGACGCGCAGCTCGGGGAGGCTGATGGCGCAGATGCGCATGGGATCCTCGCGCGGAGCCCCTCAGGCCCCGGGCATCCGGACGACGTGCATCGCACGCACGTCATGGCCGTGCGCGAGGGGCTCGAACGCGGCGGAGACGCGACCACGCCGATCCTTCGTCACGCGCACCGCGACGGACTCGGGACGACGCTCCACCTCGAGCCGCAGCGCGACGGGCCACGGCATCGCCCTCGGCGTGAACGAGCTCGTGAGGAGGAGGATCGTGGAGCCGCTCTCCTCCGCCGCGAGCGACAGCTTGCGGACGACGAGCGCGCCGTCGATCTTCGGGGGACGCCCGCGGCCCGCGCGTCCGGTCGCATGAGGTGGCGAGCCGAGGCCCACGCCGAGACGCCCCTCGAGCCCCGTGAACGCGTCGACGACGACGACGTCGAACGCGCCGGACGTCGCCACCTTCACCGCCGCGCGCGCGAGCGACGCGGGGTCGGCGCGCACGACGAGGAGCCGCTCGAGATCGACCCCCGCTTGCGCGGCGGACGGCGCGTAGAGCGACGGCGTGGACGACGGGGTCGTCACCCAGGCGCACCATGCGGCCTCGTCCGCCGCATGGGCGGCGCTCACCGCCGAGAGGGCGATGGTCGTCGCTCCTCCGCCGAGGGCTCCCTTCGCGGAGGGCTTGACGGCGGGTGACGCGATCTCGACGACCCCACGCGGCATCCCGTGGTCGGGGAGCACGCGCTCGAGCTCCGGCCAGCCGAGACGGCGGACACGCGGCGCGCCTTCGTCCTCCCGCGCGAGGCCGAGCGCGCCCGTGCCCTGGGACACGCCGAGATCCGCGAAGAGGCGTGGGAGAGGAACCGCAGCCATACTGAACAAGATAGCAGGGGTGAGCGCCCGATCAAGGGGGCTCGCGGAAGTCCCGGCCGCGGCGAAGGTTTCGCGCTACATAGCCCCGGATGGTTGCCTCGACGAGCGCCGACGCCGACGAGCTCGAACGCGATCCCGCCTACCAG
Source organism: Polyangiaceae bacterium (assembly GCA_022842465.1). Lineage (GTDB taxonomy): Bacteria > Myxococcota_A > Polyangia > Polyangiales > Polyangiaceae > Labilithrix. The sequence goes on along the minus strand of JALHPN010000117.1, from coordinate 3,093 downwards.
CGGCTCGCCGGGATCCTCCGGGAGATGGGCTCGGTCCTCGTCTGCTACTCGGGCGGCATCGACAGCGCCTTCGTGCTCGCCGTCGCCCACCGCGAGCTCGGCCTGGGCGCCGTGGGGATGACGGCCGTGAGCCCGAGCCTCGCCTCGTTCGAACGTGACGAGGCCGTGGCGATCGCGAAGCTCATCGGGGCCAGGCACGAGCTGGTCGACTCGAACGAGATCGAGGACGAGAGCTACGCCAGAAACCACGTCGATCGCTGCTTCCACTGCAAGAGTGAGCTCTACCGGCTCAGCGCGAAGAAGCAGGCCGAGTGGGGGATCGCCCACGTGGTGAACGGCACCAACCTCGACGACCTCGGCGACTACCGCCCTGGCCTCGAGGCGGCAAAGGAGGCCGGCGCGCGGAGCCCCCTCGTCGAGGCCGAGATGAGCAAGGCCGACGTCCGGCGCCTCGCGCAGCGCCTCGGCTTGCCGATCTGGGACAAGCCCGCGGCCGCCTGCCTCTCGAGCCGTCTCCCCTACGGCACGCGCGTCACGCGCGAGCGGCTCCTCCAGATCGGCGCGCTCGAAGCCGAGCTCCACGCGCTCGGGATCCGTCAGGCGCGCGTCCGCTGGCACCAGGTCGGCGGGACGGAGGGCACGCGGGAGACCGCGATGGCGCGGCTCGAGATCGCGAAGGACGAGATGGAGAAGGCGTGGGAGCTGCGGGACACGCTCGTCGCGACGGGCAAGCGTCTCGGCTTCGCGTACGTCACGCTCGATCTCGTCGGCTACCGGACCGGCAGCCACAACGAGGTGCTCGCCCCCCGCGAGCCCGGCGAGAAGCGCTCCTTGCGCGTCGTCTCCTAGCCGCCGCGCGCGACATCTCCCACTCGCGAGGCGGAGCCACGACAGGGTCGTGCGCGCGCCCCGAGGTGCACACCGATTTTCGCGTACCTGGTCGATCGCGCTACCAGGGTTCCAGCCGCTCTGTAGTCTTGCAACCATGCGGCACAGCCTTGGACTGTTGATGGCGATCGGAGTTGCCGCGATCACGGCCGTGGTCGCGTGTGGCTCGGACGGTGACCCGAGCGAGTTCGGATCGAGCGGTGGTAGCTCCGGCGACGGCGACGGAAGCTCCGGCTCGAGCGGCTTCAGCTCGGGAGCGAGCGGATCGAGCGGATCGAGCGGGTCGGCGTCGCAGGACGTCGATCAAGCCACGTTGCGGATCGAACCCGCCGACGCGACGATCGAGCTCGTCGCGGGGCAGAGCGCGACGAGGGAGTACAAGGTCTTCGGCAAGCTGAAGGGCGCCGCGAACGAGGTGGATCTCACCTCGCGCGCCGTCTTCTACGTGCCGGACAACTACCTCGTCGGCGGCTTCCCCGCGAACGGGGCCTCCACGTTCACGACGCGCCTCCCTTCCGCCGCGAACGATCCTCCGCAGCGCGGCGGGAAGCTCACCGTCGAGGCGACGCTCTCGAACAACGACGGCCCCGTGAAGATCACGACCGGCCTCACCGTGAAGCTCTCGGCGGTGCTGGCCTCACCGGCCGCGTCGCCGGCCCTCCCCGCGAACGCCGCCGCGCTCTTCGCCGGCGCGCAGGCCGACGCCGCGCGCGCTCCGGAGCTCGCGTACCCGAACGACGGCGCGATGCTCCCGCCGAACCTGCGCCGCCTCGAGGTCCACTGGAGGCCGGGTAGTGCGGAGAACACGCTCTACGAGGTCTCGTTCACGAGCGCCGTCGGCAGCGTGGTGTACCACTCGCGGTGCGGGGGCGGCGCCGGCTTCGCGGCGGGCGCGTGCGCCTTCGAGCTCGACGAGGCCGGCTACGGCTACCTCTCCGAGACGAACCGCGGTCAGGGCGCCGTCAAGCTGCGCATCCGCGCGACGGACGAGGACGGCGCGAAGGTCGGCACCTCCGCCGAGCTCACCGTCCGCTTCGCCGAGACGCGCGTCGACGGCGGCCTCTACTACTGGACCGTCACGAACCCCGAAGCGATCATGCGCTTCGACTTCGGCGCAGCGACGGGTGCCCCGGACATCTTCCTCCAGGAAGGGCAGCCCGGCGTCGCGACGTGCCCCGGCTGCCACGCGATCTCGCGGGACGGCTCGAAGCTCGTCGCCTCCGTCGGCGGGCAGTGGGACGGACGCCTGATCTTCGTGAAGGACGTATCGAAGCAGGCCACCGACTGGTTCAAGGTCCAGCCGAGCTCGACCGAGGGACGGGACAACCGTGTCCAGTTCGCGTCGTGGAGCCCGGACGCGACGCAGTTCGTCGCCGTCTACGGAGACAAGGTCGGCGGCAGCACGTCCGACATCGACACGACCTCGGATGCCGACGGTCTGAACCGCCGGAAGCTCTGGTTCCACGACGGCACGACCGGCCTCCGCACCGCGCACAAGCAGCTCGCGTTCAAGCCGAATCATCCCGAGTGGTCGCCGAACGGCCAGATGATCGCGATGACGCGCGTCGACAACGAGAACACGTCGACGCAGATGCCGAAGGAGACGAGCGTCTGGATCATGAAGAAGCAGGGCGCGGGCTGGGCGGACCCGACCCCGCTCACGGAGTATCCGCGCCCTTCCGGGAAGATGCGGTTCAACCCGAACTTCGCGCCCGACTCGTCCTTCCTCTACTTCACCGAGGCCACCTGCCCAGGCGGCAACGAGGACAGCGGCGACTGCAACGCCGACGCGGATCCGAGCGCCGTCACGTGGGCGATGAAGCCCGAGGGCGGCGCACCGGTGAAGCTCGCGAACGCGAACAAGCCCGGCGTCGCCGACGGCAACACCCTGAACCTCGGCGACACGTTCCCGCGCTCGGCGCCGTTCCAAGCGAAGGAGGGCTCCGGGAAGCTCTTCTGGTTCACGGTCGCCTCGCGCCGCAAGGTCGGTCTCCGAACCGGCACGGGCACGCAGCTGCTCTGGATGTTCGCCGTCGATCCCGCGAAGGTGCTCGCCGGCGAGGACGGGAGCTACCCGGGCTTCTACCTCCCGTTCCAGGACCTCGCGACGTCGAACCACATCGGTCAGTGGACGGAGAAGATCGTGGGCGGCTCGGTCCCGCCCCCGGCGCCGCCGCCGCCGCCGCCGCCGCCACCGCCGCCGCC
>JALHPN010000116.1 GCA_022842465.1 Polyangiaceae bacterium | reverse complement strand
GCCCCGGCGAGCCCGGCGACCGTCGCCGCCGAGCCGTTCATGCGTCCCGTCACCCCGGCGCCCGCGTCCCCGCCGGCGCCCGCGCGCCGTCTGCCAGAGAGCGTGCCCACGGCGCCTGCCCTCGCCTCCGCGCGTTCGGGGCCGGCGCGCATCGACGAGCTGCTCCGCGACATGGTTCTGCGGAAGGCGAGCGACCTCCACCTCTCCGCGGGCAACCACCCCGTGATGCGGGTGCACGGCGAGATCCACTTCCTGAAGGAGCTCCCGTCGTTCTCGTCAGCGGACATCGAGGCGCTCGTCGCGGAGGTGATGAGCGACAAGGCTCGCGCCGACTTCGAGTCGCTCCGCGACGCGGACTTCGCGCACGAGATCAAGGGCCTCTCCCGCTTCCGTGTGAACGTCTTCGAGGACAGGAACGGCGTCGGCGCCGTCCTCCGTCAGATCCCGATCGAGATCGTCCCGGCCGACAAGCTCGGTCTACCGCAGGCGTGCCTCGATCTCTGCTGGCTCTCGAAGGGCCTCGTGGTCGTCACCGGGCCGACCGGCTCCGGGAAGTCGACGACGCTCGCGGCGATGGTCGACTTCATCAACAAGAACCGGAGCGATCACATCATCACGATCGAGGACCCCGTCGAGTTCGTCCACAAGAACATCAAGTGCCTCGTGAACCAGCGCGAGGTCGGCGCGCACACGAAGAGCTTCAAGAACGCGCTGCGAGCCGCGCTCCGCGAAGACCCGGACATCGTCCTCGTCGGCGAGATGCGCGACCTCGAGACGATCGCGATCGCGATCGAGACCGCGGAGACGGGCCACCTCGTCTTCGGGACGCTCCACACGACGACGGCGCCGAGCACCGTCGACCGCCTCATCGATCAGTTCCCCGCCGATCGTCAGGCGCAGATCCGCGTGATGCTCAGCGAGTCCCTGAAGGGCGTCGTCGCGCAGGTGCTGTGTCCGAAGGTCGGCGGCGGCCGCGTGGCGGCGCACGAGATCCTCCTCGGCACCTCCGCGGTCACGAACATCATCCGCGAGGGCAAGACGTTCCAGCTCCCCAGCGTGATGCAGACCGGAAAGAACGCGGGGATGATCACGATGAACGACTCGCTCCTCCAGCTCGTACAGAAGAAGCTCGTCGAGCCGAAGCAGGCGTACATCAAGGCCGTCGACAAGACGGGGCTCCTCTCGATGTTCAAGAACGCGGGCCTGCCCACGACCTTCTGATCTCCGCGTTACCCGACCTCGGTCACGTACTTCGCCTGGAGCGTCTTCGTTCCGGCGTCGAACTTGATCGTGAGCTTCGCCTCGGGGCCCTCCCCGCTCTGCGCCTCGAGCGTGCCCTCGCCGAACTTCGGGTGCGCGTAGCGCTTCGCCGGCGGAGGGGGCGCGGCCTTCTCCGGCTTCTTGAACTCCGGCCTCGGCATGCGGCGCATCACCGTCGGATCGGCGGGCGGTGCGGCGGCGACCTTCTTCGGCGCGGCGGCGGCCTTCTTCGGCGCCGCCGCCTCGGCCGCCCCCTTCGGTACGGCGAGCCCGAGCTCCGCCCGGAGCGCGAGGAGCTTCGCCGCGCGGTTCTCGTCCGCGAGGGGCTGGAGCTCGGGCACCGGGATCCGCCGGAGCTCGTGCTTCAGGAGATCGAGCCCGACGAGCGCCAGGATCGTCTGCCTCTTCTCCGTGTCGTCGGAAGACCACGTCCGCGCGATCGTCCAGACGTCCTCCGGGGTCTCGGGGGGGACGTAGGCGAGCGCCCAGTCGACGATCTCCGCCGCTTCGGGGAAGAAGTCCCATTGCCCGAAGCCCGCGCCGAGGTTCTCCGCGACCTTCCGCGGGAGCTTCGCCTCTTCGGCGAGCTCCTTGCCCGCTTGCGTGCACTCTACATAGGATCCGCCACCCAGCGCCCGCGCCACCAGGGTGACGAGCTCGTCTCTCGTCGTCATCCGCCTTCGTCCTCCTCGCCCTTCTCGGTCCCGCGAAGCCCGAGCGCGCGCGCCTTCTTGTAGAGGTGACTGCGCTCGAGATCGAGGGCGCGTGCCGTCGCGGCCATCTGCCCGCCGTGGTGGGCGAGCGCATCCACGATCACCTGCCGTTCGGCCTCCTCGACGAGGACGCGGAAGGGCACGCCGGGGCGATAGAGGCCGTGCGCCTTCGGCGAGCTTCCCCCCGGCAGGCACGTTCGCACGTCCGCCGCGCGGATGACGTCGTCCGGCGTGAGGATGACGAGTCGCTCCGTCAGGTTCCGGAGCTCGCGTACGTTGCCGGGGAAGGCATGGCTCGCGAGCGCCTGGATCGCGTCCTCCTCGAGGCGCATGCCCGGTCGGTCGTTCGCCTTCGCGGCGAGGTCGAGGAAGTGACGCGCGAGGAGCGGGATGTCCTCGCGGCGCGCCCGGAGGGGAGGGATGTGGAGCGGGACCACGTTCAGGCGATCGTAGAGGTCGGCCCGGAACGTTTCGGCCTCGCAGGCCTTCACGAGATCGCGATTGGTCGCCGCGACGACGCGCGTGTCCACCTTGATCGTCTCGCTGCCGCCGACGCGCTCGATCTCGCGCTCCTGGAGGACGCGGAGGAGCTTCGCTTGCATCGCGAGGGGCATGTCCCCCACCTCGTCGAGGAAGAGCGTGCCGCCGCTCCCGCGCTCGAACTTCCCGCGGCGCTGCTTCGTCGCGCCGGTGAACGCGCCGGCCTCGTGGCCGAACAGCTCGCTCTCGATGAGCTCGTGGGGGACGGCGGCGCAGTTCAGCTTCTCGAGCGGCCCCTTCGCGCGCGGCGAGAGGAGGTGAATCGCGCGCGCGACGAGCTCCTTGCCGGTGCCTCGCTCCCCCGTCACGAGCACGCTCGCCGCGCTCTTCGCCGCGCGGCCGATCTGCTCGACGAGCTTCTTGATCGGCGCGCTCTCGCCGACGAGCTCGCCGGTCGTCCCGCTCGCGGCGCGCAGCTCGCGAGCCTCCGCTTCGGCGCGCTGGAGGCGGAGCGCCGTCTCGATCGCGATGAGGAGCGCGTCCGTGTTGATCGGCTTCTCGAGGAAATTCAGGGCGCCGAGCCGCGTCGCGCGGACCGCGGTGTCGATCGTCGCGTGCCCGCTCATCATGATGACCGGCACCTCGTTCTTCGCGGCGCGGAGGGAGGCGAGGAGCGAGAGCCCGTCGCCGTCCGGGAGCTGCACGTCGAAGAGGCAGAGATCGTACGTCCGCTTCTTCAGCTTCTCCGCGCCGACTCCGACGCCGCCGGCGACGTCGACGTGATAGCCCTCCAGCGAGAGGGCCTTCTGGAGGGTCGTGAGGATGGACGGCTCGTCGTCGACGACGAGCAGGTGCGCGAGGGCCATGACGTCCGTCAGCATCGTCCAGGCGCGCCCGCGCGTCGAGGGACGACGGCTGCGGCTCGCAGGCGTGCCCCTACGGCCGATCCTCCCGAATGTGACGTGGTGGCGGGATCGTGCTTCCGCTAGACTCCGCCGTCATGCACAGGCTCGGAACCGCGCTCGCGATCGCCCTCTGCCTGGGATCCGTGGCGTGCGGTCCGTCCCGCGGTCGCTTCGGCAAGCCGGTGCACAACCCGGAGCGCGTCACGGTCGCGAGCCCGCAGGTGAGCGACGATGCGTTCTCCGGCGCCGTCCGCGATCTCCTCGCGAGCGAGCCGAATTCGAACGAGCGAAAGCTGCGCTTGCAGGGGGTCGTCGCGCGGCAGATCTCGCGCGCCGCGGCTCGCTTCAAGCAGCGCGACGGCGACCGCGCGCTCTCGTCGCTCTACGGCGCCATGTACCTCGTCCGCTCGGGGGAGCTCACGACCGAGATGCTCGGCCCGAGCGGATACGACGCGCTCCGGAGCGCCTCCGCCGAGCTCGCGAAGAAGGGGGACGAGGGGCGCGCCCGGGCCGTCTACGAGATGCTCTCGCGCGTCGCGCCCTCGAACGAGAAAGCGGACATCAAGGCGCACCTCGACGCCATCAGCGCCTGGACGAGGGACACCGCCGGCGGCGGGCCGATGCAGATCGCGGGCGCCCTCGAGTCGGCGGCCGTGACCCGTCTCCTCCTCGAGCCGAGCAAGGAGGCGCGCGACGACGCGGTCGCGAAGACGGTCGACTTCGTCGAGAAGGCGCAGGCGGTGCGCGCGGCGCGGCGTACGCGTGGCCAGCAGGTGACCCGCGAGGAGGGGCTCGAGGCCGTCCGGGCGCTCGACACGGGGCCCACCGTCCTCGCCTCGATCCACATCCGGAACGCCGATGCGCCGGCGGCGCTCGCCGCGCTCGACAAGCCGTCGTTCCGCGACATCACGCGCCCGGAGCTGCTCCGCGCGCTCCAGGGCGTCACGGAGAACCCAGAAGCCGAACGCTGGCTCGAGGTGGCGCGAGTCCTTCGTCCGCAGCAGAGGCGGCGCCCGGAGGACGAGGACTTCTCGCGCGACGGCGAGCTGCTCAAGGTCGCGTCGTTCGTCGCCGCCTGCGAGGCGTACCGTCTCGACTCGACGTCGGCGGAGGCGGCGACGACGGTGGCAGCGGTGCTCGTGGAGCTCGGGATGGGCGAGGCCGCGCCGGCCGTGCTCGCCGACGCGGCGAAGACCCAGAAGGATCCGCGCGTGGTGGGGCTCGGGCTCGTCCTCACGATGCAGGCGATGGGCCGCGCGCTCGATGCCGACGAGATCGACGGCGCGCGCCGCACGTTCCGGGCCGCGGCACCGCTCCTCGCGGCAGGAGATGCGCACAAGGGAAAGCTCCAGCCGCCTCCCGCGCGCGTCTTCGGGATGATGGGCGAGATCGAGATCCGAGACGGACGGCTCGCCGAGGCGACGAAGCTCCTCGCCGCCGCGCTCGAGCGTGAGAAGACGGGCGGCGTCCTCCACTCGCTCGCGCGGATCGACGCCCACGAGGGGCGAGGGAAGCAGGCGCTCGACAAGCTGCGCGAGGCGCTGTCGCTCGAGGACGCTCAGCGTGACGCTCCGCTCCGCTCCGAGCTCCTCCTCCTCACGAGCGACATCCTCCGCGAGCAGGGCGACATGCCGGCGGCGAAGAAGGCGCTCGGCGATGCGCTCCGCGAGCTCGCGAAGGCGCGAAGCGCCGCGGGGGAGCCGGACGACAAGGCGCGCGTCGAGCGTCTCATCGCGCGTGCGCTCGATCGATTCGGTTCCTCCGCGAGCGCGCAGAAGGCGCTCGATCGCGCCCTCGAGGCTGCGCCACGCGACAAGCGGCAGGCCGCGGCGACGATCGGACAGATGGTGTCGCGCGCGTTCGTGAAGGGTGATCTCGCGTCCGCCCGCGACGCGCTCGGTCGCGGCCTGGCCGCCGACGTCGGGCGTGAGGACGTCGTCTACTACGCGATGTGGGTCCGCGCGCTCGAGAAGGCGAACACCTCCGCGAAGACGCCCGCCGACCCGACCGCCGAGCGCGCGCTCGCGCAGGCCGAGGCGGACCCGCGCTGGATCGGGCGTGTCGCCGCGTTCGGGACCGGCAAGCTGAAGGGCGACGCGCTCCTCTCCGCCGCGAAGACCGCGCCCCAGAAGACGGAGGCGCTCTTCTACATGGCGCTCGAGAAGCGGTCCGCCGGCGACGCGAAGGGGGCCGAGGAGCTCCTCAAGCAGGTCGCGACCTCGCCGGGGCTCGAGCTCATGGAGACGGCGATCGCGAAGGACCTCCTCACGCCCGCGGCCCGCCTCTCCGTCGGCGGCCCGGTGCCCGAGGTCGGGCTCCCGTAGGGCGAAGCATCATGGCGAAGCAGCAAGCGGCCCTCGATCTCCGTCGATCGCTCGACTGGGGGAGCCTCTCGCCGCTCAGGATCCGCGCCCGAATGGTCGCCGAGGGCGTCTACGCCGGCGCCCACCGCAGCGCACGAAAAGGCGCCGGGATCGAGTTCGGCGGCCATCGCTCGTACGTCCCGGGAGACGACCTCCGTCACCTCGACGTCCGCTCGCTGCTCCGTCACGACCACCTGCTCGTCCGCCAGTTCGAGACGGAGACGGATCGCGCGCTACGCCTCGTGGTCGATGCGACGGCCTCGATGAGCTATCGCGGGGATTCGGCTCCCGGCGCGAAGCTCGCCTTCTCGTCGCTCGTCGCCGCTGCGCTCGCGCGCATCGCGATCCGCAGCGGGGACCCCGTGAGCCTGTCGTTCATCGGCGGTAGCCCGAAGGCGCGCGGCGTGCCCGTCAGCGGCGGCCGGGAGGCGTTCGAGCGCATCGTCGACGCGCTCGAGGCGCAGGTCCCGGAGGGTGACGCGTTCAGCGACGTCGCCGTGCTCGATCGTGCGCTCGGGTCCCTCGCGCGCGCGGCGCGGCGCGGCTCGGTCGTCGTCGTCCTCAGCGATCTCCTCGACTTGTCGAAGGAGGCGCCCGAGCGAGTCTCGGCCATCGCGACGCGTGGCCGCGTGCTCGTCGTCGCCCAGATTCTCGACCCGGACGAGGCGACGTTCCCGTTCTCGGAGACCGTGCGGCTCCGCGCGATGGAAGGCGAGGGCGTCGTGGAGAGCGACGAGGGAGCCCGGGAGGCCTACCTCGCCAAGCTCGGCGAGCTCCGTGAATCGTGGCGCGGCGCGCTCGTCGCCAAGGGCGCGAGCTTCGTCTCGGCGACCACGGATCAGGATCCCGCGCTCGCGGTGCGCTCGATCGTGGAGGCCATCCGATGAGCTTCGTCACCGCGCTCGCGCTGGGGATGGCGCTCCTCGTCGCGGCGCCGTACCTCGCGCATCGCCTCAGGCGCCAGCGCGCGGAGGAGCGGCCCTTCGCAGCCACCCGGCTCGTCGCGCCGACGCCTCCGAAGGCGAGGCGCCGCGCCCGTCTCGAGGATCGCGCGCTCTTCGGCGTTCGTGCGGCGTCCGTCGTCGCCCTCGCGCTGCTCGGGGCGTCTCCGCTCGTCCAGTGCTCGCGGCTGGCGATGACGCGGTCGGGCGCGTCGGTCGCCGTCGCGATCGTCTTCGACGACTCGATGAGCATGCGCGCTCGCGCGGGGGAACGCGCGGGGACGCGCTTCGAACGCGCCAAGGCGGGGGCGGCGGACATCCTCGGTGCGCTGCACGACGGTGACGCAGCGGCCATCGTGCTCGCCGGCAGCCCGGCCAGGGTCGCGCTCGCCGCGACGACGGACATCGCGTCCGCGCGCGCGGCCCTCGACGCGCTCGCGCCGTCCGATCGCGGCACGGACCTCGACGGCGCGCTCGCGATCGCGCGGACCCTCGTGGGCGAGCTCCCGCAGGTCGATCGGCGCATCGTCGTCCTCTCCGATCTCGCGGACGGGAAGCCAGACGGGCCGCCGCTCGGAGAGGGCGCTGGGATGCCCGTCTGGGTCGCGATGCCGGAGCTCGCCGGGAATGTCCCGGACTGCGCGCTCCTCGCGGCCGATCGCACGGGGTCGCGCGCTCGCGTCCGCTTCGCGTGCAACGCACCGAAGCTCGGGGCAAGCCGCGAGATCCGCATCGTTGCGGGCGACGAGGGCGAAAAGGTCCTCGGCTCGAGCCCGCTGCCGGATGCACAGAGCGGCGAGGTCCAGATCACGCTGCCCGCGGAGGAGGGGACCGACGGCACGCTCCTCGTCGCCGAGCTGACGGGTGCGGACGCGATCGCGTCGGACGACAGGGCGCCCGTCGTCGTCGAGGCCGGCCCTGCCGCGCTCGCCGTCGTGTCGGACCGGCGTGACGACTCGGTCGCGACCGGCGGCGCACCGGTCGTGGAGCAAGCCTTCGGCGCCCTCCACGTGGACCTCGCGACGCGGCCGATCCCGCAGCCTCCGGACCGCCGCGAGGACACGGCGCCGTTCGCGGCGATCGTGGTCGACGATCCGCCGGGGTTCACGCCCGAGCAGCGGCGGGCGCTCGCGGGCTTCGCGGAAGGAGGCGGCGTGCTCTTCCTCGCCCTCGGGCCACGCGCCGCCGCCGCGCCGCTGGGCGCGAACTTCGAGCCCTTCCTCGGGAGCCCGGTGGGGTGGGGCGCGTCGCCGTCGCCCGGGGCCGACCCCAAGACCGCTTCGTCGCTAGGAGAGTCTGCAGCGAGCCTCGTCGACCTCGGCGCGAGGGGGCGCACGCGGATCTCCGAGCAGGACGCGCAGGGCGCCGAGGTCCTCGCGCGATGGACGGACGGCGCGCCGCTCCTCCTGCGGAAGACCGTCGGGCGCGGCGAGGTCTGGCTCTCGAGCCTCCCTTTCTCGGTGGACGAGAGCGACCTCGCACTTCGTCCAGGTTTCCTGGCGGTGCTCGACGCGTTCGTGACCGAGGCCAAGCAGCGCTCGGCGCCGAGGCGAGGCGACGTCGGGTCGACGTGGGTCTTCGCGGGCGCGCGCAAGGTGGAAGGGGAGGGGCCGACCGGCGGAGCGCTCGCGCCGCTTCGGAGCGACGGTGCCCTCCGGCTCGTGCCGGACGTCATCGGCGCGTACCGGCTCGTGGTCGACGGGGTGAAGGAGCTCCGAGTCGCGGCGCCGACGAACGCCGAGATCGACACGCGTCCTCGGACCGTGGCACCCGGGGCGACGTCGTCGACCCAGGGGGGCGGCGTCGCGGTCGTCGACTTCTCGTGGGCCATCGCGCTCGCCCTCCTCGCGTTCGTCGCCGCCGAGCTCGGTCTCCGCCTGGCGAGCCGCCCGGCGGAGACGCGGAGCGCGCGTGACGGCGTGACGCAGTCCGGGTAGAACGGCGGCCGCCATGACCTCGCGTCCGATCCGCGCTGCCCTCGTCGCCGTCGCCTCGGCGTTCGCCGTCTCGTGTCACAGCCCGGGCCCTTACGGCTTCGCGGTCGACTACGCGGCGACGCCGGACGAGGCGTCGGCCGCGAAGGATGCTCGCGCCTACGACCCCGTGATGGTCCAGCGCGAGCCCGACGTGTGGCGAAAGGGCAAGCTCGTCCTGTTCGGCATCGTCACGAGCCGAGCGCCGGGGCCCGGCGGTGCGGCGTACCTCACCCTCGCGATCCGGACGCTCGAGCCCCGAAACCTCTGCGGCAACGCGAACGACGAGAGCTCGTGTCGCGTGACCGTGAGCGACCGGGATTTCGGGATCGTGCACGCGATCGTGGGCCTCAGACCCGAGGACGACACCGGCGAGCGCTCCGTGGGAATCGGATCGCTGGTCCGGGTCGTGGGGAGCCTCGGGGAGGACGTCGACCCTGCCGACGGCGCCCCGATCGTACGCTCGAGCTTCTATCGCCACTGGCCTCGCCACTATTTCGCGACGAAGGCGAACGCCGACGTCATGCGCCAGTGAGGGTGTAGCGCGCGTTGCAGAACGCTACGGGTTCCAGCGTGAGGAAGGGAACGCAACGATCGGTTGCGCTCGGCGCGACGGGCGGTGCCGGGCTTGCATCTCAAGCCACGAGACTCCGACTCAGCCGAGGAGCTTCGTGTGCATTCGTCCGCAGATCTCGCCGCGTCGATGACCATCGCTTTCGTGCTCGCCGTCGTGCTCGGCGTGCACCTCGTCTGGTCGGCGGTGTCCGGCCGCCGTCTCGTCGAAGAGCGTGTCGAGCGCGAGCAGGCGCTCCCCGTCGTCGGCAAGACGCCGATGCACGCGGTCTACCGTGCCCTCCGCCCGGTCGCGGGCGCCTGCATCTTCCTCGGCATCTCGGCGAACGGCGTGACGCTCGCATCGCTCGCGCTGGCGGGGCTCGCCGCCGCAGCGTTCGCGACCGGCCACTTCGGTGTCGGCGCGGCCCTCGCCTGCGCCGGCGCGCTCGCTGATGCGGTGGACGGGCTCGTCGCTCGCCTCACCGGGACGTCGAGCCGCTACGGCAAGGTGCTCGACACGACCGTCGATCGCTTCGTCGACGCCCTCCTCCTCGGCGGCGTCGCCGTCTTCGTGCGAAGCGACGAGCTCTTGCTCGCCCTCGTGCTCGGGGCGATCGTCGGGAGCTCGATGGTGAGCTACGCGTCGGCCGTCCTCCGCGAGCTCGGGCTCCCCGATCGCGCGTCGGCGATGCGCCGCGCCCATCGCCTCGCGTACCTCCTCACGGGCGCGACGCTCGCCCCCATCGTCCAGCACCTCGCGCCGGACGCGCCGCTCGCGATCCGAATCGCCCCCGTCCTCCTGGCCGTCGCCGCCATCGCGGTGGTCGGCAACGTGTCGGCCGTCCGGCGCCTCCTCTCCACCGTCTCGGACGCCGAAGCGGCGCCGACGGAGGCGCCGCCCGCAGCTCGCCCGAGCCCGGTGAGCGCGAGCGTGGTGAGCACCCCTCCCAGCCCGGGAAGCACCGCGCGGATGGCGGCGCTCCAGAGCGTGCCGGGGGGCCTCGCCGCGGTTGCTCGCGTGACGTCACCTCCTTCGCGCCAAAGCCTCCGCGACAGCGACGAGGGCTCCGGGCCTCGCCTCGTCGTCCTCTCGTCGTCCGAGCACACGCCTCCGCCTTCCGCGCGCGGGGTCGCGCACCGATGAAGGGCCGCCTCGCGCGGCTCTTCGACCCGCGCCTCCTCGGTAGGCACCAGACGGCCGCCGTCACGGCGACCGCCGTGGACTTCACCACGATGATCGCCCTCGTCGAGCTCGTCCGCGTTCCGCCGGCGATCGCGACGGTGCTCGGCGCCGTCGTCGGCGGCCTCACGAACTTCCTCGTCACGCGACGATGGGCCTTCCACGCGCGGCATACGGGCACGGTGAGCTCACAGGCCCTGCGGTACGCCGTGGTGTCTTCCGGAGGCGCGCTCCTCAACGGCGCGCTCGTCCAGCTCGCCATCGTCGTCACGCCGCTCTCGTACGTCGTCGCGCGTACCATCGGCTCCGCGCTGGTGAGCGTCTTCTACACGTATCCTCTGCACGCTCGCGTGGTCTTCCGCGTTCGCGAGGTTCCCGAGCTCGCGTCGCCGCTCGGTGAGCCGTCGTCATGAGCCGCGACGTCAAGCGAGCCCTCCTCACAGTCGTCCCGTTCGCGCTGTACGCTCTCTACTCGGCGGGGCGCGGCGAGCTCCGGATCGACCATGTCCTCCTCGTCGCCCTGGCGCTCGCCCTCGCGACGATCGGTCCGCGCGCGCGCGATCTGCTGGCTGGCCTCTATCCGTTCGCGCTCGTCGGCCTCCTCTACGACGGAATGCGGCCGTTCCAGAAGGCGGGGCTGACGCCCGAGCGCGTGCTCGGCTGCGATCTTCGGGCCTGGGAGGGCGCCCTCTTCGGCTGGCGCACCGAGGGGGGCGAGCTCCGCACGGTGCACGACTGGTTCCTCGTCCATCACGCGCCTGTCATCGATCTGCTCGCCGCGGTCCCCTACGCGACGTTCATCCTCGTCGCGATCGCCGCGTGCATCTTCCTGTACGTGAAGGACAGGGCCGCGATGCGCCGGCTCGCCTGGGGGTTCTTCGCCCTGAACGTCGTCGGGTTCGCCACCTACCACGTGCTGCCCGCGGCGCCGCCCTGGTACCTCCACAGCCACGGCTGCACCATCGACCTCGCCGCGCGGGCGTCCGAGGGCCCCGCCCTCGCGCGCGTCGACGGGATCCTCGGCATCCACTACTTCCAAGGGATGTACGCCCGCGCGAGCAGCGTCTTCGGCGCGCTCCCGTCGCTCCACTGCGCCTATCCGGCCCTCGTCGCGATCGAGGGGTTCCGCGTCTTCGGGACCCGTCTCCGCGTGGCATCCGTCGCGTATTGGATGTGGATGGTGTTCGCGTCGATGTACCTCGACCACCACTGGCTGCTCGACGGCCTCCTCGGGAGCGCCTACGCCGTCGTGGTCGCGTTCGGCATGCGCGCGGGCGCCCGGGTCCTCGCGCGGCGCCGCGCGCCCACGCCCTTCACGCTGGACGCAGCCGAGCCCGCCCTCGCGCGCGTGCGGGCGGACGGAGGGGAGTGATGGCGGCCGAGCCTGCCGCTCCGGCGAAGAGCGAGGAGCGCGTCGCGTTCGCGATCGCGCTGTGGTTCGGCTGCGGACTCTCGCCGATCGCGCCCGGAACGGTCGGCACGCTCGGCGCGCTGCCGCTCTATCTCGTCGCGCGCGCGGGAGGTCCGCTCGCGATCCTCGCCGTGGCCGTCCTCGTCACGGTGGTCGGTATCTGGGCTGCCGGGGTCGTCGCGCGGTCCCGCGCGTCCGCGGATCCGCAGATCGTCGTCGTCGACGAGGTCGCCGGCGTGCTCGTCGCCCTCGCGGCCGCGCCGCCGACGTGGTCGGGCGTCGCGCTCGCGGTCGTCCTCTTCCGCTTCTTCGACGTCACGAAGCCGTTCCCGGCGCGCGCGGCCGAGCGGCTCCACGGGGGGCTCGGGATCGTGCTCGACGACGTCGTCGCCGGGATCTACGCGGCCTCGATCGTCCTCGCCCTCCGCGGTCTCGGGTGGCTGTCGTGAGCGCGCCCTCTCCAAGGTCGCGCGCGTTCGTCCGATTCGTGCTGCGCCACGGGGCGCTCCTCTGGACGCTCGCGGGGCTCCTCTCGGTGCTCGGCGCGATCCGGATGGCCGGCATGTACGCCCGTCTGCGGAGCGAGCTCGATCAGCTCCTTCCTCGCTCGGCACCGAGCGTCGTCGCCCTCGAGGAGCTCCGCGAACGCGTCTCCGGCCTTCAGTACCTCGGCGTCGTCGTCGACGTCGGCTCGGCAGAGAACCTCCCCGCCGCCGAGCGGATGCTCGACGATCTCGCGGCGAAGCTCCGCGCCTATCCGCCCGAGCTCGTGCGCGCCGTGCGCGTGGGCGACGCCGAGGAGCGCGCGTTCCTCGAGGAGAACGCCGGGCTCTACCTCGAGCTCGGCGATCTCGAGACGATCGAGCGGCGGATCGCGGAGCGTCGTGACTGGGAGGTCTCCCGCGCGGCGGGAACGGCGCTCGACACGGACACGCCTGCCCCGCCGCTCGACTTCACCGACATCGAGGCGAAGTACGAAGGTCACACCAAGGCCCGGGGCAAGACGGAGCGGGGGCGCTTCTCGAGCGCCGATCTCGGCACGAGCCTCCTCCTGATCGAGGCGGGGACCTTCTCGACGGGGAGCGGCAGCGGCAAGGCGCTCCTCGCGCGGGTGAAGGCCGACCTCGACGCCCTCGGCGGGCCCTCGGCGTACGCCGAGGGCATGCGTATCGGATACTCCGGCGACGTCGCGATCTCCGTGGAGGAGCTCTCTGCGCTCGTCTCCGATCTCTCCTTCTCGTCCGTCGTCGTCGTCCTCTGCGTCCTCGTGTCGCTCGTATGGACGTTCCGCTGGTGGCGGAGCCTCGTCGTCATCCTCCCACCGCTCGGCGTCGCGACCGCTCTCGCGTTCGGGATCGCGTCCCTTCCGCCGTTCGCCGTCACGGAGCTCAACTCGAACACGGCGTTCCTCGGCTCGATCGTCGTCGGCAACGGGATCAACGTCGGCATCATGCTCGTCGCCCGCTACCTCGAGGAGCGTCGGAAGGGGGTGGCCGTGGAGCCGTCGATCGAGATGGCGGTTTGGTCGATGCGCCCGGGCACGATGTCCTCGGCGATCGCGGCCTCGACCTCCTACGCCTCGCTCGCGCTCACCGACTTCCGCGGGTTCGCCCAGTTCGGGTACATCGGCGGTCTCGGCATGGTGCTCGCGTGGTGCTGCGCGTTCCTCCTCTTCCCGTCCCTCGTGCGCGCCGTCGACCGCGGTGCGAAGGCGGCGCCGGCGCCGGTCTCTCCGTCGGGAGGTCTCGCGGGCGCCGCCGCGCGCCTCGTGCGAGCGCGGCCGGGCGTCGTGCTCGTCGTCGCCGCGGTGGCCACCGTGGCGTCGCTCTTCGCGGTCACGCGCATCGACGACTCCACGCTGGAGCGCGACTTCTCGAAGCTCCGTCGGCGCGACACCTGGACCGAGGGGGAAGGGTACTGGGGACGGAAGATGGACGCCCTCCTCGGCACCTACTTGACGCCGACCGCGATCCTCACGGACGACGCCGGCCAGGCACGCCGCGTGGCCTCTCAGCTCCGCGCCGCGCGCGAGAGCGGACGTTTCGGCGAGCTCGTCACGAGCGTCCGTACGATCGACGACGTGTTGCCGACCGAGCAGCCCGCGAAGCTCGAGGTCATCGATCGGATCCGCGAGGGGCTCACGCCGAACGTGCGCGCGAGCCTCCCCGAGGAGCGTCGGAAGCTGGTCGAGCGCATCGTGGACCAGGGCCGCGGCGTGCCGCTCGTCGCGAGCGACTTGCCGCGCACGTTCACGACTGGCGTTCGCGAGAAAGACGGGCATCTCGACCGGATCGTCCTCGTCCACCCGAAGCCGTCCAAGGCGCTCTGGGAAGGCCGCGCGCTCGCCTCCTTCACGAACGAGCTCAGGAGGGTCAGCGCCGCGGCGCTGCACGCCGGCGAGCGCCCTCCGAGGGTGGCGGGCTCGCTCGCCCTCTCCACCGACATCCTCGAGGGCATCCGTCGTGACGGTCCGCGTGCGAGCGCCTTCGCGTTCGCTGGGGTCGTCATGGTCGTGCTCGCGCTCTTCGGCATCTCGCGCGCTTCCCTGCGCGTGATCGTCACGTTGCTCGTCGGCGTGCTCTGGCTCGTCGCGAGCGCCGTCGTCCTGCGCGTGAAGATCAACTTCGCGAACTTCATCGCGTTCCCGATCACGTTCGGGATCGGTGTCGAATACGCCGTCAACGTGACCTCCAGGTGGAGGGAGACCCGCGACACCGCGGAGGCCGTCCGCGGGGCGGGGGGCGCCGTCGCGCTGTGCTCACTGACCACGATCATCGGGTACTCGTCGCTCCTCATGGCGGAGAACCACGCGCTCTTCCTCTTCGGCCTCCTCGCCGTCGTCGGGGAGCTCACCTGCCTCTTCGCGGCGGTGGTCGCGCTCCCCGCCGCGATCGAGTGGTTCGGGCGCCGAGGCGGGTTCGGACGGCCGCGGTCAGGTGACGAGAGCCACGCCCCGGCTCGTTCGCCGACGGCGTGGTAGCGTGCTCGTCCCCGATGGTGACGCTCTCGCCCGACGGCCGCTTCGTGGTCCTCCCCGCGCTCGCGACGGCGCACTCCCACGCGTTCCAACGGGCGATGCGCGGCGCGGCGCAGCGCCCGGCAGCCGTCGCCCAGCGCGAGGACTTCTGGTCGTGGCGCGGGGCGATGTACCGAGCGGCGACGTCGCTCGATCCCACGTCGATCGAGAGGGTGAGCCGGATCGCGTTCCGCGAGCTGCACGCCGCGGGGGTGCGGACGGTCGGCGAGTTCCACTACGTCCATCACCAGCCCGACGGGACGCCCTACGACGACCGGACGCTCCTCGCGGACGCGGTCGTCCGTGCCGCGCGCGCGGAGGGGCTGCGCGTCTCGCTCCTCCGCGTCGCCTACCATCGCGCAGGTCCGGGGCGGGAGGCGGAGCCCGGGCAGCGGCGCTTCTGCGACCCCGACGTCGAGCACGTCCTCCGCGACGTGGAGACGCTGCGCGCGCGCTGGAAGGACGACCCCGAGGTGCGGGTCGGTGTGGCGCCCCACTCCGTGCGCGCCGTTCCGCCTGCGTGGATCCGCGAGCTCGCCGACTACGCCGCGACGCATTCTCTCCCGTTCCACATGCACGTGGCGGAGCAGCCGCGCGAGATCGAGGAGTGCGTCGAGGAGACCGGGCGGCGTCCGATCGAGCTCCTCGACGAGCTGGGCGTGCTCTCGGATCGCTTCGTCGCGGTCCACGCGACCCATCTCTCGACGCACGAGGCCGTGCTCCTCGGGCGCGCGCGCGGCTGGGCGTGCGTCTGTCCGACGACGGAGGCGGACCTCGGGGACGGACTGCCGGATCTCCTCGCGCTCCGTCGCGCCGGGGCGAGGCTCTGCACCGGTATCGACAGCCACGTCCTCACGGACGTCGTCGCGGATCTGCGCGGGCTCGAGACGCTCGCGAGGCTCCGAACCATGAGCCGCGTCACGTTCACACCCGCGGAGGGCGGCGAGCGCACGCCGGCCGAGCAGCTCTGGCGCGAAGGGTCACGCGAGGCGGAGGTGGCATGCGGGTTCACGACGGCGGCGCCGGTCGTGATGATCCCGCGCGATCACCCGACGCTCGCCCTCGTCGAAGACGAGCTCCTCCTCGATGCGATCGTGTTCGGAGGGTCGTCCGCGCTGTTCGCCTGAGACGCGGCGTGCACCGCGAGGAGGCCGAAGCCGAGCGGCATGACGACGAGGAGGACGTTCGGCAGCAGGGGGAACGTCGCGAGGAGGGTCGCGGAGACGGCGAAGCCCAGCGCCGCGGCGGCGAGGCCGTGACAGGCCATCTTCAGCGCCAGCCCGACGAGCGAGGACCTCTGGATGCTCATGACAGCTCAGGCTTGGTGCAGAGCGCATGCCACACCTGCCTACACCTTCAAGTGCTCGGAAGTACCCAACGTGAGGTCACCTCGTCGCGGCCCGGGCGGTCCGGAAGGGATCCACGGCGACGGCTCGGTGCGTTCGTTCAGGTCCGCGAGCGATAGCGCTTCTCGAGCGCGAAGAGATCGAGACCACCGAGCCCCTCGCGCACGCCCGCTTCGATCTCCCGGACCACCGCGCGCGCGACCGGGAGCTCGAGCCCCACGTCGTCCTGGAGCTGCGCGGCGAGCTTCACGTCCTTCAGCGCGAGCGCGAGGCTGAACTCCGGCGTGTAGTCCTCGGCGAGCAGCTTCGCGCGCTTGCCGACGTAGCTGGGCGTCGCGAAGGCCCCGGAGGTGAACGCGTCGATGACGACGTCCCGCGCGAGACCGGCCCGCTCCCCGAGCGCCAGCATGCTCGTCAACGCGACGAGGTGATGGGCGCCCATCCCGTTCAAGACGACCTTCAGCGCTTGGCCCTGCCCAGGGGGCCCAGCGTGGAGGATCTTCCGGCACAGCGCCTCGAGGACGGGGAGCGCGCGCTCGACCGACTTCATCGTCCCTCCCACGAGAGCGAGGAGCTTGCCGTCGGCGGCGGGTGCGACCGAGCCGCTCACCGGCGCGTCGACGAAGCGTGCGCCGCTCGCCTCGACGGCCTTCGCGATCGCGCACGCCTCCTCCCGACCGATCGTGGACATGTCGACGAGCACGGCGCGCGGCTTCCGCTTCTCCGCCGCGAAGGTGACGAGCGCGCCGTCTTTCCCCTCCAGAACGGACCACACGGCATCGGCATCGGAGAGCATGGTGACGACGACGTCCGCGCCTCGTACGCACTCGCGCGGTGTCGCGAAGGGGCGAGCGCCACGCGCGACGAGCGACTTCTCCTTCGTCCGGGTGCGGTTGTGGACGCGGAGCGCGAAGCCCTGCGTGAGGAGCCGCTCGGCCATCGCCTTCCCCATCGAGCCGAGACCGAGGAACGCCACCTCCATCGGCCTCCGCGAGGGCGAGGCGACCGGCACGCCGCGCGCCTTGGAGCGCGTCGCCTTCGGAGGCGAGGTCGATGGGGTCGGGGGACGAACGGGGCGAACGGTGGACGAGCTCAAGCAGCCGTCGAGTCTAACCCCGATGTCGCTTGCGCGCTCCCCCCTCGGAGCGCCATGATTCCGGGCTTCCCATGGCGAGAGAGAGCCCCTTCAAGCTGACGTCGGCGTACGAGCCGAAGGGTGATCAGCCGCAGGCCATCGAGCAGCTCATGCGCGGGCTCGAGCAGGGGGAGAAGCACCAGGTCCTGCTCGGCATCACGGGCTCCGGCAAGACGTTCACGATCGGCAACGTCATCTCTCGCTGGGGCAAGCCGACGCTCATCCTCGCCCCGAACAAGACCCTCGCCGCGCAGCTCTACGGCGAGATGAAGGAGCTCTTCCCCGAGAACGCGGTCGAGTACTTCGTCTCCTACTACGACTACTACCAGCCCGAGGCGTACGTCCCGTCGAGCGACACGTACATCGACAAGGACGCGATCATCAACGATCAGATCGACCGCATGCGCCACTCGGCGACGCGCGCGCTTCTCTCGCGCCGTGACGTCATCATCGTCGCCTCCGTGAGCTGCATCTACGGCATCGGCTCCGCGGAGAGCTACAGCGGCCTCCTCATCGCTCTCAAGGTGGGCGAGGAGTTCCGTCGCGACAACTTGCTCCGCATGCTCGTCGACATCCAGTACGAGCGAAACGACGTCGACTTCCACCGCGGCACGTTCCGCGTGCGCGGCGACGTCGTCGAGGTCTTCCCCGCGTACGAGTCCGAGACGGCCGTGCGGATCGAGTTCTTCGGCGACACCGTCGAGGCGATCAAGGAGGTCGACCCGATCCGCGGCAAGGTGAAGGGCTCGATGGATCGCTACGCGATCTTCCCGGGTTCCCACTACGTCACGCCGCAGGAGCAGATGCGCCGCGCGATCTCGGAGATCCGCGAGGGCCTCCGCGAGCGTCTCGATTTCTTCGACAAGGAGGGGCGCTTCCTCGAGAAGCAGCGCCTCGAGCAGCGGACGCAGTACGACATCGAGATGATGGAGCAGATGGGGTTCTGCAACGGCATCGAGAACTACTCGCGCCACCTCTCGAACCGGAAAGAGGGCGAGCCGCCGCCGACGCTCATCGACTACTTCCCGAAGGATTTTCTCCTCATCCTCGACGAGTCGCACCAGACGGTCCCTCAGGTCGGCGCGATGTACCGCGGCGACCGCGCCCGGAAGGAGACCCTCGTCGAGTACGGCTTCCGCCTCCCGAGCGCGCTCGACAACCGGCCGCTCAAGTTCGAGGAGTTCGAGTCGCACGTGCACACGGCGATCTACGTCTCCGCGACGCCGGGAGACTACGAGATGGTGAAGGCCCAGGGCGTCTTCGTCGAGCAGGTCATCCGTCCGACCGGCCTCATGGACCCGATCGTCGAGGTGCGTCCCGTCTCGGGTCAGGTCGACGATCTCCTCGTCGAGATCCGCGATCGCGCCGCGAAGAACGAGCGCGTCCTCTGCACGACGCTCACGAAGCGGATGGCCGAGGACCTCACGGACTACTACCGCGAGCTCGGCGTGCGCATCCGCTATCTCCACTCGGACATCGACACGCTCGAGCGCATCGACATCCTGCGCGATCTCCGCCTCGGTGAGTTCGACGTCCTCGTCGGCATCAACCTCCTCCGCGAGGGGCTCGACCTGCCCGAGGTGTCGCTCGTCGCGATCTTCGATTCGGACAAGGAGGGGTTTCTCCGGAGCCCGCGCTCGCTCATCCAGACGATCGGCCGCGCCGCCCGCAACGTGAACGGCCGCGTCATCATGTACGCCGACAAGATGACGCCCGCGATGAAGGGCGCGATGGAGGAGACCGAGCGCCGCCGCATCCTCCAGCGGAAATACAACGACGAGCACGGCATCGTCCCTGCCACCGTGATCCGCGCCGTCCGGAACATCAACCCCGCCGCCGGAACGACGGACTACTTCGAGATCCCGAAGGTCCCGAAGGACGGCAAGGGCAAGGGCACGGGTGGTGCCAAGGTCGACCTCACCGAGCAGATCCGCGCGATGCGCACCGAGATGTTCACGGCCGCCGAGAGCCTCGAGTTCGAGCGCGCGGCGCGCCTTCGCGACGAGCTCAAGCGCCTCGAGGCGCTCGCAGGGGAAGGCGGGGAAGGCCCTGCATCCGGCGAAACCGGCAAGGACGGCACTGCGTACGATCCCTACGCTGCCGCCCCGAAGAAGACGAGCGCACGCGGTCGAGGGAGCGCGCGCGGATCCAGCGCGGCATCGCGGGCGAGCGGCGGCGGTCGCGGTCGCTACAAACGTTAGCGCTCCGGCATCGAAAGGTAGGTCATGAGCACACTCTCGGCCGCAGGCTTCGACGTCGCACGTCTCGACGACGCGACCATCCAGACCTTGGCGAGCGAGCTCGACCCGTCGGAGAGGCAGGTGATCCTGCTCGCCGGGACGGAGCGGCCCTTCTGCGGCACCCTGCTCGACAACAAGAAGGACGGCACGTACGTCTGCCGCCTATGCGGCCTCCCTCTCTTCCGCTCGAGCGCGAAGTTCGAGTCCGGAACGGGCTGGCCGAGCTTCTTCGAGTCCTACGCGAAGGAGCACGTGGAGTATGTCGAGGACGTGAGCCACGGGATGAAGCGGGTCGAGATCCGCTGCAACCGCTGCACCGCGCACCTCGGGCACGTGTTTCCCGACGGACCGAAGCCGACCGGTCGCCGCTACTGTTTGAACTCGGTCTCGCTCGCGTTCGTCGACGCAGGGGCGCCGCTGCCCGTCCGCGTCGCGTCGGACGAGCGCGCGAACGTGCGGGTGGGCTGAGCTCGCGTCGCATGGCCCGCCGGCTCCTCCCCTGGCTCGTCCACGCGTCCCTGTCACTCCTCGCCTGCGGAGGCGCCGCAGCGCCGCGAGCCGCGGAGCCGAAGGCCCTCGCCGGAAAGGGGGCTCCGCCCGATCCGGAGGCGCTCGCGTACGACTGCCGGACGCTCGAGGAGGCGCTGGCCTCGTTCACGCCGCCGGCCGACGACGCCCTCGACGGCACGTCGATCGCGAAGAGCTATCGGGGCGCTGCAGTGACGCTGCGCACGGTGAAGCTCGAGACGGCTGACGTGCGGGAGACGTCGAAGGCGATGGCAGACCTCTTCGAACGGATCGCGTCGAACGGGTCCGCCCTCGAGAGCGACTTCCGCGCGCTTCGTGTCGCCGCGGAGCACGCTCGCGAGAGGGTGGGCTCGTTCGAGAGCTCCGTCGTCGGCGCGGAGATGAGCTGCGGAGCGACCAAGGGGGAGGAGCCCGCGTGCCCCGAGGTCACGAGCGTGCTGGCGTCCCATCCAGTCCTCCGTCGTGCCGACACACAGGACCCTACTGCCTTC
Source organism: Polyangiaceae bacterium (assembly GCA_022842465.1). GTDB lineage: Bacteria > Myxococcota_A > Polyangia > Polyangiales > Polyangiaceae > Labilithrix. Next base: position 7,221 of record JALHPN010000116.1, on the reverse strand, counting down.
GTCACGCAGCTCGGCGCGTTCCGCAAGGACCTCGCGTCGCTGAAGGCCACGGACGGGAAGGTGCGGCAGATGCTCGAGGTCGTCTCGCAGGAGGCGAGCGCGGTCGAGAAGGGGCTCACCGACATGCAGGCCGCGCGTAGATCTCTCGACGAGCATTCGTTCGCCGGCGAGACGAAGGCCATCAGCGGCCGTCTCGACGCCCTCTGCCCGGCGAAGAAGAGGCCCCCCGAGCCAGCGCCTCCGTGAGCTCGGTGCGGGTCAGGGCACCTCGCACGTTTCGTCGGTGCACCGCCCGGTGAGCCGGAGCCGATTCTTCGCGAACCAGCGGTACCCGGCGTCCAGCGCCCACGAGAGGGGGGGGAGACGCGTGAGCGCGACGAGCGGGCCGAACGCGCTCGGCGAGATGGCCGAGTACATCCGGCGGAAGACCTCCACGCCCTCCACGAGCTCCCCGTCCGGGAGGCGCCCGTGGATCCGAGCCATGAGGTCGTCGTGAGAGAGGCCGAGCGGCGATGCATCGAAGCCAGGCGCTTTGATGTCCGTGCAGAGGACACGTCCGCGCCGGTCGAGCCGCTTCACCATCCGGATCTCACGGCGACAGAGCGGACACTCGCCGTCGAAGAACACCTCGAACGCCGGTGCCGCCGCGGTCATCCGTGCCGTCCCGTCAGCGGGATGAGGTGACCCGAGCGCATCGCCTTCGTCTGGAGATAGCTCTCGTTGTGCGGACCGGGGGGGACCAGGTGCGCGAGACGCTCGGTGACGGGCATGCCCAGGGTGACGAGTTGCCGGACCTTCTCGGGGTTGTTGGTCATGAGACGCACGGACCGGACGCCGATCGTGCGGAGCATCGCGACGGCGATCCCGTAGTCACGCTCGTCGTCCTGGAAGCCCAACGCGAGGTTGGCGTCGACGGTGTCGAGGCCACTCTCCTGCTGGAGCCGGTAAGCGCGGATCTTGTTGGCGAGCCCGATGCCGCGGCCCTCCTGACGGAGATACAGCACGATGCCCGACTCCTGGCCTCCGACGTACGAAAGCGCGCGCTCGAGCTGCTCGCGGCAGTCACAGCGCAGCGACGCCATCACGTCTCCCGTGAGACACTCGGAGTGAATGCGCGTCGGGACGCTCTCGGCCGCCCACACGTCTCCCTTCACCATCGCGACGTGCTCGCGCCCGTTGCGCTCGTCGGTGAAGACGTGGATTCGGAAGAGACCGTGCCGCGTCGGGAGGTCCGACACGGCCTCGAAGCGTGCACGCGGAAGCGGCGTTGCGGGGTTCGTGCGATCTCCGTCCATGGGTCACTCCGGGAGGACGACGGCGTCGATCACGTGGATCACGCCGTTCGATGCGTTGATGTCTGCCTTCACGACCTTCGCCTTGCCGTCGAGCTTCAGCGCGCCGCCGTCGAGGGCGAGCGTGAGCGCCTTGCCGTTGACGGTCTTCGCCGACGTCAGCTTGACCGCGTCGCTGGAGGGGACCTTCCCGGCGACGACGTGGTAGGTGAGGATCGCCTTCAGCTTGTCCTTGTTCTCCGGCTTCAGGAGGCCTTCGACCGTCCCGGGGGGCAGCTTGGCGAAGGCCTCGTCGGTCGGAGCGAACACGGTGAACGGGCCGGGGCCCTGGAGCGTGGCCTCGAGCCCGGCCGCCTTGACCGCCGCGGTCAGCGTCTTGAACTGGCCGGCGGCCTCGGCGGTCGCGAGGATGTCGCTCGCGCCGGCGGTGCTTCCGACGACGCCGGAGCTCGTCGCGTCCTGCGCAGGCTTGGACGTGGCCTCGCCGCCTCCGCAGGCGACGAGGAGGAGGGCAGCGGCGGGGACGATCGAACGAAGGGTCGGCATGGGGGGCACCTCGGGTGGAGAGACACGCGTCTCGTCAGGGTCAACGGCTCGGATGCTGGCCCGGTCCGCGTCGTTCTGTTGTTGTCCAAGATTTGTTCATCTTGCGTCGGCACATTGACGAAAAGTCATCGCATGCTAATGGGTTGCAGATGGCAAGGTCGCTCCCGGGAGGTTCGTCGATCCGCATGGTCGCGGCACGGACGGGCATCCCGGCGGAGACTCTCCGCGTGTGGGAACGGCGCTACGGCTTCCCGAAGCCCGCGCGACGACCTGGCGGAAGCCGCGTCTTCGCGGAGGCCGACATCGCGCGCCTCCACGGGATCGCCGCCGCGCTCGAGCTCGGATTCCGCCCGGGCGACGTCGTCGGCCTGACGAAGGCGGAGCTCGACGGGCTCGTCGCGCGCACGAAGCGCGAGGCGGGCGTCGTCGCGCCGCCGACGGCCCACGACGTGGACCTCGAGACCGTCGTCCACGCTCTCCGCGGCGACGACGTCGTCGCGCTTCGCGCGCTCCTCCGCAACGCTGCCGTCACGCTCGGTCCGCGCGGGTTCGTGACGAGCCTCGCCCAGCCGCTCGCGGTCCGCGTCGGGGAGCTCTGGGCGAAGGGCGAGCTCGATGTCAGGCACGAGCACCTCGCGAGCGCGTGCCTCACGACGCAGCTTCGCCTCCTGCTCGGCGCCTTCGAGGACGCCGAGCAGCTACCGGTCGTCGTCCTCACCACGTTGCCCGGCGAGCCCCACACGCTCGGCCTCGACATGGTGGCCGTCTACCTCGCCGCTCGCGCGGCCTCTCCTCGCCTCCTCGGCCCCGACACACCGCCGGACCAGATCGCGAAGGCCGCCGCCGCGCTCCACGCGGACGCCGTCGGGCTGCACGTGTCGCCGGTCGCTGACTTCTCTCGCGCGGCGAGGGACACCGTCGACCTCCTCTCGCTCCTCCCGAGCCAGGTCGAGCTGTGGCTGGGAGGCGGCGGCGCCGAGCGCATTCATGTGCAAGATGCACGAATACGCCGCCCGACGACGTGGTCAGCGGTCGACGATGGCGTCAGCGCGCTGCGATCCGCGCGCGCGGCCTGACGCGAGAGCTCTACAGCAGCTCCTTCTTGCCGCCGGCCTTCAAGGCCTCGATGACGAGGCGGACGTCCTGCGCGCGGTCACGCGGGATGACGAGGAGCGCATCGTCCGTGTCGACGACGACGAGGTCCTCGACCCCGACCAGCGCGACGACCTTCTTCCCCTTCGCCTCGCCGAGGACTCGGACGAGATTTCCCTTCGCATCCACCGCGACGGCGTCGGCGTCGAGGGCGTTCTGCGATCCGTCCTTGTCGCCGAGCTCCCACGCCGACTGCCAGCTGCCGACGTCGTTCCAGCCGAAGTCGCCGGGCACGACCGCGAGCCCGCTCGCCTTCTCCATCACGCCATGGTCGATCGAGACGCTCGGCAGCGTGGGGAAGATCTCGCGCACCGTCTCGGCCTCCTTGCCGTCGCTCGCCGCGGCGGCGATCTTCGCGACGCCGGCCGCGAGGTCCGGCAGGTGCTGGGCGACGAGCGCGGTCATCGCGCGCGCCTGGAAGAAGAACATCCCCGCGTTCCACAGGTGCGTTCCGCCGGCGAGGAACGCCTCCGCGCGCGCACGATCCGGCTTCTCGACGAAACGCGCGACCTCCTTCGCCTGGCCGCCGAGGTCTCTGCCGACCTCGATGTAGCCGTAGCCCGTCTCGGGTCGGGTCGGGACGATCCCGACGGTCGTGACGCGTCCGCCCTCGGCGCTCGCGATCGCGCGCGCGAGCACCTCGCGGAACCTGCTTTCGTCGCTGATGAAATGGTCGCTCGGCAGCACCATGACGACGGCATCGGGATCGAGCCGCTCGATCGTGGCGCTCGCCCACGCGATGCACGGCGCGGTGTTGCGCGGCGCGGGCTCGCAGAGGATGCGGTCTCGAGAGACGCCCGGGAGCGCGGCGATCGTGGCATCGGCGAGGTGCTCGCCGGTCACGACGAGCACGCGCTCGGCAGGAACGAGAGGTGAGAGGCGTCGCACCGTCGCCGCGAGGAGCGGCTCGTCCCCGCCGCCGAGGGCGAGGAGCTGCTTCGGCCGGCGGGAGCGGGACGCCGGCCAGAAGCGCGTGCCAGCTCCGCCTGCCATGATGACCGCGTACACGTTCGCCATGGGCCGCAGCATGGCATGACTCCCGCGCGAAATTCGCCGAAAAGTCGCGTGTTCCGGCCCCCTCTTCTATCTCTCGGAGCGTGGACGCAGGTGCGGGTCTCCTTCGGCTTCCGGCGCGCGCGCTCGCGACCGGGCTCCTCCTCGTGGGTCTCCTCGCCGCCCTCGCCGGCTGCGAGCGCGATCTGTCGCCGCCGCTCCTCGAGGTCAGCGCGATCGAGCCTCGCGAGGTGGATACCCTCGACCGGCTCGAGATCCGCGGGGTCGGCTTCCCGCAAGGCCGCCGAGCGCGGGTGACCTTCCGGGGCGACGTGCGTCGCGCCGGTGAGCCCGAGGTGCGCGGCGCTGCGATCGAGGCGGAGGGCGTCGTCGCCAGCCCCGACCGAGTCGAGGTCACCGTCACCGAGCAGCTCGGCGACCGCTTCTGCGGCCGCGATCGCGCAACCCATGCGACCTTCGCGGGCTCGGTCGAGGTCGCGTTCGCCTCGAGCGCGGCCGGCGCCCCCCCGCTCGCGGCCGAGAAGCGGAACGTCACGCTCGACGTGCGGCCCTCCTCCGTTCGCGCCGACCTCGCGGCCTCACGCTCGCAGGAGGCCGCCCGGTTCCTCGCGTTCCTCGGGCTGACGACCCTGCCGCCGACCCCGCGTGGCATCCGAGTCGATCGCGTCGCGCCCGGGTCTCCGGCGGAGCGCCACGGGATCGTCCCCGGTGATCTCCTCTCGTCTCTCGACGGTGTCCGCATCCTCGAAGTCACGGATCTCGTGCCCGCGTCCTCGCGCAAGGTCGAGCTCGGGCTTCGTCACGGCGACGACGCGCCGAGCGAGGACGTCCGCACGGTCGCGCTCACGGGATTCGCCGGGGAGCGGATCCCCTCGGAGCTCGCCCCCGCCCTCCTCGTCGCGGGACTCGCGCTCGCCGTGCTCCTCCTCCTCCTCCTGCCCGGCCCGGCGCTCCTCGTCGCCGCGGAGGTCCGTGTCGCGTCGCGCGTGCGCCGGACGACGTCCTCGGAGCTCGCCCAGGCCCTCTTCGGGAGCGGCTCCGTCGCGATCGTCTCCGCCGTCGCCTCGATCATGATCGGGACGTTCGCGCTCGGTCCGCACGTGCTCGCGCCTGACCTCGACGGCGCCGTCCTCGTCGTGACCGCGCTCGGACTCCTCTTCGTCGCGCGCCTCGCGCTCGCGCGAGGGCGCTTCGCGTTCCTCGGCTCGCTCGCGCGCTTCGCGGTTCCGGCCGCGCTCCTCCTGGGCGCGCTCGTCGGGGTCGTCGCCACGACAGGCGCCTACCGGCTCTCCGAGATCGTCGACCGGCAGGGGGCCGCGCCCTGGGCCTGGACGTTCGCGCACGATCCGGGCGCGGCAGCGCTCGGCTTCGTCTACGTCGCCGCGCTCGTCGCGATCGCTCGCGTCCGCGCGACCGGGCAGGAGCCGACGCTCTCGGTCGCCGCGCCCCCGGCGACGCGCGCGAAGAGACCGGCCGAGGTCCTCGAGCGGCTCGGGATCCTGCTCGCGGCGACGCTCGGCGCGGCCGTCTTCTTCGGGGGTTGGCAGCTTCCGCGCACGGCGGCGCCGGCGCCGCTCGGCGTGGTCTTCCTCGGCGGGTTGCTCCTCGTCCTGAAGGCGTGGCTGCTCGCGGGCGGCGTGCTCGCGACGGCGAGCCTCGGCGTGTCGTGGTCGTGGAAGGACGCGACCTCCTTCTGCGTGCGACGCCTTCTCCCCGCGCTTATCCTGGCTGCGGCGCTCGCCTCTGCATCGCGCCTGCTCACGCTGCCCCAGCCGGTCGAGGCGGCCTTCGGCGCGACCCTCGTGGCGATGGTGACCTTGCTCGCGCTCCGCACGACGTGGCGCGTGCGCTCGGCGCTCTCGAGGCCCGAGCCCCATGCGAGCCCGTTCCTCTGATCCGAGCGGGGCCTCTTGCGTCGCGCGTGGATCGACGCGAAGACTGGTGACGTCGCATGATCGAGTCGTCCGGCGCCGTGCCCGTCCTCGAGCCGACGCGAGCGCTCTCGCTCCTGGTCGCCTTGCCGCTCGCGTGGGCGCTGAGCTGTGCGGCCACACGTCGCCATGCGGAGAAGGCGGCGGCGGCGCTCGCGCTCGCGACGCTCGCCGTCTCCTCGTTGGTGCTGGCGAAGACGCTGTCCGCGATCGATCGCGGGCGCGGAGGAATCGTCGAGCACGTCTCCTCGGTCGCGCGCCTCGGCAGCCTCGATCTCCGGGTCGACCTCGTGGCCGACGCGCGCTCCGCCGTCGCCACGACCACCGTGGCTCTCCTCGCGTCCATCGCGGTGGTCGTCGAGGTCTCGAGCCGGCGCGAGGGCGCGGCTCGCCGGCTCGGCTGGCTCGGCTGTCTCGTCGCCGCCGTGTTCGCCGTGACCCTCGGGGACGGGCTCGGCGCGATGCTGGTCGGCGCCCAGCTCGCGACGCTCGCGACGTTCGCGCTGGCGGGCGAGGGCTCGTCGCGGCCGGTGCGCGCGCTCCTCGTGGCGACCTCGGGGGACGGCGCGCTCGTCCTCGCCGCCTGTCTCCTCTTCTGGTCGCTCGGCGGCACGTTCGGTCCCTCCGGCTACGTGAGCGATCAGGGGCCTCGCGCGGCCCTGGTCTCGACGGGAGCACCGGACGGGCACGTCCACGAGGCGACGCTGGCCGTCGCGGCGTACGGCGGCGCGAGGGTCGTGTCCGATCGCGATGTCCCCCTCCCGGGTGAGCCGCTCGTGACCCCGTTCGTCGCGACCGTCGATCCCGGTGTCGTCTCGTTCCGGATCGTCCTCGGTCCTGCGTCACCGGACGTGCTCGCGACGAACGTGACGCTCTCCCCCGGGGCAACCCACGTTCTCGTTCCACTCGCCCCGACCACGAGCCTCCGCGAGGTAGCCGAACGCGCGCGGATCGCCGCGCGCGAGGCGCAGCCGGACGTCCTCGCTTCGCGTGTCCTCGGCGCAGTCTCGATCCGCGTGGTGCTCGCGGTCCTCCTCGCGTGGGCGCTGGTGGCGCGTCTCTCCGTCGCTGCGTGCGCGCGCGAGGCGTCCGTCGGCGCGTCCTTCGCGGTGGTCGTGACGATGGACCTCGCTGTACGCGCATCGCCCATCCTCGGCGAGGCAGGCCTTCTCTTCGCGGGTCTCGCAGGAGCGGGCGCGCTCGTCCTCGGGGCGTGGGCCGCGTCGCGCGCGTCGAGACAGCCCGGTGCGCGCTCGGCGCAGGGTGCGGTGGTCGGGGCCTCGGCC